>NZ_JBMDJI010000064.1:0-13492 GCF_057809115.1 Pseudomonas sp. FG47
CACGTCCGGGCCGACGCCCTGCGCGATCAGGTGACGGGCCAGCTGGTTGGCGCGGACATCCAGCTGGGCGTAGCTCAGGCGGGTATCGCCGAATACCAGGGCCTCGGCCTGTGGCGCGCGGTCCACCTGGGCTTCGATCAGCTGCTGGATCGAGCGCTCCAGCGGGTAGTCGGTGGCGGTGGTGTTCCACTTTGCCTGCTCGTCGCGCTCGGCGTCGGTCAGCATGGGCAGCGCGCCAAGCAGCGCCTGTGGCGCGCCCGCCATGGCCTGTAGCAACGCCAGCAGATGCGCGCTCAGGGTCTCGATGAAGCCGGCCGGGAAATCAGCCGCTCCATAGCGGTACTCGATGCTCAGCGTGTCAGCCGCGCCAATCGCCACCGTCAACGGGTAGTTGGTCTGCTCGTGGCTGTGCACCTGGCCAAACTGCAAGGCCCCCGGCAAGGCGCCCTGCAACGCTTCGGACACCGGATAGTTCTCGAATACCAGGATATTGTCGAACAAGGCCTCGCCGCCCTGCCCGGCCCAGCGCTGCACATCGAACAACGGTGTGTGCTCGAACTCGCGCAATGCCAGGTTGGCCTCCTGCACCGTCTGCAACCAGTCCGCCACGCACTGCTCGGGGCGCGGGCTGGCCACCACCGGCAAGGTGTTGATGAACAGGCCCACCTGCTGCTCGATACCCTGCAATTGCGCCGGGCGCCCCGCCACGGTGGCGCCGAAACATACCGTCGACTGCCCGGTGTGGCGCTGCAACAGCAGCAGCCAGGCACCTTGCACCAGGGTGTTGAGGGTAATCTTCTGCGCCCGGCAGAAGTTCGCCAGCTCCGTGGTCGCCTGGCGGTCCAGGTGCTGACGATGCAGGCGTTGCCCCGCCTCGCCGCCAACCTGGCGCCGGGCCAGGCGGGTCGGCGTCTCCAACGTGCGCAGTTGATCCTGCCAGAACGCCTGGGTGCTGGCCCCGTCGCGCTCGCCCAACCATTCGATATAGTCGGCCCAGCGTGCCTGCACCGGTGCCAGGGCCATGCCATGGTAGGCCTGCATGATCTCGCCGAGCAGGCGCGAACTGCTCCAGCCATCCATCAGGATGTGGTGATGGCTGTAGATCAGTTGATGACGCTGCTCGCCGGTGCGTACCAGTTGCACTCGCATCAGCGGCGCCTCGGTCAGCGCGAAGCCTTGCTCGCGCTGGGTCCGGGCCAGTTGTTCGAGGGCTTGCTCGCAGTCCTCCCGAGCACGCCAGTCGAGCAGTTCGAATGGCAGCGCGACCTCGCGCATGACCACCTGCAATGGCTGCGGCACGCCCTCCCAGAAGAACCCGCTGCGCAGCACTTCATGGCGCTGCATGACCTGCTGCCAGGCGGCGCGGAAGCGCTCGCCATCCAGGCCGTCGACGGGCACCTGCAACTGGTTGATATAGTCGCCCGCCTCGGCGTGGTAGAGAGTGTGGAACAGCATGCCCTGCTGCATCGGCGACAGCGGCAGGATGTCTTCCACCGCCGCCAGGTCGACAGGCAGTGCGTCCAGGCTCGCCTGGTCCAGGCCGGCCAGGGGGAAGTCCGACGGCGTCGCGCCCACGACGCCCGGGGTGCAGCAGTGCTCGACCAGCGCCTCCAGGGCCTGGCCATAGGCCTCGGCCAGGGCCTGCATGGCCTGGGGCTCGAACATGTCCGGGCTGAAGCTCCAGTCGATGCTCAGTGTCCCGCCATACACCTGGCCATTGAGGGTCAGCCAGTTGCCCAGCGGGGCGCTGGCGCTCTGCTCCGCGCCGCTGCTCTCGCGGGCCGGCGAGAACAGGCTCGGGGTGTCGTCGGCGAAACTGCCGTCGAACTGCCCCAGGTAGTTGAAGGTGACACGCGGTTCCGGCAACGCGGCCAGGCGTGCGCGCACCTCGGGCTCGCCCAGGTGGCGCAAGGCGGCGAAACCGATGCCTTTGTCCGGCACTGCGCGCAGTTGCTGCTTGGCGACCTTGATCGCTTGCGGCCAGTGCGCCGCCGTGGGCAGGCGCACCGGGTATTTGCAGGTGAACCAGCCCAGGGTGCGGGTCAGGTCGATGCCGTCGAAGATTTCCTCGCGGCCATGCCCTTCCAGTTGCACCAGCACAGCGTCGCGCCCGGTCCAGTCGCCGAGCACCCGTGCCAGCGCGGCCAGCAGCAGGTCATTGACTTGCGTGCGGTACGCTGCCGGGGCCTGTTGCAGCAAACGCTGGGTCGACTCCGCGGACAGTCGCGTGCTGACGGTGGCCTGGCGGTCCTGGCGCAGCGGCACGTCGCGGCGCAGCGCCGGCAAATCGCCGTCGACCCCCTCCAGGGTGCGCAGCCAGTAGTCCAGTTGCTGGGTAGCCAACGCGCCTTGGGCGTGAGCCTGCAGGCGCTCGCCCCACAGTCGCAACGAGTCGGTCTTGGCCTGCAGTCGTGGCGCTTGCCCGGCGGCCAGCTGGTTATAGGCGCACTGCAGGTCCTCGAAGATGACCCGCCATGAAACACCGTCCACCAGCAGGTGGTGGATCACCAGCAACAGCCGCTGGCTGCCATCGTCCAGGTCCAGCAACAGGGCGCGCAGCAGTGGCCCCTGGCTCAGGTCGAGGCTGCGCTGGGTAGCCTCGCACAGGGCTTGCAGGGCCTCGCCTGTCACCCCCTGGTGCTGGCGGCACAACGGCGTGGCCTGCCATTGCTGGCGCTGCTCCTCAAGGCTCAAGTAGCGGGCCTGCCAGCCCTGGGCGCCCTCGTCGAAGCGCTGGCGCAGGCCGTCGTGGTGCTCCACCAGCGCGCGCAAGGCCGTCTCCAGCACCTGGGCATCGATGCGCTGATGCGCCTGCAACAGCACCGACTGGTTCCAGTGATGGCGCTCGGGCACGGCCCGGGCGAAGAACTGCTGCTGGATCGGCAGCAACGGCAAGGCGCCGGCCAGCGGCCCCTGCTCGGCACGCTGGCGCGAGTCGCCGAGCACGGCAACGCTGGCCAGCGCTTGCACGGTCTGGTGCTTGAACAACTGCTTGGGGGTGAACACGATGCCGGCCTGGCGGGCCCGGCTGACCACCTGGATGGACATGATCGAGTCGCCGCCCAGTTCGAAGAAGTTGTCGCCAAGGCCGATCTGCTCGCGCTGCAACACCTCCTGCCAGATCGCCGCGATGCCTTGCTCCAGCGCGCTGCGCGGGGCCACATAGGCGAGCTGCGCGGGGCTGGCATCAGGGGCCGGCAAGGCACGGCGATCGACCTTGCCGTTGGCGTTGAGCGGCAGCGCGGGCAACGCCACGAAATGCGCCGGCACCATGTAGTCCGGCAGCACGCCTGCCAAGGCCGGGCGCAGCTGGGCCGGATCGACGCCGTCGAGCACCACATAGGCGACCAATTGTTTGTCGCGGGCCAGCACCACGGCCTCCCGGACACCGGCCAGGCGCTGCAGGGCAGCGGCGACCTCGCCCGGCTCGACGCGGTAGCCGCGGATCTTCAGCTGATCGTCGATACGCCCGCGATAGGTCACCCCGTCCGCACCCAGGCTGGCCGCGTCACCCGTGCGGTACATGCGCTGGCCAGGCTGGCCCGAGGGATCGGGGACAAAGCGTTCGGCGGTAAGGCCAGGCTGGCCCAGATACCCCCGCGCCAGGCAGGGCCCGGCGACATGCAACTCGCCCGTCACCGCTGCCGCAACCGCCTGCAGGTCGCCATCGAGCAGTTGCACGCGGCTGTTGGCCAGGGGCTGGCCGAGGCTGACCGTGATCGGCTGGCTGTCCAGCGCCAGCGCCCGGGCGAGGATGCCGACCGTGGCCTCGCTGGGGCCGTAATGGTTGTACACCTGGCAGTCCGGGGCCAGCGTCCGTACTCGGGCCAGCAGCGCCGGCGCGCTGTGCTCGCCGCCAAGGATCAGGCAACGCCGCGGCAGCACGGCCGCGGCGTCGCTGGCCGACAACAGCGCTTCGAGGTGCGAAGGCACGATCTTCAGCCCATCGACGGCGTGCTTGCGCATGTAGGCGGCGAATCCGTCGCTGTCCATGGCCAGCTCGCCGGCCAACAAATGCAGGGTACGCCCGGCGCACAAGGCACCGAACAGCTGGGTATAGCCCAGGTCGGCGGCGACGGTGGAGACCATGGCCAGGCTGCGTACCGCGCTCAGGTCGATACGCGCGTACAGGCCCGTGAGGTAATTGAGCAGTGCGCGATGGCTGACCATGACGCCTTTGGCCCGGCCCGTGGAGCCGGAGGTGAAGATCAGGTAGGCCAGGTTGTCGGGGCAACCCCCCGAAGCAGGCACGGCGCTCCAGGCCAGGCAGTCATCGACCTGGACCTGCTCGAACGCGCCCTGCAACGGCGCGCGTCCCTGGGCCAGGTCATCGCTCAGCAGCAGCGCCACCTGGGCTTCGGCCAGCAGTTCCTGTTGGCGAGCCGGCGGCGTGGCGAGGTCCAGGGCCAGGTAATGCCCCCCCGCCTTGAGGACCGCCAGCATCGCCACCAGCAGCTCCACCGAACGCTCCAGCGCCAGGCCCACTGCCACTTCCGGGCCCACGCCGCTGGCGCGCAGGCGCGTCGCCAGGCGGTTGCTCCATTGGTCGAGCTCGGCATAGCTCAGTTGCCGCTCGCCACAGACCACGGCAATCGCCTCGGGTTGACGCGCAGCCTGTTGCTCGAGCAGTTGATGAATGCCGGCGCAGTCCGGCGCCGGCAGCATCTGGTAGTCAGGCTGGCTGAGCGGCGCCAGGGAAATTTCACCCAGCGCCCTGCCCGGCTCGGCGATCACCGCCTGCAGCAAGGCCAGCCAGTGCTCGGCCATCTGCCGCACGGTGCGCTCGGCGAACAAGTCGCTGGCATAGATGAAACGCGCGCTGATGTCCTGGCCCTGCTCGACGGTTTCCAGGGTCAGGTCGAACTTGCTGTGGCCGTTGTCCAGCGGCAGCTGGCGCACCTGCAATGGCATGCCGGGCGGCAGTTGCACCTGGCCCAGGTCGTTCTGGTGGTTGTGCATCACCTGGAACAACGCGCCATGGCTGAGATCGCGCTGGACCTGCAAGGCATCGACCAGTTGCTCGAACGGCAGGTCCTGGTGGGCCTGGGCTTCGCGACTGGCGGTCCCGACCTGCGCCAGCAGGTCGTTGAACGAGGCCTGGCCGTCGATCCGCGCGACCAGCACCTGGGTGTTGATGAAGAAACCGATCAGGCCACGGGTTTCCACGCGGTTGCGGTTGGCCAGGGCCACGCCGACGCGTACCTGCGCCTGGCCGCTGTAGCGGTGCAGCAGCAGTTGCAGGGCCGCCAGCAGCACCACGAACGGCGTCACCCCCTGGCGCTGCGCCAGCGTGCGCAGGCCCTGGGCCAGATCGTTGGGCAGGGCCAGTTCGATACTGGCGCCACGCAGGCTCTGTTCGGCCGGGCGCGGGTAGTCCAGCGGCAGTTGCAGCAGCGGGTGCTCATCGCCCAGCTGGGCTTTCCAGTAGTCCAGTTGGCGATCACGCTCGCCGGCTTCCATCCAGCGCCGCTGCCACAAGGCATAGTCGGCGTACTGGATCGGCAGCGCCGGCAAGGCCGCCACGCGGCCTTCGCTGGCGGCCAGGTAGCCATGGATCAGCTCGTCCACCAGCACCTGCATCGACACACCATCGGCGACGATATGGTGCAGCACCAACAGCATCACGTGCCGGTCCGCCGCCAGGCGCAGCAGGCGTACCCGCACCAGCGGCGCCTGGGCCAGGTCGAACGGCTCGCTGCTGCCGGCCGCCAGGAAGGCTTCGACCTGCGGTTGCTGTTCGGCGTCGGCGAGCGTTTCGATGTTCAGCGTCAGCCTGGCCTGTGCCTCGATCACCTGGCGCGGCTGCCCGTCGTCGGCGACGAAACGCGTGCGCAGCGAGGCATGGCGCGCCAGCAGGTCATCGAAAGCCTGCTGCAGGGCCGCCAGGTCGAGCGGGCCCTCCAGACTCAGGGCGCTGGTGATGTGGTAGGCGCTGCTGTGCGGCTCCAGCTGCCAGAGGAACCACTGGCGTTGCTGGGCGTAGGACAGCGGCAGCGCATCGAGCTCCTCGTGCATGGCCGGGATCGGCAGGTTACTCAGGCTCATGCCACGCTCGGCGAGCTTGTGCAAAAAGACCTTGCGCTGGGCCAGAGGCAGGCGGATGAAGCGCTGCACCAGCGCAATGTTGTCCTGTACAGCCATCTCAGAGGGTCTCCAGCTCGTCAAGAAGATCATGCATGTCGCTCAGGTCCTGCTCAGGGTCAGCGCTCACGCGGTCGGCCAGGGCCGCGCTGTATTCGTGCAAGGTCGCGGCCTTGAAGATCAGGTCCAGGGCGATGTCGGCCGCCAGCGCCAGTTGCAGCTGGGCGGTGGCCTGGGTGGCGAGCAGCGAGTGCCCGCCCAGTTCGAAGAAGTTGTCGTCGCGACCGACCCGCTCGAGCTTGAGCACGGCCTGCCAGACCTCGGCCACCTGTTGCTCCAGCCCAGGCCGTGGCGCCACGAAGTGACGTTGCAGGGCGCTGGCATCGACCTCGGGCAGGGCCTTGCGGTCGATCTTGCCGTTGGGCGTGAGGGCGAAGCCTTCGAGCAGCATCAGGTAGCTGGGGATCATGTAGCCCGGCAGGTTGGCCTTCAGGTGCAGGTTGAGCTGGTCGCGCAGGGCCTCCTGGCCCGCCGCGTCCAGCGCCTGCTGCGCCACCACGTAGCCGACCAGCTGCGCGCCGGTCGGCCCCTGGCGGGCGATCACCAGCGCCTCGCGCACCGCGGCCACGCCTTGCAGGCAGGCCTCGATCTCACCCAGTTCGATCCGGAAGCCACGCACCTTGACCTGATGGTCGACGCGGCCCAGGTAATCGACCACGCCGTCGACCCGCTGGCGCACCAGGTCGCCACTGCGGTAGGTACGCGCGCCCGGCGCGCCGTGTGGATCGGGCACGAAACGCTCGGCCGTCAACCCGGGGCGACGCAGGTAGCCGCGAGCCAGGCCCGCACCGCCCAGGTAGAGCTCGCCGGGGTGGCCAAGCGGTACCCGCTCGAGCTGGTCGTCAAGCACCCGTACGCTGCGATCGCCAATGCGCGTACCGATCGGTGCATAGGCGGCGTCGCAAGCATCCTGCTCGCCGGCCTTCCAGATCAGCGGGGTAACCACGGTTTCGGTAGGACCATAGCCATTGATGATGTAGCGCGGACGCAAAGCGCGACGAGCCAGGTCGTAGCTGGCCTGGGGCACCGCGTCGCCGCCGAAGCAGTACACCCGCACCGGCGGCGGGTTGCCGTCGCGCTCGGCATGCTCGGCCAGTTGCTGCAGGTACGCCGGCGGGAACGCGGCCACGGTCACGCCGTGGCGGTGCATGGCCTGGTAGGTCTGCTCCGGGGTCCACAGGCCAGCGTCGCGAATCAGCAGGCGCGCGCCATGGCTCAAGGCGGTGAGCCAGCGTTCATGGGCACCGTCGAAGGCGAACGACATGAAGTGCAGCTCACAGTCGTGCTCGCTCATCTCGTAGCGCTCGCCAATCGCCAGGCAATGCATGACCAACGGCCCGTGAGCCACCGCCACGCCCTTGGGCTTGCCGGTGGAGCCGGAGGTGTAGATCACATAGGCCAGGTTGCCCGGCTGCACGGTGCGCTGGGGCGCCTGGGCCGGTTGCGCGCTCAGCTCGACCTGGTCCAGGGCCAGGCAGTCCAGGCCGTCTGGCAACGGCAGGCGCGCGGCCAGGTGCGACTGGCTTAGCAGCAGGCTGATGCCGGCATCCTCGATCAGGTAGGCCAGGCGCTCGCGGGGATAGTCCAGGTCCAGCGGGGCATAGGCGGCCCCCGCCTTGAGCACCGCCAGCAGTGCCACCAGCATCTGTGGGCTGCGCTCCAGGGCCACGCCGACCAGGGTTTCCGCACCTACGCCGCGAGCGATCAGCAGGTGCGCCAGCTGGTTGGCCTGGGTGTCCAGCTGGGCGAACGTCAGCTGCTGGTCAGCGCAGATTACCGCCAGTGCCTCGGGGCGGCGTGCGGCCTGGGCCTGGATCAGTTGGTGGATACTGCGCGCGGTGGGATAGCCCGGCTCATCGACGCTCCATGGGCGCATGGCCTCGAGCTCGGCGCGGTCGAGCATCGGCAGTTGCCCAACTCGCTGCGCCGGGTCGCGGACCATGGCCTGCAGCAAGTTGCGCCAGTGCCGCCCCAGCCGCTCGATGGTCGAGGCCTGGAACAGGTCGGTGGCGTAGGTCAGGGTCGCGTCGAGGGTGTCGCCCGAATCGAAGGTGTCCAGGGCCAGGTCGACCTGTGCGGTGACGCTGTCCCAGTGCACGGTTTCGATCTGCAAGGCACCGAGGTCGCCCAGGCGGGCCGCGCGCGGATCACGGTTCTGGTGGTTGTAGATCACCTGGAACAGCGGGTTGTGGCTGAGGCTGCGCTGCGGTTGCAACACCTCGACCAATTGCTCGAACGGCAGGTCCTGGTTGGCCTGGGCATCCAGCGCCGCGGCCTTGCTGGCCTGCAGCAGGTCGAGCACGCGGGCTTCGGGCTGCACCTCGACGCGCAGCACCTGGGTGTTGACGAAGAAGCCCAGCAACGCTTCGGTTTCGACCCGATTGCGGTTGGCCATGGGCACGCCGACGCGAATGTCGGCCTGGCCGCTGTAGCGGTGCAGCAACAGCTGGAACGAGGCCAGCAGCAGCATGAACAGGCTGGCCTGCTGGTCCTGGGCCAGCTGGCGCAGGGCCTGGACCAGCTCGGCGGGCAACTGCACCTGCACTTGCCCGCCGCGGTGGCTCATCTGCGCCGGGCGCGGGTAGTCGCTGGGCAGTGCCAGCACCGCATCGCCGCCAGCCAGACGCTGTTGCCAGTATTCCAGTTGGCGCTGGCGCTCGGGCCCGGCCAACCATTGGCGTTGCCACTGGGCGAAGTCGGCGTACTGGATCGGCAAGGCCGCCAGCTGCGCCTGGCGGCCTTGGCTGGCGGCGCCATAAAGCTCGATCAGCTCGTGCACCAGGCGTTGGATCGACCAGGCATCGGAGACGATGTGATGCTGGGTCAGGACCAGCAGATGCTCATCGCTGCCCAGTGGCGCCAGGCAAGCCCGCAGCAGCGGGCCGTTGGCCAGGTCGAAAGTGCGCTGGGTCTCGGCCAGGACGAAGGCTTCGATCCGCGCCGACAACGACTCACCAGGCGGCAGGCTGGCCTGGCGCAACGCCAGCGTGGCAGCATCGGCGATGACCTGCAGCAGCTCGCCACCGTCCTGGCGGAAGGTGGTGCGCAGCGGTTCATGGCGGGCCACCAGTGCATCGAGACTGTGCTGCAGTGCCGCCAGGTCCAGCGGGCCACGCAGGCGCAGGGCCATGGGCACGTGATAGGCGGCGCTGTGCGGGTCGAGTTGCCAGAGGAACCACTGGCGCTCCTGAGCGAACGACACCGCGAGCGGCCGGTCACGCTCGACCGCGCGGATCGTCTCGCCGTCCACGGCGTCGACGGCGCCCAGTGCCGCGCAGAAGTCGCGCAGCCCGGAGTGCTCGAACAGGGTCCGCAGGCTCGCCTCGACCGCCAATGCCTGGCGCACGCGCGACAGCACCTGGGTCGCCAGCAGCGAGTGGCCGCCAAGTTCGAAGAAGTCATCGTCCAGGCCGACCCGAGGCAGGTGCAGGATCTCGGCCCAGATCGCCGCCACGCCCTGCTCCACCGCACTGCGCGGCGCGACATAGGCGCGCTGCGCCTCGGTCGCGTCCGGCTGCGGCAGCGCCCGGCGGTCGAGCTTGCCGTTGCCGGTCAGCGGCAGTGCATCGAGCAGCAGCACGTGGCTCGGCACCATGTACGCCGGCAGATCGCGCTGCAATTCGGCGCGCACGCTATCGCGCAACGCGGCCGGGTCAAGCTCGCTGGCGACGACCAGCCAGGCCACCAGTTGCGGGCCGTTGACCCCGTCGACGGCCAGCACCACGGCCTCGCGCACCTGCGGGTGCTGCAACAGGCGGGCTTCGATCTCGCCCAGCTCGACACGAAAACCACGAATCTTCACCTGATGATCGATACGCCCGACATACTCGATCGCGCCGTCCTGGCTGAAGCGGGCCAGGTCGCCACTGCGATAGAGCCGCGCGCCAGGGGCGCCGAACGGATCGGGTACGAAGCGCTCGGCACTGAGCGCCGGGCGTTGCAGGTAACCACGGGCCAGGCCCGCGCTGCCCACATACAGCTCGCCGATACAGCCTTGCGGGACCGGGTCGAGGGCCGCGTCGAGCAGGTACAAGGTCTGGTCGGGGATCGGCTCGCCGATCGGGCTGGCGCTATCACTGCGCAGGTCGGCCAGGGACAGCGGGCGGTAGGTGACATGCACCGTGGTCTCGGTGATGCCGTACATGTTGGTCAGTTGTGGCTGAGCGTCACCGAAGCGCTCGAACCACGGGCGCAGGCTGGCTACCTCGAGGGCTTCGCCGCCAAACACCACATGCCGCAGGGCCAGCGCCGGCACCTCGGGCCGCGCGCAAGCCACCTGCATCAGCTGGCGGAACGCCGACGGGGTCTGGTTGAGCACGGTCACCCGCTCGCGCTCCAGCAAGGCCAGGAACTCTTCCGGTGAGCGGGTGAGCGCCTGGGGCACTACCACCAGTCGACCGCCCTGCAACAGGGCACCGAAAATCTCCCACACGGAAAAATCGAAGGCATGGGAATGGAACAGGCTCCAGGTGTCGTCGGCGCCAAAGCCAAACCACGAGTCGGTGGCGGCGAACAGGCGCAGCACGTTCTCGTGGGGCAGTAAGGTGCCCTTGGGCTTGCCGGTGGAGCCGGAGGTATAGATCACATAGGCCAGGTTGCCCGGCTGCACGGCGACCTCGGGGTTGCCAGGGTCACTCGACACCCCCGGCTCGGCATCGAGCAGCACCCGCGGCAAATCGGCAGGCGGTTGCAGGCGCTCGAGCAAGGTCGTCTGGGTCAGCAACAAAGCGATGCCGCTGTCTTCCATCAGGTAGGCCAGCCGCTCGCGGGGGTTGCTGGGGTCCATCGGCACATAGGCACCGCCAGCCTTGAGAATGGCCAGCAGGCCGACCACCAGGTCGAGACTGCGGGCCACCGCCAGCCCCACTCGCACTTCCGGGCCAACCCCAGCGGCGATCAGCCGCGCAGCCCAGTGGTTGGCCTGGGCGTTGAGTTCGCCATAGCTCAGCTGACGGTCTTCGCAGGTCACGGCGATGGCCTGCGGACGGCGGCGCGCCTGCTCCTCGATGCAGCCGTGCAGGGTCTGTGTCACCGGGAACGGACGGGTGGCAGGGTTCCAGGCGCGCAGATGGTGCTGGCGCTCAGCGTCCTCGAGCAACGGCATGTTGCCAACGACTGCCTGCGGGTCGGCGACGATGGCCGTCAGCAGCTGCTGCCAGTGGCGCATCAGCCGCGCGACGGTGGCGGCCTCGAACAGGTCGCTGGCATAGGTGAGGCAGGCATGCAGGCCCTGGGCGTTCTCGCTGGTGTCCAGGGTCAGGTCGAACTGGGCACCGGGCTGCGCCTGTTCGAGCAAGGTCACCTGCAGCTCGCCAAGGCTCAGGCCCTGGGTCACGGCTGGCTGCACCTGGTGATTGAACATCACCTGGAACAGTGGGCTGTGGCTGGCGTTGCGTTCCGGTTGCAGCGCCTCGACCAGTTGTTCGAATGGCAGGTCCTGGTGCGCCTGGGCCTGCTGCACGGTTTCATGCAGGCCGCGCAGGTGCTGGCTGAAACTGCCATGCAGGTCGAGCGGCGCGCTGATCACCTGGGTATTGACGAAGAAGCCGATCAGTCGTTCGGTCTCGGCGCGGTTGCGGTTGGCCAGCGGCACACCGATGCGTACCTCGGGCTGACCGGTATAGCGTTGCAGGAGCAGCTGGAAGCTGCCCAGCAGCACGGTGAACAGACTGACATCGTGGCGCTGGGCGAGCTGGCGCAGCGCGACAGCCAGCGCCGTGGGCAACTGCACGCTCTGGCTCGCGCCGCGCCCACTCTGGCGCACGGGGCGCGGGCGATCGAGCGGCAGTTCGAGCACATCCTGGTGGCTGCCCAGGCGCTCGCGCCAGTACTGCAGCTGACGCTCGCGCTCGCCCGCCTGCAGCCACTGGCGCTGCCACAAGGCATAGTCCGAATACTGGATCGGCAGCACCGGCAGTAGCGCCGGCTCGCCACGGCAAGCGGCGCGGTAGCATTCGAGCAGTTCCTCGACCATCACCCCCATCGACCAGCCGTCGGTGACGATATGGTGCAGGCTCACCTGCAGCAGATGGTCGTCCGCGCCCAGGGGCTGTACCCGTACCCGCAGCGGTGCGCCCTGGGCCAGGTCGAACGGCGTGGCGGCCTCATCGCGCAGGCGCGCATCGATCAGCTGTTCGGCGCCAATTGCCGGCTGCGCCGCCAGGACTTGCCAGTCCGGCTCGCTGTCGGCCGACACCTGCTGCAAGGCCTGCCCATCGACTTCGAGGAAGCGCGTGCGCAGGCTGGCGTGGCGCGCCAGCAACTGGTCGAAGGCACCCTGCAGCGCGGCCAGCTCCAGCGGGCCGCGCAGGCGCAGGGCCAGGCACAGGTTGTAGGCACAACCTTGTGGGTCGAGCTGCCAGAGGAACCATTGGCGCTGCTGGGCATAGGACAACGGCAGCGGGCCACGCTCGATGGCTGGCACGATCGGCAGGCGCGCTACATTCACCCCGGCCTCGCCCAGCTTGCGGAACAGCTGCTGGCGCTTGTCGCTGTCCAGCCCGCCGATTCGCGTGGCCAGCTCCTGCGAGCGTGCGGTTTGGGGCTTAAGCATTGTGTTCCTCCAGTTCGTCGAGCGCGCCGAAGATCAGGTCCAGTTCGTCGCTCGGATCGTTGTCGGCCATGACGGCCTGCACGTGCGCCGCCAGCTGATGCAGGGTGCGCAGTGCGTAGAAATCGTTGATGGCCAGTTCGATGCCCAAGGCGCCGCGCAAACGGGCCAGCAGCATGATCAGTTGCAGTGAATGACCACCGAGTTCGAAGAAATCGTCGTCCAGCCCCACCCGCTCGACCTTGAGCACTTCCTGCCAGAAGCCGGCCAACTGGCACTCCAGTTCGCTGCCTGGGGCGCGGTAGGCCGCGGCGCCCGCGCCGGCCTGCGGGTCGGGCAAGGCCCGGCGTTCCAGCTTGCCATTGGCCGACAACGGCAGCGCCTCGAGCAGCACGAAGTGCGCCGGCAGCATGTAGTCCGGCAGGCTGACCTTGAGCGCTGCCTTGAGGCTGTCGACCAGGCCGGTGCCGGCAGCGACGGGCACCACGTAGGCCACCAGTTGCGCGCCGCGTGCGATCACGGCGGCCTCGCGCACGCCATCCTGTTCCAGCAGGCGTGCTTCGATCTCGCCCAGTTCGATACGCAGGCCGCGAATTTTCACCTGGTGGTCGATTCGCCCCCGGTATTCGATCACCCCGTCCGCGCGCTGGCTGGCCAGGTCGCCGGTGCGATACAGCCGCGCACCGTCACCGAACGGGCTGGTGACGAAGCGTTCGGCGGTCAGCCCCGGGCGACGGTGGTAGCCGCGGGCCAGGCCTTCGCCGCCCAGGTACAGCTCGCCCACCACGCCCACCGGCACCG
>NZ_JBMDJI010000065.1:0-13404 GCF_057809115.1 Pseudomonas sp. FG47
AACCGCCGACCCTCTGCTTGTAAGGCAGATGCTCTCCCGGCTGAGCTAATCACCCCCGCGATGTTGCTTGTTGCGTTTGCTTCGCTGAGGCCGCGAAATTTACGCAGGTACCGATGCTAAGTCAATACCCCCATTGAAGTTTTTTTTCAAAAAGGGGAAAAACAGCCGCAAGCTTGAAGCGGCAAGCGACAAGAAAAAGCTCTCGCCGCCCTCACTACCGTACTCGACCCAGATAAAGACAAAGGGGACGTCACGGTCCCCTCTTGCAGCTTGAAGCTTGGAACTTGCCGTTCAGGCGTAGATCATCTTGCGGGTCATGCCGCCATCGACGACGAACTCCTGGCCGGTGACGAACCCCGCCTGGCGCGACAGCAGCCACGCCACCAGTGCCGCGACATCCTCCACCGTCCCTACCCTGCCCGCCGGATGCTGGGCATGATCGGCTTCGGTCAGCGGTTCGGCACGACGCTGCGACGGATCACGAGTATCGATCCAGCCAGGACTGACAGCGTTGACGCGAATCTCCGGCCCCAGGCTCATGGCCAGGGCGTGGGTCAGGGCCACCAGGCCACCCTTGCTCGCCGCATAGGCCTCGGTGTCCGGTTCCGACTGCCGGGCGCGGGTGGACGTCAGGTTGACGATCGCCCCGCCATGGGCACGCAGGTAAGGGGCACAATGCTTGGCCAGCAACATCGGGCCATTGAGGTTGACCGCCAGCACACGGTTCCACTGTGCCAGCGACAGACTCTCGAGGGTCTGGTTGTGCGGGTTGGCGATCGCCGCGTTGCACACCAGGGCATCCAACCGGCCAAAGCGGCCCAGCACTTCGGACACCCCGGCACTGACCTGCGCCTCGTCGGCCACGTCCATGCTGATGAACGAGGCATTGTCACCCAGCGCCTTGGCCACCGTGGGCCCACGCTGGCGGTCGAGGTCGCTGAGGACCACCTGCCAGCCTTCGCAGACCAGCCAGGCGGCGATGCCCAGGCCGATGCCGCGCGCGGCGCCGGTCACCAGGGCCACCCGACCGTTATGGTCCGGCTCGCCACCCTTCCAGTCGATCACAGCGCCGCCAGGCCGCGCGCCAGGTCCGCCTGCAGGTCGGCCACGTCTTCGAGGCCGACCGCCACGCGCACCAGGCTGTCACGGATACCCGCCGCTTCACGCTCCTGCGGCGTCAGGCGGCCGTGGGAGGTGGTCGCCGGATGGGCGATGGTGGTCTTGCTGTCGCCCAGGTTGGTGGTGATCGAAATCACCCGGGTGGCGTCGATGAAACGCCAGGCGCCTTCCTTGCCGCCCTTGACCTCGAAGCTGACCACCGCGCCGAAACCGCTCATCTGGCGCTTGGCCAGTGCGTGCTGCGGGTGGCTCGGCAGGCCGGCGTAGTGGACCTTATCGATACCGTCCTGCTGCTCGAGCCACTCGGCCAGCGCCTGGGCGCTCTCGCAGTGGGCGCGCATGCGCAGCTTGAGGGTCTCCAGGCCCTTGGTGAAGACCCAGGCGTTGAACGGGCTGAGGGTCGGGCCGGCGGTACGCAGGAAACCCACCACTTCCTTCATCTGTTCGCTGCGCCCGGCCACCACGCCCCCCATGCAACGGCCCTGGCCGTCGATGAATTTGGTCGCCGAGTGGAACACGATATCGGCACCAAGCTTGAGCGGTTGCTGCAAGGCCGGGGTGCTGAAGCAGTTGTCCACCACCAGCAGCGCGCCACGGGCATGGGCGATTTCGGCCAGGGCGCTGATATCCACCAGCTCGGCCAGCGGATTGGACGGCGACTCGACAATCAACAGCTTGGTATTGGCCTTGATGGCCTTTTCCCAACCGCCCAGGTCGACCAGCGGCACGTAGTCCACCTGCACGCCGAAGCGCTTGAAGTATTTTTCGAACAGGCTGATGGTCGAGCCGAACACGCTCTGCGACACCAGCACATGGTCACCGGCGCTGCACAGCGACATGACCACGGCGAGGATCGCCGCCATGCCGGTGGAGGTCGCCACGGCCTGCTCGGCACCTTCCATGGCTGCCAGGCGCTCTTCGAAGGCGCGCACGGTGGGGTTGGTATAGCGCGAGTAGACGTTGCCCGGCGTTTCGCCGGCAAAACGCGCGGCGGCGTCGGCGGCCGTGCGGAAGACATAGCTGGAGGTCAGGAACAGCGCTTCGCTGTGCTCGGCCTCCGGTGTACGGTTCTGACCGGCGCGCACCGCCAGGGTGTCGAAGCCGACACCCTCGAGGTCACTGTCCAGTCGACCGGCATCCCATTGATCGGTCATGCCGTCGCTCCCAAATCAGTTGTTGTACAGGTCGATGATCGCGCTGACGGCCTGGTTCTTCACCTTGGCCAGGTCGTTGCGAGCCTGCTCGATACGCTCGAGGTAGGCTTCGTCGATATCGCCGGTGACGTACTCACCGTTGAACACCGCGCAATCGAAGTTTTCGATCTTGATCTTGCCGCCACCGACCGAGTCGATGAGGTCCGGCAGGTCCTGGTAGACCAGCCAGTCGGCGCCGATCAACTCGGCCACCTGTTCGGTGGTGCGGTTGTGGGCGATCAGTTCGTGTGCACTCGGCATGTCGATGCCGTAGACGTTGGGGTAGCGTACCGCAGGGGCCGCGGAGCAGAAGTAGACGTTCTTCGCGCCGGCTTCGCGAGCCATCTGGATGATCTGCTTGCAGGTGGTGCCGCGCACGATCGAGTCGTCCACCAGCATCACGTTCTTGCCACGGAACTCCAGTTCGATGGCGTTGAGCTTCTGGCGTACCGATTTCTTGCGCGCGGCCTGGCCGGGCATGATGAAGGTCCGGCCGATGTAGCGGTTCTTGACGAAGCCTTCGCGGAACTTCACGCCCAGGTGGTTGGCCAGTTCAAGGGCGGCGGTGCGGCTGGTGTCGGGGATCGGGATGACCACGTCGATGTCGTGGTCCGGGCGCTCGCGCTGGATCTTCTCGGCCAGCTTCTCGCCCATGCGCAGGCGCGCCTTGTATACCGAGACGCCGTCGATGATCGAGTCCGGGCGGGCCAGGTAGACGTGCTCGAAGATGCACGGCTGCAGTTTCGGGCTTTGCGCGCACTGCTTGGTGAACAGCTGGCCTTCTTCGGTGATGTAGACCGCCTCGCCCGGCGCCAGGTCGCGGATCAGGGTGAAGCCGAGCACGTCCAGGGCCACGCTTTCCGAGGCGATCATGTACTCGACGCCTTCGTCGGTGTGACGCTGGCCGAACACCACCGGGCGGATACCGTTGGGGTCGCGGAAGCCGACGATGCCGTAGCCGGTGATCATCGCCACCACCGCGTAGCCGCCGACGCAGCGGCTGTGCACGTGGGAAACCGCAGCGAACACGTCTTCCTCGGTCGGCTGCAGCTTGCCCCGTACCGCCAGCTCATGGGCGAACACGTTCAGCAGCACTTCGGAGTCAGAGTTGGTGTTGACATGGCGCAGGTCGGACTCGTAGATCTCCTTGGCCAACTGCTCGACGTTGGTCAGGTTGCCGTTATGCGCCAGGGTGATGCCGTATGGCGAGTTGACGTAGAACGGCTGGGCCTCGGCCGAGGTCGAGCTGCCGGCGGTCGGGTAACGCACATGGCCGATGCCGATGCTGCCCACCAGGCGCTGCATGTGGCGCTGCTGGAAGACGTCGCGCACCAGGCCGTTATCCTTGCGCAGGAACAACCGGCCGTCGTGGCTGGTCACGATACCGGCAGCGTCCTGGCCGCGGTGCTGGAGCACGGTTAGCGCGTCATACAGCGCCTGATTGACGTTCGACTTACCGACGATACCGACGATGCCACACATGCGACGCAACCCCTACTTTGATGAAACTTGAGTGAAAAGCGCTCAGGGCCGGGTAGGTCCGAGCAGCTGTTCCTTGAACGGAAGGTCAACGGGTGCGCTGACCCCACTGGACATCCACTGGCCGGTGAACCCCAGTATGAGGTTTTTCGACCAGTCGGCTACCAATAGAAATTGTGGTATCAGGCGTGATTCCTGCCACCACGGATCCTGCTGTACCGGCCCCAGGCTCAGCAGCCCGACGGCCACCACCACCAGCAGGGCCCCGCGCGCGGCGCCGAAGGCCATGCCGAGAAAGCGGTCGGTGCCGGACAGCCCGGTCACGCGAATCAGCTCGCCGATAAGGAAGTTGAGCATCGCCCCCACCAGCAAGGTGGCGACGAACAGTATGGCGCAGCCGGCAATGACCCGCGCGGAAGGGGTCTGGATATAGCTTTCCAGGTACTGTGAAAGCGACCCGCCGAACATCCAGGCCACCGCGCCGGCGACTATCCAGATGAGCAGGGACAAGGCTTCCTTGACGAAGCCGCGCTTGAGACTGATCAGTGATGAAATGGCGACGATCGCGATGATCGCCCAATCAACCCAGGTAAATGCCACGGTGCTGCCTGCCGACGTTTGAGGCGGCGCATTTTACCAGAGCAAGGGGGGTTGAGGTAAGCGGAATGTCAGGAGTTTGAAGGGCTGCAGGCTGACTCTGGGGACAGTTTTACCGACTAGAAAAACCCTCGCGGGGCAATCCACGCCTGCAAAATCCTACGCGCGCTTGTAGGAGCGGCCTTGTGTCGCGAAAGGGCTGCGCAGCAGCCCCGGCAATTTCTGCTTTGGCACTGAAATCCTGGGGCTACCCTGCAGCCTTTCGCGACACAGGCCGCGCCTACAGGGGGGACGTGCATTTCCCGCGATAGGCGTCAGCCACGCTCGGGCTGGAACCGCACCACGAAACCTTTCAGATTGTGCTGGCGATTGATCACGTCACGCAGCCGCTCAGCCTCGGCGCGCTCGATCAAGGGCCCGACGAACACCCGGTTCATGCCATCGGCCGAGCGGATGTAAGCGTTGTAGCCCTGGCTGCGCAGGGTTTTCTGCAAGGTGTCGGCACCGGCGCGGTTGGACAGGCTGGCCAACTGGATCGACCAGCTCACCGGCAAGCCGTTGACGTCGATCTTCGCTGGCACCGTCGGTTTGGCGGCTGGCGCGCTGGCCACCGGGGCCGGCGCAGTCTTGGGCGCAGGCGCTGGCGCCTGAACCTGGGGCTTGGCCGCCGATGGCGACGGGGCAATCGGCTGGCTGGGCGTGGCCACTGGCGCGCTGGATTCCTCGACCACCACCGGTTCGGGCAATGGCTGTGGCTCGGGCACCGCCACCGGCTCCACCTGCACCTGCGGCAGGCTCGGCATGGCCGGCGCTTGCGGCGCCTCGACGCGCACCTGGCGCATCTCGTCCTCGCGGGTGAACAGCATCGGCAGGAAGATCACCGCCAGCGCCACCAGCACCAGCGCACCGACCATGCGCTGTTTCATCCCTTTATCCAGCACTGCCATCTACTCCATCCTCTGGGACCTGCCGCTCGAGCCAGGCCAAGGCCTCGCCGACGCAGAAAAACGAACCGAACAGCAGGATCTGGTCATCCGCCGTCGCCTGCGCGCACTGCCCTTCGAGCGCAGCAGCAACACTGGCGTAAGACTTCACCGGCGCCCCGAGGTTCGTCAAGGCATCCGCCAGTTCCGCGGCCGGGCGGCTGCGCGGCGTGTCCAGCGGCGCCACCGCCCAGTCGGCGACCTGACCGCGCAGCGGCGCAAGCACGCCGGCCAGGTCCTTGTCGGCCAACAGGCCGAAGACCGCCAGGCGTCGCCCCCTCACCGGGCGCGCAGCCAGGCGACGGGCCAGGTACTCGGCGGCGTGAGGGTTATGGCCGACATCCAGCAACAACTCCATACGCCTGCCCTGGAGCAGCAGCTCACGCCGATCGAGACGGCCGGTGATACGGGTATCCAGCAAAGCCTGACAAACCTTGCCGGCATCCCACGCCAGCCCCATCAGCAGGAAGGCCTGCAAGGCCAAGGCGGCATTCTCCATGGGCAGGTCGAGCAACGGCATGTCACGCAGCTCAACGGGCGAACCGTCGAGCTGGCGACCACGCCAATGCCAGTGGTCAACGCTGCTATCCAGGTCGAAATCACGTCCACGCAGGAACAACGGGCAATCCAGCTCGCGCACCTTGTCCAGCAAGGGTTGCGGCGGATCCAGGTCGCCACACAGAGCCGGCTTGCCGGCGCGGAAGATCCCGGCCTTCTCGAACGCCACCGATTCACGGGTGTCGCCCAGATAATCGGTGTGATCGACGCCGATGCTGGTGACCAGCGAAATATCGGCATCCACCAGGTTGACCGCATCCAGCCGGCCCCCCAGGCCGACCTCGAGCACCACGGCATCCAGCGCCGCCTGCCTGAACAGCCAGAACGCCGCCAGGGTGCCCATTTCGAAATAAGTCAGCGAAATCTCGCCCCGCGCCGCCTCGACGGCGGCGAAGGCCTGGCACAGCTGCTCATCGCTGGCCTCGGCGCCATCGAGCAGTACCCGCTCGTTGTAGCGCAGCAGGTGCGGCGAGCTGTAGACCCCGACCTTGAGCCCCTGGGCACGCAACAACGCGGCGACGAAGGCACAGGTCGAACCCTTGCCGTTGGTGCCGGTCACCGTGACCACACGGGGCGCCAGCGTGCCCAGGCCCAGGCGCGCAAGCACCTGTCGCGAACGCTCCAGGCCCATGTCGATGGCCGAAGGGTGCAGTTGTTCGAGGTAGGCGAGCCAGTCGCCCAAGGTGCGCTGGTTCATCACGCGACCGCGGCGACCTCTTTGGCCGCTTCCGGCGTGGCCTGGCCGGTCATTTGCGCCAGCAGGCGAGCCAGGCGCGGACGCAGCTCTTCACGAGAGATGATCAGGTCGATGGCGCCGTGTTCCAGCAGGAACTCGCTGCGCTGGAAGCCTTCCGGCAGTTTTTCGCGCACGGTCTGCTCGATCACCCGTGGGCCGGCGAAGCCGATCAGCGCCTTGGGTTCGCCGACGATCACGTCGCCGAGCATCGCCAGGCTGGCGGACACACCGCCGTAGACCGGGTCGGTCAGCACCGAGATGAACGGGATGCCTTCTTCGCGCAGGCGCGCCAGCACCGCGGAGGTCTTGGCCATCTGCATCAGCGAGATCAGTGCTTCCTGCATGCGCGCGCCACCGGAGGCGGAGAAGCAGACCATCGGGCAACGGTGCTCCAGCGCGTAGTTGGCCGCACGCACGAAGCGCTCACCTACGATGGCGCCCATGGAACCGCCCATGAAGGAGAACTCGAAGGCGCTGACCACGATCGGCATGCCCATCAGGGTACCGCTCATGGAGATCAGCGCGTCTTTCTCGCCGGTCTGCTTCTGCGCGGCGGTCAGGCGATCCTTGTACTTCTTGCCGTCGCGGAACTTCAGACGGTCGACTGGTTCCAGGTCGGCACCCAGTTCGGCGCGGCCTTCGGCATCGAGGAAGATGTCGATACGCGCACGTGCGCCGATGCGCATGTGGTGGTTGCACTTGGGGCAGACGTCGAGGGTCTTTTCCAGCTCCGGACGATACAGCACGGCCTCGCAGGACGGACACTTGTGCCACAGCCCTTCCGGCACCGAGCTCTTCTTCACCTCGGAACGCATGATCGAAGGGATCAGTTTGTCTACCAACCAGTTGCTCATGCTTGCTTTCTCCAGTATTGGCCGGGGGACCCTGACGGCCCTGCCCTGCCCTTGAGCTCAAATTCTTGTGTAAAGCGACGATGGGCCGGCCATGGCCTCGCCATGCACCGCCCCACCTTCAATTTTTCCCCAGCCTGCCCCGCGCACTGGCGCGGCCTGGCAGCACGGGGCTGCGAAAGTTATGGACGATGGCGCGCGGCCAGCCGTCACATCCGCGTTCACGCCTGCTTCACCGCCTGCATGAAGGCCTCGATCTTCGCCGCGTCCTTGATGCCCTTGGCCTGTTCCACTCCGCCGCTGACATCCACCGCGTAGGGGCGCACCTGGCGAATGGCCTGGGCGACGTTGTCCGCCGACAGGCCACCGGCAAGGATGATCGGCTTGCTCAGGCGCTGCGGAATCAGTGACCAGTCGAAGGCTTCGCCGGTCCCCCCCGGCACACCTGGCACATAAGCATCCAGAAGGATGCCACGGGCGCCGGCGTAATGTCGGCAGGCGGTTTCCAGGTCATCCCCGGGACGCACCCGCAGGGCCTTGATCCAAGGACGGTGGTAGCCCTCGCAATCGGCCGGAGACTCATCGCCGTGGAACTGTAGCAGGTCCAGGGAAACCACCTCGAGGATCTCGTTAAGCTCGCAACGCGATGCGTTGACGAACAAACCAACGGTGGTCACGAACGGCGGCAGCGCGTCGATGATCGCCCGCGCCTGGCGCACGTCCACCGCCCGCGGGCTTTTCGCATAGAAGACGAAACCGAGGGCGTCGGCGCCGGCCTCGACCGCGGCCAGGGCATCCTCGATGCGGGTAATCCCGCAGATCTTGCTGCGAACGTTGCTCATGGGCGGCGAACCTTGGTTGATCGGTGAAAGCGTCGATGGTAGCAAATGCGCCTTGCCCCGTCAGTGCGCCAGCGCCTCGTAGCCGGTAAGAAAGTGTGGGCCGATGTAACGCTGCGGCAAGGCGTACTCCTCGGGGTACTCCACCTGCACCAGGTACAGGCCATAGGGGTGCGCGGTGACCCCGCCCTCACGGCGGTTGCGCCCCTCGAGCACTTCGCGGGCCCATTCCACCGGACGCTCGCCGGCACCGATGGTCATCAGCACGCCGGCGATGTTGCGCACCATGTGGTGCAGGAACGCCGTGGCCCGCACATCGAGCACGATCATCTGGCCATGGCGGGAGACGCGCAGGTGGTGGATATGCTTGATCGGCGACTTGGCCTGGCACTGGCTGGCGCGGAAGGCGCTGAAGTCGTGAGTCCCCAACAGGTACTGCGCCGCCATGGCCATGCGCTCGACATCCAGTGGCCGGTGGTTCCAGGTCACCTCCTCGGCCAGGTGCGCCGGGCGGATCGGATCGTTATAGATCACATAGCGGTAGCGCCGCGCGCAGGCCTTGAAGCGAGCATGGAAATGCGCCGGCATGGGCGTGGCCCAGACCACGCTGATGTCGTGGGGCAGGTTGTAATTGGTGCCCAGGGTCCAGGCGCGCTGGTCACGCACGGCACGGGTATCGAAATGCACGATCTGCCCGCAGCCGTGCACGCCAGCGTCGGTGCGCCCAGCGCAGATCACGCTGATCGGCTCGTCGGCGACCTTCGACAGCGCCTGCTCCAGCGCCTGCTGGACGCTGGGCACGCCACTGGCCTGGCGCTGCCAGCCGCGATAGCGCGAACCTTTGTATTCCACGCCCAGGGCGATGCGAGTGTAGCCTTCGGCCGCCGATTCGGCGGCGGCGGTGTCGATGATGTCCAAGGGCGGGCAACCTGATGATGTAACCAAAGGCACGCAGTATAACGACAAACCGCGCCAGGGCCGAAACGATCGCGGGGCAAGCCGCCCCCACAAGCTCTTCGATGAGCTGTGGGGGCGGGCTTGCCCCGCGAGCTTCAACGTCGATCTCAGACCAGTCGGGAGAGCATCTCGTTGGCTTCCTGGCGCTGGCTGTCGTCACCGTCCTTGACCACCTCGTCGAGGATATCGCGGGCGCCCTGGTGGTCGCCCATGTCGATATAGGCGCGAGCCAGGTCGAGCTTGGTGGCCACTTCATCGCTGCCGGAGAAGAAGTCGAAGTCCAGGTCGTCCAACGGCTCGGGCTCTAGCGCTGCGTCTGCGGCGGTGAAGGTCGGCTCAGCCGGCGCGGGCGCCTCGAGGTTCTGCGACAGCTTGTCCAGCTCAGCGTTGACGTCGTCCAGTTCGGAGGCGAAGTTCTTCGCCGCTGGCGAATCGTCCTCCAGCGACAGCGACAAATCGAAGTCGTCGGGCAGCTCCAACTCGGAAATCGGGTCGAACTCGGGCATCGACTCGAATGCCGCCAGTTCCGCGGCCACGTCAACCGGGGCTTCATCGGCGCTGGCCGGTGCCTGCGGCTCGTCGACATTCAGGTCGAAATCGGCCAGGTCGTCGACATTCTGCGGCGTGGCCTGGGCCTGGGCCTGGGCCTGGGCGAGCAGCGCCTCGAAATCGTCGTCGGCGTCGGTAGCCGGGGCGACCGGCGCCGGCGCCGGCTCTTGCGCCACCGGCGCCGTGGCCGGGGCGATGTCCTCCAGGCCCGACAGGTCGAGCGCATCCGCCACCGACAGGTCATCCACCGGCAGGTCGTCATCCAGGCTCAGGTCGAAGGCGCTGTCCAGGTCGGCCTCTTCGATGGCTGGCGCCAGGGCGACTTCAGGCTCGGGCGCGACAACCGGCTCAGGCTCGGCCGGCGCCACGGCTTCAGGTTCGGCTTCAACGACGGCCGGCTCCTGCTCCTGCAGCAGTTCCTGGACGTACTGCTCGTCCATCTCCGCCGCCAAGGCCGCGGCGCCAGCGGCAACGGCGGCGACCCCGAGCATGGCCGGGAAGCGCTCCTTGAGCGAGGCGACCTCGGCCTGATTCTGCTCGTTGTCCTGCAGCTTGCGCTCCTGCCCGGCGAAGGCGTCCTGGTCGCCTTGGCGGGCGTAGACTTCCATCAGTTTCAGGCGCAGGTCGCTGCGCTGCGGGTCGGAGGCCACGGCGGCCTCGAGCAGATCGGCGGCGTGGTTGAGGCGGCCGCGGGCCAGGCTTTCGTCCACCTCGGCAAGCAGCGCCGCGCGCGGATCAACCGCTGGCACAGCCACTTCGGCAGGCGCTGGCGCCGCTGGCTTCTCGGCTGCTGCTGCGGCGGCTGCCGAAGCGGCGACCACGGCCGGCGCCAAGGTCACGCTCGGCGCCGACACGTCCAGGCCTTCGAAGCTGCTCGGCGGCAGGTCCAGGTCGGGGCTACGCTCACCCTCCTCGGCCAGCGCCCGCGCCATGCGCAGGTGCTTCTCGGCCTCCTGCTGGGCCTTGCGCTTGCGCGCCAGGAGCAACAGCAACAGTAGCAGGACCAGGAACGCGGAACCGGCGATCAGCCCTAGCAGCAGCGGGTTGCCCAGCAGTTCGTCGAGCACGCTCGGCGTTTCAGCGGCCGGCACCTCGGCCGCGGCATCCTGTGGCGCGGTGTCGGCGGCGGCCGGCGCCGGACTGACCACCGGCTCGGTCGGCGTCAGCTGGGCGTTGACCGCCGGCTGCGCCGGAGCAGGTTCGCCCGGCAGCGCCGCGGGCGCCGTTGGCGCAGGCGCCGCGCCTTGGGCTTCGAGGCGCGCCAGCTGGTCGTTCTTCAGTTCGATCAGACGCTGCAGCTTGTCCAGCTGACTCTGCAGGTCGGTCATGCGGCTTTTCAGCTCGTCGTTGTCGCGACGGCTGGTGTCGAGGCTTTCCTGGGCCACGGCGAGCTTGTCGCTGAGCGCCTTGGCCTCCCCCGCTGCCGCCTTGCCGCCGGGCGCCACCAGGCGCAGGTTGTCACCCTGGGCGATGCGCGCTGGCGCGGCGCCGGCCTCGCCACGGCGGGTGGCATCCAGTTGCCGGGCTCGCGGGCCAAGGCGACGGCCCTCGCGCCAGGCGGCGTATTGCTCGGCCACCTCACGGTTGGCTTCGGCCTGGGGAATGCTCCGCACCTGCTGTTGATCAGGCAGGCGCAATACCTGCCCGGTCTTGAGCTGGTTGATGTTGTTACCGATGAAGGCATCCGGGTTCAGCGCCTGGATCGCCAGCATGGTCTGCTGGATCGAACCGCCATTGCTGTTGCGCGCGGCGATCTGCCAGAGGGTGTCACGGCGCTTGGTGGTGTAGCTGCCGGCGCTCACTGGCGGAGTGACATTGGCCTGGGCGGCCTCGCTGCCCTGGGCCTTGGCCTGGTCGAGCAGCACGCTGTAGTCGCGCAGCAGGCGGCCCTGGGGCCACATGACCTGGACCAGGAACTTGACCACCGGTTCCGGCAACGCCTTGCTGGAGGTGACCCGCAGCACGCTACGCCCGTTGGGGTTGATCACCGGGGTGAAGGTGAGGTCTTCGAGGTAAGGCGGGAAGGCTACCCCGGCCTTGGCGAACTCTTCGGGCGGCGCCAGGCTCGGGGCCATCTGCGCCGCGGTGAGGTCGCGCACGTCGAGCAGTTCGATCTCGGCATCCAGCGGCTGGTTCTGCGCCGACTTCAGGGTCAGCTCCCCCAACCCCAGAGCGTTCGCCACGCCGGACGACAGCGCCGAGGCGGCCGCGATGGCCAGAACCAGTTTGCGAATTCGAAGCATGAACTCTTCCCTTGTAAGAACCGTCCCAAAAACCCTGTTGCGGTGCAGGACAAAATAGCTCGCAGTATCTTTTACGCCATGTGTTTTATCAACAATTGCGCGGTCTGCACGGCGTTGAGCGCCGCGCCCTTGCGCACATTGTCGGTGGTCAGCCAGAGATTGAGCTGCTGGTCTTCATCGACACCATGGCGTACACGTCCAACATAGACCACGTCCTGGCCCACCGCGTCACCCACTGGCGTCGGATAATCGCCGGGCTCGACCAGCTCGATGCTGTCGGCAGCCTCCAACGCGGCGTTGACGGCTGCCAGCTCGACCGGGCGACGGCTCTGCACCGCCACACTGAAGCTATCGCCGAAAAACACCGGGACTTGAATGCAGCTTACGGAAATCTTCAGTTGCGGCAGGTCGAGCAATTGGCGCAGTTCGCCGACCAGCCGGCGCTCTACGGCCGTGTGGCCCTGTTCGTCGGGCGTACCGACCTGGGGCAGCAGGTTGAAGGCGACCTGGCGATCGAAGAAGCGCGGCTCCAGGGGGCGGGCGTTGAGCAGTTCGGCGGTCTGCCGGGCGAGTTCGCTGACCGCTTCGCGGCCCAGTTCTGAAACGGCCAGGCAGGCATTGACCTGCACACGCTCGATATCCAGCAGGCCCTTGAGCGGTGCCAGGGCCACCGCCAGGGCCACCGCGCCGGCGCTCGGGCTAGTGATCCGCGCGGGCTGCGGCAGTTCGGCGATGCGCTCGCCATTGGCTTCCGGGACCAGCGCGGTGGCACCGTCCAACGCGCCGGACAGGTCGATCACCGCGCAGCCGGCGGCGCTGGCCTTGGGCGCGAAGCTGCGGCTGACGGCGGGGCTGGCGGCGAAGAACACCAATTTCACCTGGGCGAAGTCGAAGCTGTCCACCTCGCGGACCTTCAGCTTCTTACCGGCGAACATCACGCTGCTGCCTGCCGATTCCATGCTGGCCAGCAGGTGCAATGTGGCTACCGGGAAGGCCAGTTCCTCGAGGATCTGCACGAGGGATTCACCGACAGTGCCGGTGGCGCCGACTACGGCTATGTCTAGGGCGGGGCTGGTCATGGGATCGGTTCCTTCTGCGGGGGTACGGCGGGGGAGCGGCACTTTACTTGGATTGTGGGGTGGGAGATAGGTTTGGGTTCAGGTTCAGGTTCAGGTTCAGGGCGATTGTTTTGGCTTTTGTATGCGCATTCATTCGCGATGTCGACTTACAGTCACCCTTCCGCCTTTACGGCGGCCCACTTTTGTCTTGGCAAAAGTGGGCAAAACCGTTCGGCTCCGTT
>NZ_JBMDJI010000066.1:0-13043 GCF_057809115.1 Pseudomonas sp. FG47
AGGATGGGCCCTACAGCGCGGTCCTCCCGGGAGCAAGGCCGCAGTGAGGGAACCCGGAGCGAAGCGTAGGGCCGGATGAATGGAGCGCAGCGGCTTTGGTTACTTTGGCCAAGACCAAAGTAACCCGCCGTAAGGGCGGAAAGGTGACTATGCGTCAACATCGCAAATGAATGCGAATAAAATAATCAAAACAAACAACAAACAACAAACAACAAACAACAAACAACAAACAACAAACAACGAATCTGACACCCATAAAAAAACCCGCATCACTCTCGCAATACGGGTTCTTCAAAATCCCAACTCAAACCACCCAGGTCACCGCTCCAGCAAAATCCGCAGCATACGCCGCAGCGGCTCGGCAGCCCCCCACAGCAACTGGTCGCCAACGGTAAAGGCACCGAGATACTGCGACCCCATGTTCAGCTTGCGCAACCGCCCGACCGGCACGTTCAGGGTCCCGGTCACCTTGGTCGGGCTCAGCTCCTGCATGCTGATATCACGCTGGTTAGGTACCAACTTCACCCAAGGGTTGTGCTGGCTGATCATGCCCTCGATATCAGCCAGCGGCACGTCCTTGTTCAGCTTGATGGTCAGCGCCTGGCTGTGGCAACGCATGGCGCCGATGCGCACGCAGATACCATCCACCGGCACCGGGTTCTTGAAGCGACCGAGAATCTTGTTGGTCTCGGCCTGGGCCTTCCACTCTTCACGGCTCTGCCCGTTCGGCAACTCCTTGTCGATCCACGGAATCAGGCTGCCGGCCAGTGGCACGCCGAAGTTTTCAGTCGGGAACGCTTCGCCACGCATGGCCTCGGCGACCTTGCGGTCGATGTCGAGGATGGCGCTGGCCGGATTGGCCAGGTCATCGGCGACAGCGGCATTGATACCGCCCATCTGGCGGATCAGCTCACGCATGTTCTGCGCGCCGGCACCGGAGGCCGCCTGGTAGGTCATGGCGCTCATCCACTCGACCAGGCCGGCTTCGAACAGCCCACCCAGCCCCATCAGCATCAGGCTGACAGTGCAATTGCCGCCGATGTAGTTCTTGGTGCCCGCATCCAACTGCTGGTCGATGACCTTGCGGTTGACCGGGTCGAGGATGATCACCGCGTCATCCTGCATGCGCAGGGACGAAGCGGCGTCGATCCAGTAACCCTGCCAGCCGGCTTCGCGCAGCTTGGGGAACACTTCGTTGGTGTAGTCGCCGCCCTGGCAGGTCAGGATCACGTCGAGGGTCTTGAGCTCGTCGATGCTGTAGGCGTCCTTGAGCGGGCCAGTATCCTTGCCCACGTTCGGGCCTTGGCCACCGACGTTGGAGGTGGTGAAGAACACCGGTTCGATCAGGTCGAAGTCCTGCTCTTCGAGCATCCGCTGCATGAGCACGGAACCGACCATTCCACGCCAACCGATCAGACCTACACGTTTCATCGCAACTACACCTTTGCTAAAAGTGGGCCGCCACCGGGAGTTTTTGGTGGCGGGCCAGAGAGATTACAGATTCCGCAGCGCTGCGACTACTGCGTCGCCCATTTCCTGCGTGCCCACCTTGCGACAGCCCTCGGAGAAGATGTCGCCAGTGCGCAGGCCCTGGTCCAGCACACGGCTCACGGCCTGCTCGATCGCCTCGGCGGCGGCCGCCTGGTTGAAGCTGTAGCGCAGCATCATCGACACCGAGAGGATGGTCGCCAGTGGGTTGGCGATACCCTGCCCGGCGATGTCCGGCGCCGAACCGTGGCACGGCTCGTACATGCCCTTGTTGTTGGCATCCAGCGACGCCGACGGCAGCATGCCGATGGAACCGGTGAGCATGGAAGCCTCATCCGACAGAATGTCGCCGAACATGTTGTCGGTGACCATCACGTCGAACTGCTTGGGCGCGCGCACCAACTGCATGGCGGCGTTGTCGACGTACATATGGCTCAGCTCGACATCCGGGTAATCCTTGGCCACGTCCTCGACCACTTCGCGCCACAACTGGCTGGAGGCCAGCACGTTGGCCTTGTCCACCGAACACAGTTTCTTGCCGCGCACACGGGCCATGTCGAAGCCGACACGGGCGATGCGGCGCACTTCGCTTTCGCTGTATGGCAGGGTGTCGTAAGCCTGGCGCTCGCCGTTGTCGAGCTCGCGCTGGCCACGCGGGGCACCGAAGTAGATGCCGCCAGTCAGCTCGCGGACGATGAGGATATCCAGGCCAGAGACGATCTCGGGCTTAAGCGACGAGGCATCGGCCAGTTGCGGATAGAGGATGGCCGGACGCAGGTTGGCGAACAGCCCCAGTTGCGAGCGGATCTTCAGCAGGCCGCGCTCGGGACGGATGTCACGTTCGATCTTGTCCCATTTCGGCCCGCCCACGGCGCCCAGCAGTACCGCGTCGGCCTGGCGTGCGCGTTCCAGGGTTTCGTCGGCCAGCGGCACGCCGTGCTTGTCGATGGCGGCGCCGCCGATCACGTCATGGGCCAAGGTGAAACCGAGCTGGAACTTGTCGTTGGCCAGCTCCAGCACCTTGACCGCCTCGGCCATGATTTCCGGGCCGATGCCATCACCAGGGAGAATCAGAATCTGCTTGCTCATGCGTTCCTCTATCCAATCAAGCGGCGCGCCCTACGGGCGCGCCGGAAAACTCAGTGTCCAATGGGTCTTAACGCGAAACAAGCCCGCCGCCACCGGCGATCAATCGCGGAACAACCAAGGCTGGCTGGCGCGGTGGCGCCCTTCGAACGCCTTGATCGCCGCGCTGTCCTGCAGGGTCAGGCCAATATCATCAAGGCCGTTGAGCAAGCAATGCTTGCGGAAGGCATCGATCTCGAACTTCAGCACCTTGCCGTCCGGGCGGGTCACCGCCTGGGCCTCGAGGTCGATGGTCAGCTGGTACCCCGGGTTGGCCTCGACCTGCTTGAACAGCTCATCGACTTCAGCGGCGTCGAGAATGATCGGCAACAGGCCGTTCTTGAAGCTGTTGTTGAAGAAAATGTCGGCAAAGCTCGGCGCGATCACGCTACGGAAGCCGTATTCATCCAGCGCCCATGGGGCATGCTCACGGCTTGAGCCGCAACCGAAGTTCTCACGGGCCAGCAAAACGCTGGCCCCCTGATAACGGGCGTGGTTGAGCACGAACTCCTGGTTCAACGGGCGTTTGCTGTTGTCCTGGTAGGGCTGGCCCACGTCCAGGTAGCGCCACTCATCGAACAGGTTGGGGCCGAAGCCGGTGCGCTTGATCGACTTGAGAAACTGCTTGGGAATGATCTGGTCAGTGTCGACGTTGGCACGATCCAATGGCGCTACAAGACCGGTGTGCTGAGTAAAGGCTTTCATGCTGCGCTCCCTTGGATCAACTCGCGGACGTCGATGAAGTGGCCGGTCACCGCGGCGGCGGCGGCCATGGCCGGGCTGACCAGGTGGGTACGGCCACCGGCGCCCTGGCGACCCTCGAAGTTGCGGTTGGAGGTGGACGCGCAATGCTCGCCGCTCTCCAGGCGGTCCGGGTTCATCGCCAGGCACATCGAGCAGCCAGGCTCACGCCACTCGAAACCAGCCTCGAGGAAGATCTTGTCCAACCCTTCGCGCTCGGCCTGGGCCTTGACCAGGCCCGAGCCCGGCACGACGATGGCTTGCTTGACACTGGCGGCAACCTTGCGGCCCTTGGCGATCTCGGCGGCGGCGCGCAGGTCCTCGATACGCGAGTTGGTGCACGAACCGATGAACACGCGGTCGAGCTTGATATCAGTGATCGCCTGGTTGGCGCTCAAGCCCATGTATTTCAACGCCCGCTCGATCGAGCCACGCTTGATCAGGTCGGCCTCGGCGGCCGGGTCCGGCACACGCTGGTCCACCGCAAGCACCATCTCGGGCGAGGTGCCCCAGCTGACTTGCGGCTTGATCTGCGCGGCATCCAGCTCGACAACGGTGTCGAACACCGCATCCGCGTCAGACACCAGGTCTTTCCAGGCCTCTACCGCGCGCGTCCATTGCTCGCCCTTGGGCGCATAGGGACGCCCCTCGACATAGGCAACGGTGGTCGCATCGGTGGCCACCAGGCCGACACGCGCGCCGGCCTCGATGGACATGTTGCAGATGGTCATGCGGCCTTCCATCGACAGCTCACGGATGGCGCTGCCGGCGAATTCCATGGCATGGCCATTGCCCCCGGCGGTGCCGATCTTGCCGATCACGGCAAGGACGATGTCCTTGGCGGTGACGCCGTCGGGCAACTGGCCTTCGACGCGCACCAGCATGTTCTTCATTTTCTTGGCCACCAGGCACTGGGTGGCGAGCACGTGCTCGACCTCGGAGGTGCCGATGCCATGGGCCAGGGCGCCGAACGCGCCGTGGGTGGAGGTGTGCGAGTCGCCACAGACCACGGTCATGCCCGGCAAGGTGGCGCCCTGCTCCGGGCTGATGACGTGGACGATGCCCTGACGCTCGTCATTCATCTTGAATTCGACGATGCCATATTCGTCACAGTTCTCGTCGAGGGTCTGCACCTGCAGGCGCGACACTTGGTCGACGATGGCCTCGATGCCGCCCTTGCGCTCTGGCGTGGTCGGCACGTTGTGGTCGGGGGTGGCGATGTTGGCATCGATGCGCCAAGGCTTGCGCCCGGCCAGACGCAGGCCTTCGAACGCCTGGGGCGAGGTCACTTCGTGGATGATGTGGCGATCGATGTAGATCAAGGAAGAGCCGTCATCGCGGCGCTTGACCTCATGAGCTTCCCAGAGTTTGTCGTAGAGCGTTTTGCCAGCCATCAGACTGTTCCTCATCAGCGTCTTTCTATGCCAAAGACCCCTTGGCTTGTACGGACGATGCTATGGCGATAGATTGAATAACTCAAATTCATAATTTTCATGCTTTGCATAACCATCAGGAATTTAAATAGATGGACCTGGCCAACCTCAGCGCCTTCATCGCCATCGCCGAAACCGGCAGTTTCTCTGGCGCCGGCGAACGCCTGCACCTGACCCAGCCGGCCATCAGCAAGCGCATCGCTGGGCTCGAGCAGCAACTGGACGTGCGCCTGTTCGACCGCCTAGGCCGCGAGGTGACCCTGACCGAGGCCGGTCGCGCCCTGCTGCCCCGCGCCTACCAGATCCTCAATGTGCTCGACGATACGCGCCGCGCGCTGACCAACCTCAGCGGGGCGGTGAGCGGTCGCCTGACCCTCGCCACCAGCCACCATATCGGCCTGCACCGCCTGCCACCGCTGCTGCGCGCCTTTACCCGCCAGTACCCGGCGGTGGCGCTGGACATCGAGTTCCTCGACTCCGAGGCGGCCTACGACGAAGTGCTGCATGGCCGCGCCGAGATTGCCGTGATTACCCTGGCGCCCGAGCCACACCACCTGGTGCGCGCCGTGCCGGTATGGGACGACGCCCTGGATTTCGTCGCCTCGCCCGAGCATCCGCTGGCCAGCAACGCCAGCGTGAGCCTGGCCGATGTGGCCCGCCACCCGGCGGTCTTCCCCGGCGGCAACACCTTCACCCACCATATCGTTCAGCGGTTGTTCGAAAGCCAGGGCCTGGCGCCGAACATCGCCATGAGCACCAACTACCTGGAAACCATCAAGATGATGGTTTCCATCGGCCTGGCCTGGAGCGTGCTGCCGCGCACCATGCTCGACGAACAGGTGGCGCCCATCGCCCTGCCGGGCATACAGCTGTCGCGCCAGCTAGGCTACATTCTGCACACGGAGCGTACGCTGTCGAACGCGGCCAGGGCCTTCATGGCACTGCTCGACAGCCACGCAGGGTCCGCCTGACCGGTCGTCAGCGCTACAGGGAAGCTTCATTCGCCAAAGGTCTGGTACCGATGCCCAAATCAGCAAACCGCTTTGCGCGCCTACCCCGCATTCCGGCGGCCGACCCCCAGGAATCGGAGCAGGCCTGGCAGAACGCGCCACAATTGCTCGCCGCGCTCAACGGCGCCCGCCTGGGCGCCTGGCTGTGGGACATCGAGAGCGGTCGGGTCAGTTGGTCACGCGGCACCCAGGCGCTGTTCGGTTTCGACCCGCAACGCCCGTTGCCCAACGACATCGACTACCTCGACCTGCTGCCCGAGGAAGATCGCGCCCGCACCCGCCAGGCGTTCCAGGCGGTGGTCAACGGCGAACCGATCGAGCAGGCCATGCGCCATCGCATCCAGTGGCCCGACGGCAGCATGCACTGGCTGGAGATCAACGGCAGCCTGACCCACGACGCCAATGGCCGGCCGCAGATGATCGGGGTAATCCGCGAGATCACTCGCCAGCGCGAGCGGGAAACCGCGCTGATCAACTCGGAAAAGCGCTTCGCCACGCTGTTTCATCTGAGCCCCAACGCCATCCTCCTAACCCGCCGTCACGACGGCCTGATCATCGAGGTCAACCAGCACTTCGAGCACATGTTCGGCTGGCCAGGGGCCCAGGTGGTCGGCAAGACCAGCCTGGAACTGGGCCTGTGGGTCAACCCCGAGCAACGCCACCAGGTGCTGGACGCCACCCGTGCCGGCAGCGGCCCGTTGACCCTGGAGGTGCAGTTCCGCGCCACCAGCGGCAAGATCCACGACGGCATCCTCTGCACCCAGGGCATCGAGATGGAGGGGGTCACCTACTTGATCAGCACCTTCGTCGACACCAGCGAGCACAAGCGCGCCGAACAAGCGCTCAAGGACAGCCAGGAGCGCCTCGACCTGGCCCTGGACTCGGCCCAACTGGGCACCTGGGACTGGCACATCCCCAGCGGCATGCTCTACGGCTCCGCCCGCGCCGCCCAACTGCACGGCCTGGACCCGGTGCCGTTCCACGAATCGTTCGAGGCGTTCTTCGAAGGCGTGCCCGAACAGGAGCGCAACGCCATGCGCCAGGCTTACCGCAGCCTGCGTGAAGGGCCCGCCGGCAACTACCAGATCACCTACCAGGTGCAACTGGACAACGGCGCCTCACGCTATATCGAAAGCCGCGCGCGGCTGTACCGCGATGACCAGGGCAATCCGCTGCGCATGGCCGGCACCCTGCTCGACATCACCGAACAAGTCGAGCGCGAGCAGCGCCTGAGCGCCTCGGAAGAGAAATTCGCCAGCCTGTTCCAGGTCAGCCCCGACCCGATCTGCGTGACCCGCCAGGACACCGGCCAGTTCATCGAGATCAATCCGGCCTTCAGCCAGACCTTCGGCTGGAGCACCGCACAGGTGCTCGGCCACACCGCCGAGGAGCTAAGCCTGTGGGCCGAATCGGCTGAACGCGCGCAGCGCATCGAACGGGTGATCCGCGACCAGGCCCTGAGCAACGTGGCGGTGGGAGTCAACCATCGCAACGGCACGCCCCTGACCTGCGTGATCTCCAGCCGCCTGATCAGCGTCGATGGCCAGCCCTGCAGCGTCACCACCCTGCGCGACATCACCCAGCAACAGCGCGCCGAGGCCGCGCTTAAGGCCAGCGAGGAGAAATTCGCCAAGGCCTTCCACTCCAGCCCCGACGCCATCACCATCACCGAGCGCCAGAGCGGACGCTACCTGGAGGTCAACGACGGGTTCAGCCGCCTGACCGGCTACAGCGCCGCCGAGGTGGTCGGGCGCACGGTGTACGAGATCGGCATCTGGGCCGACGAGAAGCAGCGCGGCGCCCTGCTCAACGAACTGCGCGAACGTGGCCGCGTGCACCACCGGGAAATGCTCGGGCGCAACAAGCGCGGCGACATTCTCACCGTGGAAGTCTCGGTGGAGCCGATCAGCCTCAACGAAACCGACTGCCTGCTGCTCACCGCCCGCGATGTCAGCCTGCTGAAGAACGCCCAGGCGCAGATCCGCCACTTGGCCTACCATGACCCGCTGACCAACCTGCCCAATCGCGCCCTGCTGATGGACCGCCTGAGCCAGCAGATCGCCCTGCTCAAGCGCCACAACCTGCGCGGCGCGCTGTTGTTCCTCGACCTTGACCACTTCAAGCACATCAACGACTCGCTGGGCCACCCAGTGGGCGACACGGTGCTGAAGATCATCACCGCGCGCCTGGAGGCCAGCGTGCGCCTGGAGGACACCGTGGCGCGCCTGGGCGGCGACGAGTTCGTGGTGCTGCTCAGTGGTCTTGAAGGCAGTCGCGAGCTGGTGGAGGGCAAGGTCCGGGAACTAGCCGACACCCTGCGCGAGCTGCTGGCCGAGCCCATGTCGCTGGACGGCCAGCGCCTGCAGGTGACGCCGAGCATCGGCGTGGCGCTGATCCCCGACCACGGCGCCACCCCGGCCGACCTGCTCAAGCGCGCCGACATCGCCCTGTACCGGGCCAAGGACTCCGGGCGCAACACTACCCAGCTGTTCCACACCACCATGCAAAAGGCCGCCAGCGAGCGCCTGCGCATGGAGAGCGACCTGCGCCTGGCCCTGGCCCGGGGCGAGCTGGCGCTGCACTTCCAACCCCAGGTCGACGCCCGCGACAACCGCATCGTCGGCGCCGAGGTGCTGCTGCGCTGGCACCACCCGCAACTGGGCCAGCAACCGCCGGCGCAGTTTATCCAGGTACTCGAGGAAAGCGGCCTGATCCTCGAAGTTGGCAGCTGGATCCTCGACGAAGCTTGCGATGCCTGCGCGCGCATGCTGGCCGACGGCTTGATCGACGCCAACGACTTCAGCCTGTGCGTCAACATCAGCCCACGGCAATTTCGCCAGAACGACTTCGTCGAGCGGGTACTGCGCAGCCTGGACGACTTCCGCCTGCCCCGGCACATCCTCAAGCTGGAGATCACCGAGGGCATCGTCATCCAGAACCTCGAAGACACCATCAGCAAGATGCGCGAACTCAAGCGCTACGGCGTGAGCTTCGCCATGGACGATTTCGGCACCGGTTATTCGTCGCTGACCTACCTCAAGCGCCTGCCGGTGGACACGCTGAAGATAGACCAGACCTTCGTGCGCGACGCCCCGGTAGACCCCAACGACGCCGAGATCGTCCGCGCCATCGTCGCCATGGCCCGCAGCCTGGAACTGATGGTGATCGCCGAGGGCGTCGAGCTCAGCGAGCAGCTGGAATTCCTCGAGCGGCTGGGCTGCCATTTATACCAGGGCTACCTGCATAGCCGGCCATTACCCCTGCCGGAGTTCCGCCAGATGCTGCTGGAAACACCAGCGGATTACTGAAAACCACGCGCCCCCTGCAGGAGCGGCCTGGTGTCGCGAAAGGGGTGCGAAGCGCCCCGGATTCGTGCATCAAGCTGATATCGCCGGGGCCGCCATGCGGCCCTTTCGCGACACAAGGCCGCTCCTACAGGGGCCTGCAAAGCAGAAAGGGCACCCGCAGGTACCCTTTCATTCATCCCGCCGAACTCAGTTCAGCGCAGGCTTTTCGCCATTGATCGGGATGCGCTTGGCCTTGGCCTCTTCCGGCACCACGCGCAGCAGCTCGATGCTGAGCAAGCCGTTGGCCAGGCCAGCGCCCTTGACCTCGATGTGGTCGGCCAGGCGGAACGACAGCTTGAAGGCGCGCTGGGCAATGCCCTGGTGCAGGAAGGTGACGCCTTCGCTGCTGTTGTCGCGCTTGCCGCCGATAACGGTGAGGACGCCTTTTTCAACCTGCAGGTCGAGATCCTGTTCCTGGAAGCCGGCGGCGGCAACCACGATGCGGTATTGATCATCGCCATGCTTTTCCACGTTGTAGGGCGGGTAGCTGCTACCGGCCTCGTTACGTGCGGCGGCTTCGAACAGGTCGTTGAAACGGTCGAAACCCACAGAGTTGCGGAAAAGAGGTGCGAGAGAGAAAGCGGTGGTCATGGTCATGAACTCCTGAGATTCAGCAAGTAAAGTCATTACGCGACCCGACTTCGGCATCGCGTACTCAAGAGATATGTCCGGGCGAAAGGCTTTCAAGGGCTGGGCTGAAAAAATTCACGATCGAGTGAAACTCATCGCCATATGGCTTCACGGGAGCGGGCTTGCCCCGCGATAGAGCCAGCTCAGGCGACACATGCCTCGACAGCCTGCATCTGCACCCCCAGCAAGCCACTGATCCGCTGGCAGTCATCCTCCCGACGCAACTCGGCGAACAACGCCACCGCCTCGGGGTAGCCACGGGTCAGCATGGCCAGCCACTGCTTCATCCGTCCCGGCGCGTAGCGCGGCGACAGCTTGGCCTGGGCCTGGCGCCAGAACTCGCGCAGCAGCGGCAGCAGCTCTTCCCAACTCATCGGCTGGTACTCGACGCCATCACGGGCCGCGGCGATCTGCAGGGCCAGGTCCGGGCGCGACACCAGCCCACGCCCCAGCATGATGTCCTCGGCTCCACTGACCTCACGGCAGCGCCGCCAATCGTCGACGGTCCAGATCTCGCCATTGGCGAACACCGGCACCTTGACCACATCCTGCACCCGCGCCACCCATTCCCAATGGGCCGGTGGCTTGTAACCCTCGACCTTGGTACGCGCATGCACCACCAGGTGCGCCGAGCCGCCCTCGGCCAAGGCCCGGGCACAATCGAGCGCGCCATCGGGGCTGTCGTAGCCCAGGCGCATCTTGGCCGTGACCGGGATATGCGCCGGCACCGCGCGGCGCACCTCACACAGGATCGCATGCAGTAATTCCGGCTCCTTGAGCAGCACCGCCCCGCCCCGCGACTTATTGACGGTCTTGGCCGGGCAGCCGAAGTTCAGGTCGATCACCGGCGCGCCCAGCTCGCAGGCCAGGGCCGCATTCTCGGCCAGGCACACCGGGTCGGAGCCAAGCAGCTGCACGCGCATCGGCACACCTGCCGCCGTGCGCGCGCCCTGGCGCAGCTCCGGAGCCAGCTTGTCGAACGACGACGCCGGCAGCAGGCGGTCGCAGACGCGAATGAACTCGGTGACGCACCAATCGATGCCGCCCACCCGGGTCAGGACGTCGCGCAGGATGTTGTCGACCAGCCCCTCCATGGGGGCCAGGGCAATTTGCATGTCAGGGTCTCGCCGCGAAAAAGGCCGCAGTCTAGCAAAAATCCGCCGCCGTTCAGCTGCCGATCAGCGCCGGGCCGTAACCGTCGAGGAACTCCGCCGGCATGCGCCGCGGCTTGCCGCTGGACAGCTCGATACAGGCGAAGGTGGTCTGCGCGCGCAGCAAAGTGACACCGTCCCCCGGGCGCTTGAGCTGGAAACGCCGGGTCATGCGCAGGCGCTGGTCCCAGTCGATGATCCAGGTGGCCAGTTGCAACTCGTCGTCTTCGTAGGCGGCGGCGAGGTAGTCGATTTCATGGCGGACCACCGCCATGGCCCGGTCCAGGCGCCGGTACTCGGCCAGGTCCAGGCCCAGGCGCTGGGAATGGCGCCAGGCGCAACGCTCCAGCCAGGTGACGTAGACGGCGTTGTTGGCGTGGCCGAGGCCATCGATGTCCTCGCTGCCGACCCGAAGGTCGATAATGAATGGTGCTGCCAGATCCCAGCTCATGCCCGCTCCCGCGATTCCAGTGACCGGGCAGAGTGTAACGGATGCTCAGGCGCTTTGCCGCGCGCGCTGGGTGCTGCGCGCCAGCAGCTCCAGCACGGCCTGGCCCAGGCGTGGATCGGCCAGCAGCCGCAGGTGGCCACCCTCCTCGAGCAATAGCAGGCGGCTGTCGAACCACGCCTTGTGGATCAGCGGCGCTTCGCTGGCCAGAACCAGCTTGTCGTCCTCGGCATGCACCACCAGCCCGGGTATGTCCAACTGGTAGCCACTGACATCGAGACGGCTGATCTGCACCCCGACATCGCGCTCCACCTGGCGTATGAACGCCGCCCGGGCGCGCGCCGGCAGGCCAAGCCGCCGGGCGAAACCGCGCAACACCCCAAGCAGCTGCGCCGGCGCGGCGATACTGACCGCGGCATCGGTGCGCAGCCCCCATTGCAGGGCCAGCAACAGGCTGGCGCCACCCATGGAATGGCCGATCACGGCGCGCAACGGCGGCAGTTCGGCCGCCGCTTCCAGCAGGGCGCGGGCGAACAACACCACATTGGCCTTCTCACCCGGCGAACGGCCGTGCCCCGGCCCGTCCAGCGACACCACGGTGTGCCCGCTGTCGACCAGGGTTTCGATCAACGCGGCAAACTGGGTCGGCCGCCCTTCCCAACCATGCAGCAACAGCACGGTCGGCCCCTGCCCCCAGCGCAATGCCGACAGACCAAAGCGCAGGGTGATGCGTTCGGCCTTGGCCAGCAGTGGCAACTCCCACGGTTTGGGCGGCAGATTGCGCGGGCTCATGAAGGCGCGGTGCATCCTGCCGGCGACATGTTCGGGGGCCAAGTGGCCGAGAGTGCCGTTGACACGGCGAATCCAGCTAAGGGTGGTCATCGCCTTGCTCCAGGGGTCAGGGGGTTCAGATCACTGCCGATTTGGCAGCACGCAGGATCCGGTCGGACAGCTCGCCAGGCCCCAGGGCACGGGCCAAAGACAAGCCACCGATCATCAGGGCCAGGTCGGCGAGCGCTTTGTCGATGTCTTCCGGGCGGTCGACCATTTGCGCGGTCATCAGCTCGATGTGCTCGCCCAGCACCTCACGGAAAGCATCCGGCAGGCGCTGCATCTCGCCCAGGGCGCTGGGGATGGGGCAAGCCTGCACTTCAGTGTCACGGTGCTTGCGCGACAGGTAGAACGCCGCAGCCAATGCCCGCCGCTCGGTACCCACCAGGTTCGGGTCGAGCTGGGCCAGCAAGGCCCGACGCTCATCGAGCAATTGACGAAACGCCTCGAGCATCAACTCGTCCTTGCTCTGGAAGTGAGCGTAGAAGCCCCCCACGGTCAACCCGGCAGCGCCCATCACCTGGCTGACGCTTGGCTCGGCGGGCCCCTGCTGGATCACCGCAGCGCGGGCAGCCTCGAGGATCCGTTCGCGGGTTTGGCTCTTTTTGTCGCTCATGGCTCACCTCGAATATTATGATCGACATATTATGCTTATAATATTTATTGGCAAGCAGAATTTTCGGCCTGGGTTCGCCGCGGCAGCTTTTGGGAGGGCGGAAAAAACAAAAGGCCCATTCAATAATCGAATGAGCCTTATAAGTCCCGCAAAACGCGGGTAAAAAATTGGCGTCCCCTAGGGGACTCGAACCCCTGTTACCGCCGTGAAAGGGCGGTGTCCT
>NZ_JBMDJI010000067.1:0-11976 GCF_057809115.1 Pseudomonas sp. FG47
GCATAGCCGGTGCCAACCACCGCGTCACCTGCTTCGCCAGCAAGCTGGCTCCTACAGGAGTAGCGCATGGCGGGGGACCCTAGAAGCTGTAGTCGACCGTAGCGAAGTACGACCTGGGCGCCCCCAGCAGCCATTGCTCACCGCTGTAGCTGGACTGGGCGTACTGGCGGTCGAACAGGTTGTTCACCTGCAGGCCCAGGCGGACGTCGGGCAGCAACTGCCAGCCGAGGTTGGCATCGACCACGGTGTAGCCAGGCACTTTGGCGTCGTTGGCGGCGCTGGTGTAGCGTTCGTCCACATAGCGCAGGCCGATGCCCGCGTCGACGGTCTGACCGAAGCCTTTGCTCAACCACAGGTTGGCGGTTCGACGCGGAACGTCTTGCGGGTGGTTGCCGGCCCGGTCGTAAACCATCCCCCCACTGCGCTGGATGAAATCATCGTACTTGGCCCGCACCAGTGCGGCGTTCGCCGATACCTGCCACTGGTTGCCCAAGGCCAGTTCCAGGCTCGCTTCGAGCCCGTCGGAGGTCTGTTGGCCAGCTTGCTGGCTACGCTTGGACACCACGTCATACACCGGCAGCTTCTTCTTGACGATGTGGTAGGCGGCCAGCGTCCACTCGCCGCGTCCGTCCCAGAAGCGTTGTTTCAAGCCCAGCTCGGTCTGCTTGGCTTCGGTCAGTTCCAGGCGCTGCTCGGGACGCAAGGTCAGCAGGTCGCCGACGCCGTCCTCGCTGGTGGAGTACTGGCCGTACAGCGACAAGTCGTCGGTGGCCGCGAACACCAGCCCGGCACGCCAGTTGCCACCGCTCAGGCTGCGGTCGCTGCGAGTGCCATCGACCAGGTTGTCACGGTCGATATGGTTCTGGTCGCGGCGCACGCCGGTCACCAACGACAGGCGCTCGGTGAGTTGCGTTCGGTTTTCGGCGAAAAGCGCAAAGGTGCTGGTTTTGGACAGCATCTGCGGGCGCAGCGGCGAGCCACTGTGGAAACCGCCAGGGGTGGGCTGCCAAGGGTCGAGTGGGTCACTGCCGTTGTCGTTGTAGGGCGAGTTGCTGTCGACATTGAAGCGGATCTTGTTGTACTCCGCGCCGACCACGGTCTTGCTGGCCAGGCCGAACAGCGCATGATCGAAGGTGAAGCTCTGGCGGTCGCCGATCTGTTCCTGGTTATGCCTGATCTCCAGGAAGCTGCGACGCTGGATCATCGCGCTATCGGCATCCCAGGCGTACTCCTCGGCGTTGCGCCAGTGCCGGCGGCTCTTGATGTAGTACAGCTGGTTGCTGGCGCTGAGGCTGTCGTTGATCTGCCAGTCGCTGGTCAGCCGGGTCCATTCATCGTGGTAGCGCTGCTGGTCGTTGCTGACGTTGTAGTTCTTCTTGCGCAGGCTGCCACGCAGGTGGCCGTCGATCAGCGGGGTGCCGTAATAGTTGGCCGGTTGCGCGTCGCCGCGTTCATGGGACAGGGTGAAGCTCAGGTCGTCCGTGGCATCGAAGCGAAGGGCCGCCGACAGCGCCAGGCTGCGCGAGTCGGTGCGGTCGACCCAACCGTTACCCGCTTGCTGGTTCAGGGTGAGGCGGTAGCTCAGGCGGTCGCTCAGGCTGCCGCCGCTGTCCAGGCCGAGCTGCTGGCGGTCCCAGGAACCGTAGCCCAGGCGCAGGTGGTTGCGGATGTCGCCGCTGAAGGGCTTCTTCGGGATCACGTTGACCACCGCGCCGGTGGCGCCTTCGCCATACAGCACCGAGGCCGGGCCGCGGACCACCTCGATACGCTCGACCATCCACGGGTCGACCGGGTAGGTGAGGGTTCCGGCGCCAGCGTAGAGTCGCGAGCCATCGAACAGGGTCATCACCGAACTCTGGCCGCTGAAGCCGCGTGCCGACAGGCCAGTGCCGCCATCGCCCGGGGAGCCGATGAAGGTGATGCCCGGCGAGCGGGTCACGGCGTCCTGCACGGTCTGGTTATTGCGCCCGAGTATCTGCGCCTCGGTGAGGGTACTGGTGCTGGCTGGTGTTTCCAGGGCGCTGAGGTTCAGGCGCGAGCCGGCTTGCGTCGGCGTCGCCAGGTCGATGGCCTGCGGGTCGCGGTTGTCGGTGATCGCCGTGGAGGGCAGGGTAAGCGTGGCGCCGGGCTGATCGTCGGCCAGCGCGGGCAGGGACACGGCCAGGCAGGCCGCCAGGGTGTGAAGCTTGTTGAATCGGGACATGTCGTTCCACTGCTACAGGAATGAATGGATCCCGGTGGAAAACACGCAAAGGCGAATCGCGTAGGCGGGCGCGCACGCGGATACCGGCCTGCGCCCGCCCACCGCGGGTTGCCAAGTGAAGCCTCAGGCCGGTCTCCGGGCTTGCGAGGGTCATGAAGCCTTCACCTTCCCATGCCTGTGCACAGTGGTGTGTCGAAGGTTTCGCTCGCTTACCGTTGCGGGGGCAGCGCCGGACTTGTCGTGGAAAACGACGCACCGGTTTCCCGTTTCACCCTGCGCGCGGCGGCGCAGGACACCTGAAACTGGCGCGCATCTGACCATCGAACCGGCAGGGAGTCAATCGTTTGAATGAAGGCAAAATCTGTGACGCTTTAGCGAGTTAGCGGTATTTGTCGAAACTTTTTCGAACTTTCCCCAGTGGCGTTGTCTCGAACCGGTCGTTCGTCATTCATTCACGTCATGGAGACTGCTGCGCATGTTTACTCGTAACCTGTTGCGTCATTCCTGCCTGCTGGCCTTGCTCGGCGCGCCCCTGGCCGCCACTGCGGCGCCGAGCAGCGATCCGCTGTTCACCCTCGGCCTGCTGGGGGCCTACGACAAGTTCAAGTTCGAGGGCGGGAGCGAATCGGACAAGGAGCACATGGGCCAGGGTGGTGTGTTCGCCACCTTCGGCAACAAGATGACCGCCGAATCCGGCTTCATCTACCAGATCGGCGCCGAGGCCAAGTACGGCAAGAAGAGCGACAACAAGCTCAAGGAGGCCCAGGCCGACCTCGACCTGGGCTGGCGCGCCGCGCTGGATGCGCGCAACTTCGTCGACCTGACGCTGGGCGGCGGCTACAGCTGGACACGCTTCGAGCCCGAGATCAACGACCTCGACACGCGGCTGACCTACAAGTCGCCGTTCGCCAAGGCGGCGCTGGGCTACAACCACCAGTTCGATGCCTCGACCCTGCGCGTGGAAGTGGGGGCACGGCGTAGCATCGATGGGCGGGCGCGCCTGAAGGTCGATGACTACGGCAGCGACAGCGTCGACATGAAGGATCGCACCAATCCTTACGCCGAGGTCACCTTGCTGATGAACCAGCAAGGCGGCATGCCGGTGCAGGTGGGGGCGTACTACACCCGCACCGAATACAAGCTCGACGAGGACACTCCGGTGGCTGACAACACCAAGCTCAAGCGTGATGAGTTCGGGGTGAAGGTGGGGTTGGCGTTCTAAGCGCCTGAGCGCTCCCAGGTACCGCGCAATCGGTAGGCGCCGGCCAGTCGGCGCCTACGCTTTTGGCGCGCCGGTCAGCGACCGCGCCGACGCGACACCCGTGCCTCGATATTCTTGCGGCCAATCAACAACGGCGGCTTCTCCAGCACCGGTTGGTCGGCCAGCCACTTGTACATCACCAGGCAGTCCACCAACCCCAGTTCGGCGTGTCGATAGGCCTTGGGCAGGCGTCCGACCGTGTCGAAACCCAGCTTGTGCCAGAGCGCCACGGCCACCTCGTTGGTCGCCACCACCGAGTTGAACTGCAAGGCCAGGAACCCCTCCTGGCGGGCGAGTTTCTGCGAGTGTTCGCACATCAGCCTGGCCACGCCACGGCCACGGGCGTGCTCGCTGACCATGTAGCCACAGTTGCCCACGTGCCCGCCGGGGCCAGCGGCGTTGGCCTTGAGGAAATACGAACCCAGCAGCGCGCCGTCGGCCTCGGCCACCAGGGTGCGCAGCGGAGCTTGCAGCCACAGCGCGCGCGCTTGTTCAAAGCTGAGCCCAGGGTCGAAGGCGTAGGTCTGGCGAGCCTGGACGATGGCCTGGAAGGTGGGCCAGAAGCGTTCGAAGTCTTCCGGGGTCATGGGGCGGATTTGGATCATGGTGGTTCCTGCGGGTACTGAGCCGCTCAGTCTGGGCGGCGCGGCGCCGTCGTGCAAGAGCGACGGCGCCTGGTGCGTCAGGCGCCGGGCTTGCCCACGGCATCCAGGGCCCGGGCCGAGTAGACCAGCGCGGCGCCGGCGTTCATCGCCACGGCCACGCCCAGCGCCTCGGCGATTTCCTCACGGGTGGCGCCATGCTTGACCGCCTGCTGCGAATGCACGGCGATGCAGCCGTCGCAGCGGGTGGTGACGGCCACCGCCAGGGAGATCAGTTCGCGGGTCTTGGCATCCAGGTGGTTGGTCTTGGCGCCGGCGCCGCTGGCGGTCATGTAACCGGCCACGGTATCGGGGGAAAGTTGCTTGAGATCGCCGATGCCGGCCATCAACTGCTTACGGTAGGCGTCCCAGTCCATCATGCTCATCGTGTTCACCTTGTTAGGTTGGCAACAGGAGCTTTCAGGCTAGTCGATGTTGGCGGCGGCGGGGCACAGAAGGAGGGAGGGGCCTCGGCAAGCTCGTCTCCCTGAGGGCGCGAGCTTGCCAGCGAAGGCACCCGGTCAGATGTAGATGAACACCAGCACCAGGGCGGCGACCACGGCCCATTTTTCCAGGTAGTAGCGGGTGCGGTTGCGCTTTTTCATGGCCTTGCCGCGTTCACGGATCTTGTAGATGCGGGTGAACAGGCGATTGATGCCACCGGTCTTGTCGTTGGCGTCGTTGGGCGCGGCAGCGGCGGCCATCACGTTGCGGCTGAACCAGCGGTTGAACGCGCTTGCCCAGCGGTACTTGAGCGGGCGCTCGACGTCGCAGAACAGGATGATGCGGTTGTGCTCGGTGGTGTTGGCGGCGTAGTGGATGTAGGTCTCGTCGAACACCACGCCCTCGCCGTCGCGCCAGGAGTACTTCTCGCCGTCGACGTCGATGTAGCAGCCGTCGTCGTTGGGCGTATCCAGGCCCAGGTGGTAGCGGTAGGAGCCGGCGTAGGGGTCGCGGTGGCGCACCAGCTTGGCGCCTGGCGGCAGGGTGGCGAACATCGCCGCCTTGACCGAACCGATGCCTTGCAGCAGTTCGGTGGTGCGTGGGCACAAGGTCATCGCCGAAGGGTGGCTCTCGCCGTACCACTTCAGGTAGAAGCGCTTCCAGCCGGTCTTGAAGAACGAATTGAAGCCGACATCGTCATAGTTGTCGGATTTCTTGATCTCGCCGGCCTGCAACAGCTGTTGGCCTTCGGCGCGGATCTCCTGCCAGTGGTCCTGCAGCACCTGCAGTTCTGGGAAAGACTCCACCGGCAGGTACGGCTTGGCCGGGTGCTTGGAGAACAGGTAGAGGAAGGCGTTCACCGGGGCCAGGAAGCTGGAGTGGTCGCCCAACTGGCGGGTCAGTTTATGGCGAACCCGGCCGCGCAGGTGAACATAGGCGATCGAGAGTACGAAGATCAGTACGAGTGCAATTTTCATGGACGTTTACTTGTCGAAAAATGGCCATGCGCCATGGCGTAAGCCCGCCAGCATAAACAATCGTGGCCTGGGTTTGTACCTATTGTTGCGACAAATCCACACGACTTAGGTGGGATGGCCCTACAGGTTGCGTAAACGATTCAACTGCCTGTGCAGTCTTTTCCTATGGTAGGGGCGTTACACTCATGCCCACGATTCGCTGCCAAGGAGCCCCCCATGATCCAGGATGCACGCCAGAGCGGGGTACCCTTCAAGCGCCTGTTCTTCGCCCTGCCGGTCACCGATACCCAGTGTCGGGCCTTGGCGCAATGGCGGCGAGCCCTGGGCCTGCGCAGCGGCAAACCGGTGCCGGCGGAAAACTTCCATGTCACCCTGGCGTTTCTAGGCGATGTCGACACCGCCCAGGTGCCGGCGATCTGCGCCGCGGTCGAGCGCCTGGCGCGCCCGCAGGCGCCGCTGCGCGTGCTGCTGGACCGCTTGCAAGTCTGGCCGCGCGCCGCGGCGCTGGTGCTCGAACCCGAACAGGCGCCCGTTGCCTTGCGGCAACTGGTCTACGCCTTGCACCAGGCGCTGTTGCCGTTGGGCATCGCGGCGCCGACGCGCGAGTACCGGCCGCACCTGACCTTGTCGCGGGACTATCGCGGCCAGGTGCCGGAAGCCAGCGAGGCGCCGGAGTTTTACTTGATGGCGCGGCACTTCACCTTGTACGAGTCACGCAAGGGTCGCTATTGGCCGCTGGCCGAGTGGCCCCTGGCACAGTGAAAGCTGCGCGTGATCCCCAGAGCGTCGAGGAAGCCCTGGTCGTGGGAGATCACCAGCAGGGCATTGGGGTAGTGGGCGAGCACCTCCAGCACATGGTTACGTGTGCGCAAATCCAGGTTGTTGGTCGGTTCGTCGAGGATCAACAACTGGGGCGGGCGCGCGGCGATGCAGGCCAATGTCAGGCGTGCCTTTTCTCCGCCGGACAGCGCCTGGACCGGTGCCTGCACCGCTTCGGCCTGGCGGAATAGAAAGTCCGCCAGATGGGCGCGCAATTGCGCCAGCGTCCATTCGGGCACCTGCCTGGCCAGCGCTTGCAGGACGCTGAGGTCAGCCGGCAAGGTGGCATAGTGCTGGTCGAGGTAGCCAATGTCCTCGGGGGCTGGGGTCAACCAGTCACCTTGGCGCCATACGGCTGGATCGCCGAGAAGGGCTCGCGCCAGGGTCGACTTGCCACTGCCGTTGGCGCCGGTCACGGCCAGGCGTTCGCCGCCGGCCAACTGCAAGTCGATGCCGCTGAGCACCGGGGTTTGGTCGTGACCGATGCTGGCGTCGCGCACCTGGATCAGCACCCGTGACGACTGCTGTGCGCCCGGCAGTTGAAAATGCGGCACTATCACCGGCTCTGGACGCAGCTCGGCCAGTTGCGCGCTCAGGTCGCGCTGCGCTTGCAGGATCTGCGCCTGCTTGCGGCCGGCGGTGGTGCTGCCGCGCCCGAGCTTGGTCGGCGAACGTATGGTGGCCCACTTGCGGTTCTCGATCGCCTTGGCGCCGCGCTTGCGGGCGCTGGCGGCCCTGACCTGCTCCTGCATCAATGCGTCGTGGGTGCTGTCACGGGCCTGGCGCACGGCGCTGATGCGCTTGTCGAGCTGGGCGCGCTGCAGGTCGCGTGCGGCCATGTAGTCGGCGTAGTTGCCGTTGAACACCTCGAGGCGTCCGTGGTGCAGGTGCCACAGGGTGTCGCAGGCCTGGTTCATCAGCGTGATGTCATGGGTGACCAACACCAAGGTCCCGGGGAAATGCTCGAGCATGCGCGACAGCGAGCGCCGGTTGTGGCTGTCCAGGTGGTTGGTCGGTTCGTCGAGCAACAGCAGGTCGGGCCCTGGGGCGAGGGCTTGGCTGAGGGCCTGGTTGACCCGCTGGCCGCCGCTGAGTGACGACGCGTTGTCCAGCACCTGCGCCAGGTGGCCGATGCGCAGGCCACCATGGCGTTCGATGCGCCCTTCGCTGGGCGCCAGGCTGCCCTGCAACAAGCGCAGCAATGACGACTTGCCGCTGCCGTTGTCACCGATGATGGCGATGCGCTGCCCCCATTCGATGCGTGCATCGATGCCGCTGAAGCACTGCTTGCCGGCGTGATTGAGGCTGATACCGTGCAATTCGATCATGGCCATGGCGGCGTGGGCCTCCGTGCCCGAGTCCAGATACGCGCGACCATGATAGCCGTTCATGGCGTCGCGGCGTACCCGCGCGCGCCGGCCGGCCGTTCAAGCAGCGTTGTCCAGGTTGTCGAACAAGCCAAGGCCCAGCCATTGCTGAATACGCGCTCGACCCAGCCTTTGAGCAGGGCCGGCAGCGACCACCAGTAGATGGGGTAGACCAGCAGCAGGGTATCGGCGCGTTCGATGCGGGCTTGTTCGGCCAGCACATCGGCGGGTGGTTTGCCCAGGCGTCGGTGTACGGTGGCGATGGTCGAGCGGCAACGATAGCCCCGTTGGGGTTACAGCTTGAACTGCGCCACCATGCCGTTCAGGTCCACCGCCAGGCGCGACAGGTCCTGGGCCGCCGCGCTGGTCTGGTTGGCCCCGGCCGAGGTCTGCATCGCCAGGTCGCGGATGTTCAGCAGGTTGCGGTCCACTTCCCGCGCCACTTGCGCCTGCTCTTCGCAGGCGCTGGCGATCACCAGGTTGCGCTGGTTGATCGAGGCGATGGCGTCGGCGATCAGTTCCAGGGCCTGATCGGCCGCCTGCGCCACTTCCAAGGTGCCGCTGGCGCGCCCCTGGCTGCTGTGCATGGCACTGACCGCGCGCTCGGTGCCGTTCTGGATCGCGCCGATCATCTGCTCGATCTCGGCGGTGGACTGCTGGGTGCGGTGGGCCAGTGCCCGCACCTCGTCGGCGACCACCGCGAAGCCACGCCCGGCCTCGCCGGCGCGAGCCGCCTCGATGGCGGCGTTGAGGGCCAGCAGGTTGGTCTGTCCGGCGATCGATCCGATCACATCGAGCACCCGGCTGATTTCGTTGGCGCTGTTGGCCAGTTGCTCGATCTCACTCGAGGTGCCGGTGACATCGTTGACCAGATGCTGAATCGAACTCAGCGCCTGATTGACCTGGTCGCGGCCGTCGCGGCTGGTCTGGTCGGCGCCTTTGGAGGCATCGGCGGTGCTCACCGCGTTGTTGGCCACTTCCTCGACCGCGGCGGTCATCTGGTTGACGGCGGTGGCGGCCTGGTCGATCTCGGCGCTCTGCTGGTGCAGGCCGCGGCTGGTGTCCTCGGTGACGGTGTGCAGTTCCTCGGAGGCCGAGGCGAGTTGGTCGGAGGCCCCGGCAATCTGCCGCAGGGTGTCGCGCAGGCTGTGTTGCATGCGGCTCAGGGCGCGCAGCAGCAGGGCCGGTTCGTCGCGTCCGGTGATGGTGATCTCGCGGGTCAGGTCACCGGTGGCGACCCGCTCGGCGACGGCCACGGCGTCGGCCAGGGGCAGGACGATGCTGCGGGTGAGCAGGGTGGCGATGGCGACCAGGGCCAGCAGGATCAGCGCCAGGGTGGCGACGATCAGGGCGAAGGCTTCGTCGGAGGCGTCGCTGCTGCGCAACGAGGCCTGTTCGGCGCCCTTGGTGTTGTAGTCGATCAGCGCGGCCAGGGCGTGCATCATGCTGTCGGCGTACTCGGCCAGCGGGCCGTTGATCAGGCGCCGCGCCTCGTCCAGTTGCTCGTCGGCGGCGGCATCGCGAATGGCTTTCTGCAGGCCGTGATAGCGTTCGCTCAGGCCCATGAAGGTGCTGAACAGCGCGCGGTCGTCGGCATTGATGATGGTTTTCTCGTAGGCTTTTAGGTCGTCTTCGAGCTGACGGTTGACCTCGACGATCCTGGCCAGGGTGGCCTGGCGCGCGGCGGCGCTTTCCTCGAGGGCGCTGCGCAGGGTGAGGGCGCGGGCGCGGCCAAGGTTGCTGCTGACTTCGCCCAGGGCGAGGACGGCGGGCATCCAGGTGATACGGATCTCGTCGGTGGCGCGGTCCATCTTGCGAGTTTCGTAGAGGGCGACCAGGCCCATGGCCAGGACCAGGATCCCGAGCAGGGTGAACAGGCTTGCGGCCCGAATGCCGATCTTCATGTTCCGAAATTGCATGCGACGCTCCTTGACGGTGGCAGGCAGGCGTCAAGAGCGCGGGTTTACCGGGCTCGGTGGGTCAGGCTCTCGATGCGCTGCGAAGGGTTATATCCTCACGGTTCATGTTGTTTTTTTCGGAATGATGACATAGTGCCACCATTGTTGACCAGTCGTTCAATGTCATGACGAATACGAAAAGCCCGTCACTTGTGTGACGGGCTTTTCGTTTTCAGTCACTCAGACGATCGCGATCAGCGGGTCTGCCGCTGCCAGTGCCTGGGCACGGTCGGCGGCCGGCGGGTAGATCCAGACTGTATTGATCTGCTGCTTCATCGCCTTGCCTTCCAAGCCCTGGAGCTTGAGTTCGCGCTCCCAGCCCTCACTGAAGGTCGCCCCCCACTCGCCCAGGTCGAGGCAGGTCACGTACTTGGGCTGGCGGTACACCACAGGCTCCAGGCCCAACAGGTCAGCCATGGCATTGTTGCCCGAGTGGCGGCCCATGGGGATGGCGTGCTGGCAGGTCATCAGCGCGTGGTTGCCGAGCTCGTCCACCGCCGCCCAGGCCACGTCACCGGTGGCGTAGATATGCGCCTGGCCGACGACCTTGAGGTGGTCGTCAACGCGCAGGCGGCCGAGGCCGTCACGCTCGCCGGCTACTTGCGCGGTCAATGGGCTGGCCTTGACGCCAACGGTCCAGATCACGGTCTTGCTGGCGATGTAGTCGCCGTTGTCGAGGGTCACGCCACCGGCATCGACCGCCACCACCGAGGCGCCGGTCAGCCACTGCACGCCGGCTTGTTCCGAGGCGGCAATGATCGACGGCGTGATACCGGCGCCCAGCGCCGCGCCGACGCTGCTGCCACGGTCGACCAGCACCACTCGGGCCTGGCCTTCGCCGAGGATGGCGCGCAGACGGGCGGGCATTTCGGTCGCGGTTTCGATACCGGTGAAACCGCCACCGCAAACCACCACGGTATTGCGCGCCGGGCTGGCCGGTAGGTCGGCCAGGCTGGCCAGGTGCTGCTCGAGGCGCACCGCCGACTCCATCTGGTCGACATCGAAACTGTGCTCGGCCAAGCCCGGCACGGCGGGGCGGGCCACTTGGCTGCCGGCAGCGAGTACCAGGCGGTCGTAAGCGATTTGCTGGTGCTGGCCATTGTCGTCGACATAGCCGACCTGGCGCGCCTGGCTGTCGATGTGCTCGGCGTGGCCGCGGATGAAGTTCACCCCGACCACCTCGAACAGGGCCGCCAGCGGTGCCTGCAGGGTGTGCGCGTCGGCTTCGTAGAAGCGCGGGCGGATGCGCAGTTGTGGTTGCGGGGCCAGCACGCTGATGCGTACATCGCCGCGCTGGGCCTGGTCAAGCAGGCGGGCGGCGCTCAGGGCGCTCCAGACGCCGGCAAAGCCGGCACCGATGATCAGGATGTGAGAGGTCATGAAGAGGCTCCGCAAGGTAGGGGACGAGGGTTCGATCGGGGCGTGGGCGCTTGCCGAATAACTACGACTTTATTGGTCGTAGTTTGTTGCCGCAAGTGTTTTTTTCATCCGCGCTCGGCCGTGGGCCGCGTGAATCTGGCTGTAACCCTTGTGCCATGGCACTTCGGGGGGCTGTGAAAAAAGACGGGTGGTCGACTGAGGTTTTGCCAGGCGTGCGTGGAGGGCGTACTATTTGCGACAAATTTAGTCGGAGATTGATATGTCGCTGTACAGTGCCGGCGTCGAATACGGCATCCATTGCCTGTTGTTCCTGGTCGATGAACGTGGCGACAGCCGCGAGTCGAGCGTGCGCGACCTGGCCGAGCTGCAAGGCGTGCCCCAGGAGTACCTGGCCAAGGTCTTCACCAAGCTGGCCCGGGCCGGGCTGGTGGCGGCCACCGAGGGGGTGCGTGGTGGCTTCCGCCTGGCGCGGCCCTCGGACGAGATCACCGTGCTCGACATCGTCAACGCCATCGATGGGCCGAAGAAGATCTTCGACTGCCGCGAGATCCGCGAGCGCTGCGCGGTGTTCGAAGGTTCAGCGCCGGGCTGGGCGACCGCGGGCACCTGTGCCATCCACGCGGTGATGCTGGGCGCGCAGAAACGCATGGAGGAGGCCCTGGCCCAGCAGACCATCCTCGACTTGGCGCGGCGCTTCGGGCGCAAGGCGCCTGCCGAGTTCGGCCAGCAGGTCAATGACTGGATGAGCGAGCGCCGCGAAGGGAAGGGCGCGGGGGATATTCCGCTGCTGCCGGTGTAACGCAACGCTGTAACCCGTAGGCGCCAGCCTTGCTGGCGAACCAGGCGACACGGTGGCTGGCACCGGCTGTGGCGGTGTTCGCCGGCAAGCCGGCTCCTACGCCGGTTGCGGCCTGCAATACCTGTAG
>NZ_JBMDJI010000068.1:0-10888 GCF_057809115.1 Pseudomonas sp. FG47
TTTGCCTACTTTTGCCCGCGTGCAAAAGTAGGTCGCCGTAAAGGCGAAAAGGTGACTATATGTCGACATCATCTACGAATGCGCATAAAGGATACAAAACCGACACTATAAAACCCGAACCCAACCCGAACCCAACCCGAAATCACTCCCGCCCCCATGGTCTAGTCTGAAACTACCGGATCCGAGCCCACCCCTCTGAGAAAAACGAGCACCCGGACCGGAAAAACCATTGGAGTCCCTGGGAGGTGCCCTCATGAGCCTGCTGCTTGAGCCCTACACCCTGCGTCAATTGACCCTGCCCAACCGTATCGCCGTATCCCCCATGTGCCAGTACTCCGCCATGGACGGCCTGGCCAACGACTGGCACCTGGTCCACCTGGGCAGCCGCGCCGTCGGCGGCGCTGGCCTGGTGATCACCGAAGCCGTCGCGGTAACCCCCGACGGTCGCATCACCGCCGAAGACCTCGGCTTGTGGCATGACGAGCAGATCAAACCGCTGCAACGCATCACCCGCTTCATCACCGCCCAAGGCGCCGTCCCCGGCATCCAGCTGGCCCATGCGGGGCGCAAGGCCAGCACCCATCGCCCATGGCTGGGCCAGCACGGTAGCGTCAAGCCCGAAGACGGCGGCTGGCAACCGGTGGGGCCGTCGAAAATCGCCTTCGACCCCGAACACACGCCACCGCAGGAGCTGAGCCAAGACGAGATCCAGGGAGTCGTCAACGCTTTCGTGTCAGCCACCGAACGCGCCTTGAAAGCAGGCTTCAAGGTGGTGGAAATCCATGCGGCCCATGGCTACCTGCTGCATCAGTTCCTCTCGCCACTGAGCAACCAGCGCCGCGACAGCTACGGCAGTTGTTTCGAGAACCGCATCCGCCTGACCCTGCAGGTTACCGAGGCGGTACGCAAGGCATGGCCCCAGGAGTTGCCGCTGTTCGTGCGGGTGTCGGCCACCGACTGGGTTGAAGACGGCTGGAACCCCGACGAAACCGTCGAACTGGCGCGCCGCCTGCGCGGCCTGGGCGTCGACCTGATCGACGTTTCCTCCGGAGGTACTTCGGTCAATGCCGAGATCCCCACCGGCCCTGGCTACCAGACCCGCTTTGCCGAGCGTGTACGCAAGGAGTCGGAAATCGCCACCGGCACTGTCGGCATGATTACCGAGCCCGCTCAGGCCGAGCATATCCTGCGTACCGGCCAGGCCGATGTGATCTTCCTCGCCCGGGAACTGTTGCGCGATCCATATTGGCCGCTGCACGCCGATGATGACCTCGGCGGCAACAAGGCCACCTGGCCGGCCCAGTACCAGCGGGCCACCAGCCGAGCCAACCCGATCCACGAGTCGGACCTTCGCGACTGATTCCGCGGCAGACCGGAGGACTGAAAGCGTAGGAGCAACATCCGGATGCAAATGCGTTAAGCGAGGATTCAGCGAGTGGGCCTACCCTGATTCCCTCACCCTCAGGAGATATGCCAGATGAACACTCGCGGTCTGCTCGATCAATTGCTCAGATCCGGTCAGTCGCTGTTGCAGGAGCATCAAGGCAAGCGCACCAGTGACAAGGGCACGGCAGGCCTGGGCAGCCTGCTTTCCGGTGCCGGTGGTGGCGCCCTGGCGGCCGGAGCCATGGGACTACTACTGGGCAGCAAGCAAGCGCGCAAGTACGGCGGCAAGGCCCTCGCCTATGGTGGCCTGGCCGCGCTTGGTGTGCTGGCCTACAAGGCCTATGGCAATTGGCAGGCACGCCAGGGCGAGGGCAATCGTGAACCTCAGACCCTCGACCGCCTGCCACCGGCCCAGGCCGAGCAGCATAGCCAGGCGGTATTGCGGGCGCTGGTGGCGGCGGCCAAGTCCGATGGCCATATCGATGAGCGTGAACGGGCGTTGATCGAAGGCGAGTTCACCCGCTTGGACAGCGATCGCGAGTTGCAGCACTGGCTGCATGCCGAGCTGAACAAACCACTGGACCCGGTCGAGGTGGCCCGCGCCGCGCAGACCCCAGAGATGGCCGCCGAGATGTACCTGGCCAGCGTGATGATGGTCGACCAGGAAAACTTCATGGAGCGCGCTTACCTCGATGAGTTGGCCCGTCAGTTGCGCCTCGATCCGGTTTTGCGCCAGGAGCTGGAGAACCAGGTCCGGCTTGCCGGGGGTCAATGAACCGGCTTTTGGCCATTCCAGCAGGCAGGGACGCCTGAATCCCGTAGCATTCAGCCGCGATTGCACAACAAGCCTGGGCTATACTTCGGCGATTTTTCCCGCTCGTATCGAATTCCTGAGGGCTGAATGTGAAGAACTGGACCTTGCGCCAACGGATCCTGGCAAGTTTCGCCGTGATCATCGCCATCATGCTGCTGATGATCGTGGCCGCCTACTCGCGGCTGGTGGCGATCGAGTCCAGCGAGGAGGCGGTCGGGTCCGACAGCATTCCTGGCCTCTACTACAGCTCGATGATCCGTAGCGCCTGGGTCGACAGCTATGTCACCAGCCAGCAGTTGGTGGGCCTGTCCAACCACCGCGAATTCACCACTGCCGACCAGCAGTTGTTCGACAGCTTCGACGATCGACTCAAGAAGCACATGGCCAGTTACCAGGCGACCATTCGCGAGGCCAGTGACCAGGCTGCCTTCGACGAATTCACCCGCTTGGAAGAGGCCTACGTCAAGCTCGTCGACCAGGTGCTGGCCACCTACCAGCAAAAAAACTATGCCGAGGCCCAGCGCCTGATCGCCGAGGTGCTCACCCCGGCCTGGAAGGAAGGGCGCCAGCACCTGAACGAGGTGATCGAGCGCAACCGTGAGTCCGCCGATGCCGCGACCAACGAAATCGTCGGTGCCGTGACCACGGCCAAGGGCAGCATGATCGTCTCGCTGCTGCTGGCGATCGTGGCGGCCGGCGTATGTGGCCTGCTGCTGATGCGCGCGATTACCGCGCCCATGCAGCGTATCGTGCATGCCTTGGACCGCCTGCGTTCGGGCGACCTGAGCATGCGCCTGAGCCTGGACCGCAAGGATGAGTTCGGCGCCATCGAGGGCGGTTTCAACGAGATGGCCGAGTCGTTGGCCAACCTGGTGTCCCAGGCCCAGCGTTCGTCGGTGCAGGTGACCACCTCGGTCACCGAGATCGCCGCCACCTCCAAGCAGCAACAGGCCACCGCCACCGAAACCGCCGCCACCACCACCGAAATTGGCGCCACTTCGCGGGAAATCGCCGCGACTTCCCGCGACCTGGTGCGTACCATGACCGAGGTCACCAGCGCCGCCGACCAGGCCTCGAGCCTCGCCGGTTCCGGCCAGCAGGGGCTGGCGCGTATGGAGGAGACCATGCACCAGGTGATGGGCGCCGCCGACCTGGTCAATGCCAAGCTGGCGATCCTCAACGAGAAGGCCAGCAACATCACCCAGATGGTGGTCACCATCGTCAAGGTGGCCGACCAGACCAACCTGCTGTCGCTCAATGCCGCCATTGAGGCGGAGAAAGCCGGCGAGTATGGCCGTGGTTTCGCCGTGGTCGCCACCGAGGTACGTCGCCTGGCCGACCAGACCGCGGTGGCCACCTACGACATCGAGCAGATGGTGCGCGAGATCCAGTCGGCGGTGTCGGCCGGGGTGATGGGCATGGACAAGTTCTCCGAGGAGGTGCGCCGAGGCATGTTCGAGGTGCAGCAGGTGGGTGAACAACTGAGCCAGATCATTCACCAGGTCCAGGCGTTGGCGCCGCGGGTGCTGATGGTCAACGAAGGCATGCAGGCCCAGGCCACTGGCGCGGAGCAGATCAACCAGGCGCTGGCCCAGCTCAGCGACGCCAGCACCCAGACCGTGGAATCGCTGCGCCAGGCGAGCTTTGCCATCGATGAACTGAGCCAGGTGGCGGCGGGCCTGCGCGGTGGTGTGTCGCGGTTCAAAGTCTGACGGCGATGAACGACTTGCCCGCCCACGCGCCCCAAGCCTCGGCTGACCATGGTGTGCTGTACCTGCAGTTTCGCATCGCCGACCAGCGCTTTGCCCTGGATGCACGCGAGGTGATCGAGGTACTGCCGCGCCGCGCCCTCAAACCCATTGCCCAGGCGCCGGCCTGGGTGGCCGGTGTGCTCGCCCATCGTGGCGCGTTGATACCGGTGATCGACCTCTCGGCGCTGAGTTTCGGTGTGCCGGCGGCGGACCGCAGTAGCACACGCCTGGTCCTGGTGCACTATCGCCAAGGCTTGCAGCTGGGGCTGATCCTGGAACAAGCCACCGACACCCTGCGCTGCGACCCCGAGGAGTTCCAGCCCTATGGCCTGGACAACGGCGAGGCCCGTTACCTGGGGCCGGTGCGCCAGGATGCGCGGGGCTTGCTGCAGCGTATCCGAGTGGACGACCTGCTCAGCGACGACGTGCAGGCGTTGTTGTACCCGGCCGAGCCTGGGCAGGTGCCCGCATGAACGAACAACGCTTTTTCCGGTTCTTGCAAGAGCGCATCGGACTGGACGTGGAGTCGGTCGGCGCGCCCATGATCGAGCGTGCCTTGCGTCAGCGCTGCACGCTGCTGCAGGCCGACGACCTGGATGACTACTGGCTGCGCTTGCAGCAGTCGGGCGAAGAGCAGCAGGCGCTGATCGAGGCGGTCATCGTCCCGGAGACCTGGTTCTTCCGCTATCCTGAATCCTTTACCGCCCTGGCCGGGCTGGCCCACAAGCGCGTGGCCGAATTGGCCGGCACGCGGCCGCTGCGTATCCTCAGCCTGCCGTGCTCGACCGGCGAGGAGCCCTACTCGATCGCCATGGCGCTGCTCGATGCGGGGATCAACCCGGGTGCGTTTCGCATCGACGGCATCGACATCAGCCCCAGCTCGGTGGCCAAAGGCGAGCAAGGGGTGTATGGGCGCAATTCCTTCCGCGGCACTGACCTGGCGTTTCGCGAGCGCTACTTCAGCGAGGCCGGTGAGGCTCATCGCCTTGCCGAGCGGGTGCGCCAGCAGGTCAGCCTGCAGGTGGGCAATGTGCTCGACCCACTGCTCAAGGGCCGCGAAGGCCTGTATGACTTTGTGTTCTGCCGCAACCTGCTGATCTATTTCGATGTGCCGACCCAACAGCGGGTGTTCGAGGTGCTCAAGCACCTGACCCAGGCCCAGGGCGTGCTGTTCATCGGGCCTGCCGAAGGCAGCCTGCTGGCGCGCCTGGGCATGCGTCCGCTGGGTATTGCCCAGTCGTTCGCCTATGTGCGCCAGGACAACCCGCCAGTACCTGCGCCGCTCAGCAAACCGCTGCCTGTTGCGCGCCAACCTGCGTCGGCGAGCCCGCCGCCGCGGCTCGTGGCGCTGCCGCCACGGGCGCCGCTACCTCGCCCCACGGTGCCGGCGAAACCCGCAGCGACCGAAGGCGAGGCGCAGTTGCTGGCGACTATCGCTCGCCATGCCAATGCCGGCGACAGCGCGCAGGCCCGCGAGGGCTGCGAGCGCTACCTGCGCCACTTTGCCCCCAAGGCACAGATCTTCTATTGGCTGGGGTTGCTCAGCGACACCCAGGGCGAAGTCGCCCAGGCCATCACCCATTACCGCAAGGCCCTGTACCTCGAACCCCAGCACCCTGAAGCCCTGGTGCACCTGGCCGCGCTGCTGGCCTCGCAAGGGGACGAGGTGGGCGCCCGGCGTCTGCAGGAACGTGCGGCGCGGGCGGGCAGGGAGTCTGAACGATGAGTTACGACATGCAACTGATCGCCCACGATGACCAGGCAATCGACGACTGCTGGAATCGCATTGGCGTGCATGGCGACAAGCAGTGCCCATTGCTCGAGCGGCATGTGCATTGCCGCAACTGCGAAGTCTATGCCGATGCTGCAACGCGCTTGCTGGACCGCTATGCGCTGTTGCAGGAGGATGAGATCGCGGCGCCAGCGACGGTGCAGGTTGTCGTCGGTCGCTCGCTGCTGTTGTTCCGCCTGGGGGAGGAGTGGTTGGCCCTGGCCACCGCCTGCCTGAGCGAAATTTCCCCCCTGCAATCGGTGCACTCCCTGCCGCACCAGCGTTCACGGGTATTGCAGGGGGTGGCCAATGTGCGTGGGGCCTTGGTGCCCTGCCTGTCGCTAGCCGATCTGCTCGGCTTGCCGGCCGAAGCTCATGCACAGCGCGATGGCCGGGCCATGCCGCGGATGCTGATCCTTGCCGCGGAGGGCGGGCCGGTGGTGGTGGCGGTGGATGAGATCGACGGCATCCACCGCCTCGACCTCGCCGGCCAGGAAAATGGCCGCGACGCCGCGCATTTCACCACGGCTGTGTTGCAGTGGCGTGGGCGCAGCGTGCGCGTGCTGGATGAACAACAGCTGATGTCAGCCGTGAAGCGGAGCCTGTCATGACCCCGGAGCAAATGCGCGACGCCTCGCTGCTCGAGCTGTTCAGCCTGGAGGCCGAGGCACAGACCCAGGTGCTCAGCGCGGGCCTGATGGCGCTGGAGCGCAACCCGGCCCAGCCCGACCAGCTCGAAGCCTGCATGCGCGCGGCGCATTCCCTCAAGGGCGCGGCACGTATCGTCGGCATCGATGCCGGGGTGAGCGTTGCCCACGTGATGGAGGACTGTCTGGTGGCGGCCCAGGAGGGGCGCCTGCTGCTGCGTGCGGAACATATCGATGTCCTGCTGCAGGGCACCGATCTGTTGATGCGCATCGCCACGCCGGGCGACCCGGCTGGCGAGGCGATGGTCCCGGCGTTTCTGGCGCAGATGGCGGCGGTGCTTGACCCGGCGACGGCAGTGGTGATGGCGCCGCTGCAGCAGCCTGTCGCGCCGCTGCCGCTCGAGCCCATCGTCATGCCCGCTGTACCCAGCGAGCCGGAGCCCGAGCCCGAAACTGCCGCTGCGCGTAAAGTGGGCAAGCGTGGTGGCGACGGCGGCGAGCGGGTGCTGCGGGTGACCGCCGATCGCCTCAACAGCTTGCTCGACCTGTCGAGCAAGTCGCTGGTCGAGACCCAGCGCTTGAAACCCTACCTGGCTACCTTGCAGCGCCTCAAACGTATGCACGGGCAGGGCATGCGCGCCCTGGACGGCCTCAAGAGCCAACTGGAGGACAGCGGCCAGGGCCCGGAAGTGCTCGAGGCCCTGGCCCAGACCCAGCAACTTTTGGCTGAAACCCAGCAGATCCTGCTGCAGCAGGCTGCCGATCTGGACGAGTTCGGTTGGCAGGCCAGCCAGCGCGCGCAGTTGCTGTATGACACCGCATTGGCGTGCCGCATGCGCCCGTTCGCCGACGTGCTGGCCGGGCAGAGTCGCATGGTCCGTGACCTCGGCCGTTCCTTGGGCAAGCCGGTGCGGCTGGTGATCGAGGGCGAGAAAACCCAGGTCGACCGCGATGTGCTGGAGAAACTCGAAGCACCGCTGACCCACCTGCTGCGCAATGCCGTCGACCACGGCATCGAACTGCCCGAGCGCCGGCTGCTGGCGGGCAAGCCCAGCGAGGGCACGGTACGCCTACGCGCTTCGCACCAGGCCGGCCTGTTGATCCTGGAACTGGCCGATGATGGCGCCGGCATCGACCTTGAGCGCTTGCGCCAGAGCATCGTCGAGCGGGCGCTGTCGCCGGCCGAGACCGTGGCACAGATGAGCGAGGCCGAACTGCTGACGTTCCTGTTCCTGCCGGGCTTCAGCCTGCGCGACACGGTGACCGAGGTGTCCGGCCGTGGCGTTGGCCTGGATGCCGTGCAGCACATGGTTCGCGAGCTGCGCGGCTCGATCGAGCTGACCCAGGTCGCGGGGCAAGGTTGCTGCTTCCACCTCGAAGTGCCCTTGACCCTGTCGGTGGTGCGCAGCCTGGTGGTGGAGGTCGGTGGCGAGGCCTATGCCTTCCCGCTCGCGCATATCGAACGCACCGTCGAGGTTCCGGCCGAGGCTATCGTGCAGATCGAAGGACGCCAGCATTTCTGGCACGACGAGCGACATATCGGTCTGGTGGCCGCTAGCCAACTGCTCAACCGGCCAGCCACCCCGGGTGATGAACAGAGCCTGCGAGTGGTGGTGATTCGTGAACGTGACCAGCTCTATGGGGTGGCGGTGGAGCGCCTGATCGGCGAACGGGTGCTGGTGGTGATGCCGCTCGACCCGCGCCTGGGCAAGGTCCAGGACATTTCCTCCGGGGCCTTGCTCGATGATGGCTCGGTGGTGCTGATCATCGATGTCGAGGACCTGCTACGCTCTGTCGACAAGCTGCTCAGCACCGGCCGCCTGGAGCGTATCGAGCGTGGTAGCCGCAGTGGCAAGGGTGCTGCGCGCAAGCGCATCCTGGTGGTCGACGACTCGCTCACGGTACGCGAACTGCAACGCAAGCTGCTGGGTAACCGTGGCTACGACGTGGCCGTGGCGGTGGATGGCATGGACGGTTGGAACGCGCTGCGCAGCGACGATTTCGACTTGCTGATCACCGATATCGACATGCCGCGCATGGACGGCATCGAACTGGTCACCCTCGTGCGCCGCGACCAGCGCTTGCAGTCGTTGCCGGTGATGGTGGTGTCCTACAAGGACCGCGAGGAAGACCGCCGCCGTGGCCTGGATGCCGGCGCCGACTATTATCTGGCCAAGGCCAGCTTCCACGATGATGCGTTGCTGGACGCGGTGGTGGAACTGATCGGAGGTGCTCAGGGATGAAGATCGCCATCGTCAACGACATGCCCATGGCCGTGGAGGCCTTGCGTCGGGCGTTGGCCTTCGAACCGGCCCATGAGGTGCTGTGGATCGCCGGCAATGGCGCCGAGGCGGTGCAGCGCTGCGCCGAACAGACGCCGGATTTGATCCTCATGGATCTGATCATGCCGGTGATGGATGGCGTCGAGGCCACTCGGCGGATCATGGCCGAGACCCCGTGCGCCATCGTCATTGTCACGGTAGACCGCAAGCAGAACGTGCACCGGGTGTTCGAGGCCATGGGCCACGGCGCCCTGGACGTGGTCGACACCCCGGCGCTGGGGGCCGGGGATGCCCGCGAAGCCGCGGCCCCGTTGCTGCGCAAGATCCTCAATATCGGTTGGCTGATCGGCCAGCAGCGGCCTAGCGCGCCGCGTGCGGTCGCCGTCCCGCTGCGCGACGTCTCGCAGCGGCGGGCCCTGGTGGCCATTGGCTCTTCCGCGGGGGGGCCGGCAGCCCTGGAGGTATTGCTCAAAGGGGTGCCGCACGATTTCCCGGCGGCCATCGTGCTGGTCCAGCATGTTGACCAGGTGTTTGCCGCCGGCATGGCTGAATGGCTCAGCTCGGCATCCGGCCTGCCGGTGCGCCTGGCGCGCCAAGGCGAGCCGCCGCAGCCGGGGCAGGTGCTGCTGGCAGGCACCAACCACCACATCCGCCTGCTGAAGAACGGCGAACTGGCCTACACTGCCGAACCTGTCAACGAAATCTACCGGCCCTCGATCGATGTGTTCTTCGAGAGCGTGGCGCGTTACTGGTCGGGTGACGCGGTGGGCGTGCTGCTCACTGGCATGGGCCGCGATGGCGCCCAGGGCCTGAAGCTGATGCGCGAGCGGGGCTTCCTGACCATCGCCCAGGACCAGCAGAGCAGCGCGGTGTACGGCATGCCCAAGGCCGCCGCGGCGATCCACGCGGCGGTGGAGATCCGCCCCTTGGAGCGTATTGCCGGGCGGCTGATGGAAATCTTTTCGAAATGACGATATGTATTGAGTCACGCCGCCGCTGCGGCAGTGATCGGGTGACTACGGATGAATGATCTACCAATCGAAGGTTTTACGACCATCAACGAAAGTGCGGCGATGGTCCTGCTGGTAGACGATCAGGCGATGATCGGCGAAGCGGTGCGTCGTGGCCTGGCCCACGAGGAGAACATCGACTTCCACTTTTGCGCCGACCCACACCAGGCGGTGGCCCAGGCCATGCGCATCAAGCCCACGGTGATTCTTCAGGACCTGATCATGCCCGGTCTGGACGGCCTGACGCTGGTGCGCGAGTACCGTAACAACCCGGCCACCCAGGATATCCCGATCATCGTGCTGTCGACCAAGGAAGACCCGCTGGTCAAGAGCGCTGCGTTCGCCGCCGGGGCCAACGATTACCTGGTCAAGTTGCCCGACACCATCGAGTTGGTGGCGCGTATCCGCTACCACTCGCGCTCTTACCTGACCTTGCTGCAGCGTGATGAGGCGTACCGGGCTTTGCGTGTGAGCCAGCAGCAGTTGCTCGACACCAACCTGATGCTGCAGCGGTTGATGAACTCGGATGGGCTCACGGGGTTGTCCAATCGCCGTCACTTCGATGAGTACCTGGAGCTGGAATGGCGCCGGGCGATGCGTGAACAGCAGCAGTTGTCGTTGCTGATGGTCGATGTGGATTTTTTCAAGGCGTTCAATGACAGTTTCGGCCATTTGGCTGGTGACGAGGCCTTGCGCCAGGTGGCCGAGGCGATCCGTGGCTGCTGTTCGCGGCCCACTGACCTGCCGGCGCGCTATGGTGGCGAGGAGTTCGCCCTGGTGTTGCCGAATACCTCGCCGGGTGGTGCGCGGTTGATTGCCGAGAAGCTGCGTCAGACCATCATGGGGTTGAACATCGCCCACACGGCGCCCGAGATGGCCTCGCACCTGACCGTGAGCATTGGCTTGGCGACCCTTACACCGAGTGTGGGCAGCCATTGCCGGCAACTTATCTCGGCGGCGGACAAAGGGCTGTACCTGGCCAAGAACAATGGGCGTAATCAGGTTGGGATTGCCTAAGTGTGTTCCCGCAGGGGCTTGAAGTTTTACAGCCTGTATTCATCCTGCGCGAGCCGGCTTACCGGTAAGAGGAAATGACGGGCCGAGACTAAGAGCCAAATTTCTTTGCTCTTTGCTCTTTGCTCTTTGCTCTTTGCTCTTGTTTTTGCTTTTGCTTTTGCTTCTAAGCGCGCGATAGTTCAGGCGACACAAATTGCGACTTCAGGAGGC
>NZ_JBMDJI010000069.1:0-10319 GCF_057809115.1 Pseudomonas sp. FG47
TGATCGGCAACGGCAACGGCAACGGCAACGGCAACGGCAACGGCAACGGCAACGGCCTCCCGGTTTTTTCGCGAATTGGCCATTTGCCCCCGGCAACCCCGGGCTTAACCTGAAAGTAGTTGCCACTCAGGAGAAACCCGATGCGAATCATCCACCTGCCCATTGCCCTGCTGACCCTAGGCCTGCTTGCCCCGCTGTCGCCCGCCTGGGCCCATGGCGACAAGCCTGACCAGGTGAAGATCCTGCAGGAGCAAGCCCCCAGCAATGCCCCCGGCAAGAAAGCCGTGATGCTCACTGTCAGCTATGGCCCAGGCCAAGCCTCTCCGGCGCATCAGCACCCAGGCGCGGTCATGGCCTACGTACTGGAAGGGGCCGTCACCTCGAAACTCAACGACGAAGCAGAGAAAACCTACAAGGCCGGCGAGTTCTGGTACGAGGCGCCAGGTACCGTGCATAGCGTCTCGCGCAACGCCAGCAAGACTCAACCGGCCAAGCTGCTGGTCTGGAGCCTGGTGGACGAGGGGCGGCCAGTGACCGAGCCCCTGTCCCAATGATTGACAGCGGGGTTTACAGCGTGCCCTTCGCAGCCTGGATCAGGGCGTCATCCAGCACTTGGCTGGGCGCGACCTGTACGCTCTGGGTGTAGAAGGGCGGCAGCTTCTGCGCCAACTGCGCCACGGCCTGCGGCGTAACCCCCGGGTGCAGCAGCACGTATTGCAGGTTGGACGGGAACGACTGCGGCACCGGCCCCTCCATGGTCGAGCCATACGCACCGAAGGTCATCACCGCCTCGCTGGTGCGCGGGTCGGGAATGTACAGAAACACGAACGTACCGTATTTGGGATGGGTGAGGTACTGCTGCGCCTCGGCGCGCACCTGCGGGTCGTTGCTGTTCATCAGTTCCCAGCGCATCAGGGCATAGCGGCGCGTGGTTTCCATGAACGCCGTGCGAATGGGTGACTGCTTTTCCTGGCCGCCCAGGCATGCCAGCAAGTTGCCGAACGGATCCAGCAAGGCCACGGCGTTCATCGTGTCGGCATGGCGCGCGGTTTCCGTCAATGGCTTGGCCAGGCCCGCGCCCGGCATGCGCGGGTCGTCGAACTTGACCGTCAAGGCCCATGGGCTGAGTTCGGTCAGTGCCTTGCGCACCGGGCTATTGGCCGGTAGTGACGCCGGGTTCTTCAGTTGGTCAGGCGCCAGGCCGCTGTTGTTGCTCGCCTCGCGCACCGTATTGACGCTGGCGTCGAAGATCGAGCCGGTCAGGCTGAACACCCGTGCGTCGATGGCTTCCGTCGCGAAGACAGGGCCTGCCGAGCCTTGGTACTGCCGATTGATAGGTGTGCCCACTGCGTAGTAGCCCCAGGTTTTCTGGGCTGTCTGGCGTACTTCCGGCGGCAGGGTCGGGAAGTTGAACTGGCTGTTGTAGTTGACCCCGGCATAGGTGTCGATGGCGCTGACGGCCACATTGAAGCCAGCGGTCAGCAGTGAGCCCGCGCACATCGCGCATGGGTCCAGGGTGGTGACCACGGTTAGCTTGCTGGGCTCCGGCAGGTTCATGGCCTGACGGTTGTCGTAGTACCACTGCACCAACTGGCGCTCGCCGTGGGCTGTCGGGTCATGAGGCAGGAATGGGGGCTGCGCGGTGCTGTTGGAGTGGGGCATCAGCACATTGTTGTGCATGGCCTTCAACACCTTGCCGGTGGCATTCTCGATGATGCAGCCGCCTACCGCGAAAGTCTTTTGCTGCGCGGCGAGAATGGCTTGGTCGGCGACGGTTTCCACGGCCTGCTGGGCGTTGCGAACGGTGTCCATGTTGACTCCCTGTCGTTGCTGCGCGAGGTGCGCAGGCAGACGATAGTCCAGGGCAGTCGGAACACAAGCGCCAGGCCGGAAAAGAAAAAACCTCCAGTGCTTGCGCATCTGGAGGTTTTCAGTGTTTGGCTCCGCGACCTGGACTCGAACCAGGGACCCAATGATTAACAGTCATTTGCTCTACCGACTGAGCTATCGCGGAATCTGCGCGTATCTTACCCATGGCCCGAGGGAAGTCAAGCTTCCCTCGGACAATCAAGCAGTTACAGCACCTCGACGATGGCCTTGGTGACCACGTGGATGTTGCTCTGGTTCAGTGCGGCGACTGCGATGCGGCCGGTGTCCAGGGCGTAGATGCCGAACTCGTTCTTCAGGCGGGCGACCTGGTCAACGGTCAGGCCCGAGTAGGAGAACATGCCGACCTGGCGGCCGACGAAGCTGAAGTCGCGGTTGGCGCCGTACTCGGCCAGCAGCTGGACCATCTGCTTGCGCATGCCGTGGATGCGAGTGCGCATCTCGGCCAGCTCGGTTTCCCACATCTGGCGCAGCTCGGCGCTGTTGAGCACGGCGGCGACGATGCTGGCGCCGTGGGTCGGCGGGTTGGAGTAGGTGGTGCGGATAACCCGCTTGACCTGCGACAGCACGCGGGTGCTCTCGTCCTTCGAGGCGGTGACGATCGACAGCGCGCCGACACGCTCGCCGTACAGGGAGAACGACTTGGAGAACGAGCTGGAAACGAAGAATTCCAGGCCCGACTCGGCGAACAGGCGCACGGCGAAGGCGTCTTCGTCGATGCCATCGCCGAAGCCCTGGTAGGCCATGTCGAGGAACGGCACGTGGCCCTTGGCCTTGACCACTTCCAGCACGTTCTTCCAGTCGTCCAGGGTCAGGTCGACGCCGGTCGGGTTGTGGCAGCAGGCGTGCAGGACGATGATCGAGCCGGCTGGCAGCTTGTTCAGGTCTTCGAGCATGCCAGCGCGGTTGACGCCATTGCTGGCCGCGTCGTAGTAGCGGTAGGTCTGCACCGGGAAGCCAGCGCTCTCGAACAGGGCGCGGTGGTTTTCCCAGCTCGGATCGCTGATGGCGACCACGGCGCCCGGCTGCAGGCGCTTGAGGAAGTCGGCGCCGATCTTCAGCGCGCCGGTGCCGCCAACGGCTTGCACGGTGACCACGCGGCCTGCGGCCAGCAGTGGTGATTCGGCGCCGAAGATCAGCTTTTGCACGGCCTGGTCGTACTGGGCGATGCCGTCGATCGGCAGGTAGCCGCGGGAGGCGTGCTGGGCGGCACGGGCGGTCTCGGCTTCGATCACCGCGCGCAGCAGCGGGATACGGCCTTCCTCATTGCAGTAAACGCCCACGCCCAGGTTCACCTTGTCGGTGCGGGTATCGGCGTTGAATGCTTCGTTGAGGCCCAGGATGGGATCGCGGGGTGCCAGCTCGACAGCGGAAAACAGGCTCATTGTTACCTTGGCTCTGATAGGAGAGTGATAGGGGCGCCACGCTCCAGCCGAAGGCACTGAAGCGGTGCACAAACGGGGAGTCAGTATAGTGATACCGACCGGTCACCGCGACAGTCTGCCGCTGCTTTTCCAGCGGTTTGCGCAAATATTTTTCGACCATTGGTCGAATTGCCCGGTCCATTGCAATGCGCGTTCACAGCTTGGCCTTGAAAGCCGCGCCCGGCGCGCGCATTTGGGTATAGACTACTGGCTAAATTTACAGTTGCCGCGACATCCACGAGGTCCGTCATGTCCGAGTTCCAGCTCGTCACCCGATTCCAGCCGGCCGGCGACCAGCCCGAGGCCATCCGCCTGATGGTCGAGGGCATCGACGCGGGCCTTTCGCACCAGACCCTGCTCGGGGTGACCGGTTCGGGCAAGACCTTCAGCATCGCCAACGTGATCCAGCAGGTGCAGCGCCCGACCATGGTGCTGGCGCCGAACAAGACCCTGGCGGCCCAGTTGTACGGCGAGTTCAAGGCGTTCTTCCCGAACAACGCGGTGGAGTACTTCGTTTCGTACTACGACTACTACCAGCCCGAAGCCTATGTGCCGTCGTCGGACACCTTCATCGAGAAGGATGCCTCGATCAATGACCATATCGAGCAGATGCGCCTGTCAGCGACCAAGGCGCTGCTGGAGCGGCGCGACGCGATCATCGTCACCACCGTTTCGTGCATCTACGGCCTGGGCAGCCCCGAGACCTATCTGAAAATGGTCCTGCACGTCGACCGCGGCGACAAGCTCGACCAGCGCGCCCTGCTGCGACGCCTGGCAGACCTGCAGTACACCCGCAACGAGATGGACTTCGCCCGCGCCACGTTCCGGGTGCGGGGCGACGTGATCGACATTTTCCCGGCCGAATCCGATCTCGAGGCCATTCGTATCGAGCTGTTCGACGACGAGGTGGAGAACATCGCCGCCTTCGACCCGCTGACCGGCGAGGTGATCCGCAAGCTGCCGCGTTTCACCTTCTACCCCAAGAGCCACTACGTAACCCCGCGGGAGACCCTGCTCGACGCGGTGGAGGGTATCAAGGAAGAGCTCAAGGAGCGCCTGGAGTACCTGAACACGCACAACAAGCTGGTCGAGGCCCAGCGCCTGGAGCAACGCACCCGCTTCGACCTGGAGATGATCCTCGAGCTGGGCTACTGCAACGGCATCGAGAACTACTCGCGCTACCTTTCCGGGCGCCCGGCGGGCGCGCCGCCACCCACCCTGTATGACTACCTGCCGCCGGACGCGCTGCTGGTGATCGACGAGTCCCATGTCAGTGTTCCCCAGGTCGGCGCCATGTACAAGGGCGACCGCTCGCGCAAGGAAACCCTGGTGGAGTACGGCTTCCGCCTGCCGTCGGCGCTGGACAACCGGCCGATGCGCTTCGACGAGTGGGAGGCGGTGAGCCCGCAGACCATCTTCGTTTCCGCCACCCCGGGGCCCTACGAGGCCGAGCACGCCGGGCGCGTGGTCGAGCAGGTGGTGCGCCCGACCGGCCTGGTCGACCCGCAGGTCGAGGTGCGTCCGGCGCTGACCCAGGTCGACGACCTGCTGTCGGAGATCGGCAAGCGTGTCGCCCAGGGCGAGCGGGTGCTGGCTACCACCCTGACCAAGCGCATGGCCGAGGACCTCACCGACTACCTGGCCGACCACGATGTGCGGGTGCGCTACCTGCACTCGGACATCGATACCGTGGAGCGGGTCGAGATCATTCGCGACCTGCGCCTGGGCACCTTCGATGTGCTGGTGGGCATCAACCTGCTGCGCGAAGGCCTGGACATGCCCGAGGTGTCGTTGGTGGCGATCCTCGATGCCGACAAGGAAGGTTTCCTGCGTTCCGAGCGCTCGCTGATCCAGACCATTGGCCGCGCCGCGCGCAACCTCAACGGCAAGGCGATCCTCTACGCCGATAACATTACCGGCTCGATGCAACGCGCCATCGACGAGACCGAGCGTCGTCGCGAGAAGCAGTTGGCCTTCAACCAGGCCAACGGCATCGTGCCCAGGGGGGTGGTCAAGGACATCACCGACATCATGGAAGGCGCCACCGTGCCAGGCGCGCGCAGCAAGAAGCGCAAGGGCATGGCCAAGGCTGCGGAGGAGGCCGGGCGCTACGAGGCCGAGCTGCAGAGCCCGGCCGAGATCACCAAGCGCATCAAGCAACTGGAGGAGAAGATGTTCCAGTTCGCCCGCGACCTGGAGTTCGAGGCCGCGGCGCAGTTGCGCGACGAGATCGGCAAGCTGCGCGAGCGGTTGCTGGCTAGCTAAAGCCCTATGCAATCCTTGTAGGAGCGGACTTGTGTCGCGAAAGGGCTGCGGAGCAGCCCCAGGATCTCAGCGTCAAGGCAGAAATGGTCGGGGCCGCTTTGCGGCCCCGCGACACAAGGCCGCTCCTACAGGTCAGGTGCAACTCGATCAGTGCGCTTCGCCCGCCTTCAACCCCTGCGGCAACTTGCGCGTAAGCAACACCGCCAACATGCTCACCGCCAGCCCGATCCCGACAAAATGGAAGGCGTCGTTGTAGGCCATGATCAACGCCTGCTGGTGGGTGATTTCGCTCAGCTTGCCCAGCGCGGCGTTGTCGCTGCCCAGGCGCTCGGCCAGTTGCGCCAGGCGCTCGGCCACTTGCGGGTTGCTTGGTACCAGCGCCTCGCGCAGGTAGTCGAAATACACCTTGGTGCGGGCATCCAGCAGCGTCGCCAGCAGGGCGATGCCGATGGCGCCGCCCAGGTTGCGCAGGATGTTGAACAAGCTCGACGCCGACCCCGCATCCTGGGGTTGGATATACGCCGTGGCGATCAGCGAGATGGTGACCATGATCATCGGCTGGCCAATGGCGCGGATTACCTGGATCTGGTTGAACTGCGGCCCGGCGAAGTCGGGGTTGAGCACCCCGGAGCAGAAACTGGCCACGCCGAACAGGCAAAAGCCCAGGGCGCAGAGCACCTTCGGCGAGATCACCTTCATCAATTGCGGCACGAGCGGAATCAGGAACAGCTGCGGGATGCCCATCCACATGATCACCTCGCCGATCTGCAGGGCGTTGTAGCCCTGGATCTGCGCCAGGTACAGCGGCAGCAGGTAGATCGATCCGTACAACCCCACGCCCATGCCCAGGCTGGCGATGCTCGACAGGCCGAAGTTGCGGTTGCCGAGGATGCGCAGGTTGATCAGAGGGTGGGCGCGGGAGAACTGCAGGATCACGAACAGGATCAGGCTGAGCAGGGCGACCGTGCCAAGGCTGACGATCAGGCTCGATTCCAGCCAGTCCTTGCGATGGCCTTCCTCGAGAAACACTTGCAGGCAACCCAGGCCCAGGCCGAGGCTGACAATGCCGGCGTAATCGGTGCTTTTCAGCAGTTCCCAGTGCGCGGCCTTCTTTTCCAGGCCGTAGAGCAGGCCGGCGATCATCACCAGCCCCGGCGGGATGTTGATGTAGAAGATGTATTCCCAGCCCCAGTTCTCGGTCAGCCAGCCGCCTAGGGTCGGGCCGATCGAAGGGGCGAAGGTGGCGGTCATGGCGAACATGGCCATGCCCTTGGCGCGGTGGTGTTCGGGCAGCTTGATCAGGGTCAGGGTGAAGGCCAGTGGGATCAGCGCGCCACCGGTGAAGCCCTGCAACGCGCGGAACAGGATCATGCTTTCCAGGTTCCAGGCCATCGAGCACAGCAGCGATGACGCCAAAAAACCCAGCGATACCCACACCGCCAGGCGTCGTGCCGAGAGCAACTGCACCAGCCAGGCGGTGAGGGGGATCATGATGATCTCCGCCACCAGGTAGGACGTGGAGATCCATGAGCCTTCCTCCAGGGTCGCCGATAGCGCGCCCTGGATGTCCTTGAGCGACGAGTTGGTGATCTGGATGTCCAGCACCGCCATGAAGGCACCCAGCATCACGCTCATCACCGCGATCCAGTCGCGTCGGCTCGGCTCCTGCGTTGGGCGCAGCAGTTGGTCACCGGCCATCCGCGTTGCCGTCGAGCAGGTCGACCGTGGCCGTGACCGACATGCCCGGGCGGATGCGGCCATGCAGCGGATTGTCGGCGGCGAAGGTCAGCTTGACCGGGATGCGTTGCACCACCTTGGTGAAGTTGCCGGTGGCGTTGTCGGGCGGCAGCAGGCTGAACTGCGCGCCAGAGGCGGCGAACAGGCTGTCGACGCGGGCTTCGATGGGCGTGTCGGGGTAGCTGTCGAACAGCAGTTCGGCGCGTTGACCGGGGTGCATCCTGCCGATCTGGGTTTCCTTGAAGTTGGCCTGCACCCAGATGTCCTCGTCCGGGACGATCGACAGCAGGTAGGCGCCAGCCTGCACAACCTGGCCATTGCGCGCGCTGCGCTGGCCTATGGTGCCGCTGATCGGCGCATGGATCGCGCAGCGGGTGAGGTTGAGTTCGGCCTGGGCCAGGTCGGCGCGGGCATTGGCAATTTGCGCGTCGAGGCGCTTGAGCTCGGCACCCAGCGCATCGACCTGCTGGCGCTGGCCCTTGAGGTCGGCCTGGGCCTTGTCCACCTGCGAACGGGCGACGTGGCTTTCCGCCGCCAGGGTGGTGACCCTTTCCTCGGAGACGAAGCCCGGCTTGCGCAGGGCCTGGGCGCGGTTGAGGTCGAGCTGCGAGCGGTCGAGGGTGGCCTGGCTGGCCGCCACCTGGGCCTGGCCGGCGGCGATCAGGCTGCCCTGTTGGACCAGGCGGCTCTGCGCCTGTGCCAGCTCCGCCTCACGGGTGGCCAGGGCGGCGCGGGCGCGGGCCACGGCCAGTTCGAAGTCAGCCGTCTCCAGGCGCACCAGCAGGTCGCCTTGACGCACATGCTGGTTGTCCTCCACCGGAACCTGGTCGATGCGCGCGGCCAACTGGCTGGAGATGCGGGTGATCTCGCCCTGGACGTAGGCGTTGTCGGTGCTCTCGTAGAAGCGCCCCTTGAAGTACCAGTGGGCAAGGAAGGCGAGGGCGACCAGCAGCACCAGGGTGATGAAGATCAGCAGGCGGCGTTTGAGTTGGGCGGGCATGGGGGACCAGGATTGCAAAAGTGTAAGCAAATTTAACAGCGGTACCCGGCCGGCTCACAAGTGACGATAGCGCCATTGCTGGAGCCCGGTGCCTGCTCCCTGCTAACATTCGGCCTTTGTTTGAATCTTCGTTCGAGACTCACCATGACCACCGTTCGCACGCGTATCGCGCCATCGCCCACCGGCGACCCCCATGTCGGCACCGCCTACATCGCCCTGTTCAACTACTGCTTTGCCAAGCAGCACGGCGGTGAGTTCATCCTGCGGATCGAAGACACCGACCAGTTGCGCTCGACCCGCGAGTCGGAGCAGCAGATTTTCGACGCCCTGCGCTGGCTGGGCATCGAATGGAACGAAGGGCCGGATGTCGGCGGTCCGCATGGCCCCTACCGGCAGAGCGAACGTGGCGAGATCTACGCCCAGTACGCCAAGCAACTGGTCGATGCCGGTCACGCCTTCTATTGCTTCTGCACCGCCGAAGAGCTGGAGCAGATGCGCGCCGAGCAGATGGCCCGCGGCGAAACCCCGCGCTACGATGGCCGCGCCCTGTTGCTGAGCGCCGAGGAAGTGCAGCGTCGCCTGGCCGCCGGCGAGCCGCACGTAATCCGCATGAAAGTGCCGAGCGAAGGCATCTGCGTGGTGCCGGACATGCTCCGTGGCGACGTCGAGATCCCGTGGGACCGCATGGACATGCAGGTGTTGATGAAGAACGACGGCCTGCCGACGTACTTCCTGGCCAACGTGGTCGACGACCACCTGATGGGCATCACCCACGTCCTGCGTGGCGAGGAATGGCTGCCGTCGGCGCCGAAGCTGATCAAGCTGTACGAGTACTTCGGTTGGGAGCAGCCCAAGCTGTGTTACATGCCGCTGCTGCGCAATCCGGACAAGTCCAAGCTGTCCAAGCGCAAGAACCCGACCTCGGTGACCTTCTACGAGCGCATGGGCTTCATGCCCGAGGCGATGCTCAACTACCTGGGTCGCATGGGCTGGTCGATGCCCGACGAGCGCGAGAAGTTCTCCCTGGCCGAGATGGTCGAGCACTTCGACCTGTCGCGCATCTCCCTGGGCGGCCCGATCTTCGACATCGAGAAGCTGTCGTGGCTCAACGGCCAGTGGCTGCGTGAGCTGCCGGTGCAGGAGTTCGCCGCGCGGGTACAGAAGTGGGCGTTCAACAGCGACTACATGATGCAGATCGCCCCGCACGTGCAGGGCCGGGTCGAAACCTTCAGTCAGATCGCCCCGCTGGGCGGCTTCTTCTTCGAAGGCGCGCTCAAGCTCGACGCCAAGCTGTTCGAAAGCAAGAAGTTGTCCGCCGACCAAGTCCGCCAGGTGCTGCAGTTGATCCTGTGGAAGCTGGAAAGCTTGCGCCAGTGGGAAAAAGACCGTATCACCGGCTGCATCCAGGCCGTGGTCGAGGCGCTGGAACTCAAGCTGCGTGACGCCATGCCGCTGATGTTCGCCGCCATTACTGGCCAGGCCAGCTCGGTGTCGGTACTCGACGCCATGGAAATCCTCGGCCCCGACCTGACCCGCTACCGTCTGCGCCAGGCCCTGGACCTGCTGGGCGGCGTGTCGAAGAAAGAAAACAAGGAATGGGAAAAGCTGCTGGCGAACATCGCCTGATCCAGCTTTCGCTGAACCTGTAGGAGCGGCCTTGTGTCGCGAAAGGGCCGCATGGCGGCCCCGGCGATTCATGTACTGATGTTGAAATCGAGGGACCGCCATGCGGTCCTTTCGCGACACAAGGCCGCTCCTACACGGGCCGTGGCTGCGAAGTACACTGGGGCAGGGCGGTAAGTGATTGTTATCTGTGAAAAAAATTTTGAATAATTTCAAAAATTCGTTTGACAGCCTCGTAATCCGATCTTAATATGCGCCCCGTCCACAGCGATGAACGCAAACGAAACGCCAGGCACCCAGCCAGCGCTTCGGTTCAGAGCGACATTGTGGGGCTATAGCTCAGCTGGGAGAGCGCCTGCATGGCATGCAGGAGGTCAGCGGTT
>NZ_JBMDJI010000007.1:0-183195 GCF_057809115.1 Pseudomonas sp. FG47
CCCCCCCCCCCCCCCCCCCCCCCCCCCCCCCCCCCCCCCCCCCCCCGGGCGCGTTCAACTACCAGAAACTACTGCGTGATCAGTGCACGTCCTTCCAGTATTCGCGCTTGAGCAAGTAGGCGAACACGAAGAAGAAAGCCAGGTACAGCAATACATAGGTACCAATGCGCTGGCTTTCCAGTTTGACCGGGTTGGCCGAATAGGCCAGGAAGGTCACCAGGTTCTTGACCTTCTCGTCGAACTGCTCGGCGGTCAGGGTACCGGATTTCTCTTCCACGGTCAGCTGGTCGCATGCCTCATGGGTCAGCGGGCTACCGGTGAGCGGGTCGAATTGCTTCTTGCCATCGACCACGCTCTGCACCTGCTTGCAACCGATCACCTGATTGCCCTGCAGGCCCACCAGCACGTTGGGCATGCCAACGTTGGGGAAGACCTTGTTGTTCACCCCGTATGGCCGCGCCTTGTCTTCATAGAAGCTGCGCAGGTAGGTGTACAGCCAGTCGTTGCCACGCACCCGGGCGACCAGGGTCAGGTCGGGCGGCGCCGCGCCGAACCAGGTCTTGGCGTCGTTGGGTTGCATGCCGATCTTCATGTGGTCGCCAATCTTGGCGCCAGTGAACACCAGGTTGTCGAGCATCAGTTCGTGGGGAATCCCCAGGTCGTCGGCCACGCGCTCGTAGCGCTGGAACTTGGCGCTGTGGCAACCCATGCAATAGTTGGCGAAGGTGCGCGCGCCGTCCTGCATCGCGGCCTTGTCGGTCAGGTCGATGTCGACCTTGTCCAGCTCCAGGCCATGTTCGGCGGCGAACGACAGGCTAGGCATCAGTGCCAGCAAGCATACTGCAATCAACTTTTTCATCAGCCAGTCACCCTTTCCGGAACCGGTTTGGTCTTCTCAAGCCTTGTGTAGAACGGCATCAGCAGGAAGTAGGCGAAGTACAACACCGTGCACACCTGCGACAGCAAGGTACGCCCCGGGGTTGGCGCCAGTACGCCCAGCACGCCAAGGATGACGAACGACACGCAGAACACCAGCAACCAGATCTTGCTCAGCCAACCCTTGTAGCGCATGGAACGCACGGGACTGCGGTCGAGCCAGGGCAACACGAACAGCACGGCGATGGCGGCGCCCATGGCGATGACCCCGAACAGCTTGTCGGGCACCGCGCGCAGGATCGCGTAGAACGGCGTGAAGTACCACACCGGGGCGATGTGCTCAGGCGTCTTGAAGGCGTTGGCCTGTTCGAAGTTCGGTTTTTCCAGGAAATACCCACCCATTTCCGGGAAGAAGAACACCACGGCGCAGAACACGAAGAGGAACACCACCACACCGGCGATATCCTTCACGGTGTAGTACGGGTGGAACGGAATGCCATCCAGCGGAATGCCGTTCTCGTCCTTTTTCTTCTTGATGTCCACGCCATCGGGGTTGTTCGACCCCACTTCGTGCAAGGCCAGGATATGCAGCACCACCAGGCCGAGGATGACGATCGGCAGGGCCACCACGTGCAAGGCGAAGAAGCGGTTCAGGGTGATGCCGGAGATCAGGTAGTCACCACGGATCCACTGGGTCAGGTCGTCACCGATCACCGGGATCGCGCCGAACAGCGAGATGATCACCTGGGCACCCCAGTACGACATCTGGCCCCATGGCAGCAGGTAGCCCATGAAGGCCTCGGCCATCAGCGCCAGGTAGATCAGCATGCCGAACAGCCAGACCAGCTCGCGGGGCTTCTGGTAGGAGCCGTAGAGCAGGCCGCGGAACATGTGCAGGTAGACCACGATGAAGAACGCCGAGGCGCCGGTGGAGTGCAGGTAGCGCAGGATCCAGCCGTACTCGACGTCGCGCATGATGTACTCGACCGAGGCGAAGGCCTCTTCCGCCGAGGGGGTGAAACTCATGGTCAGCCAAACGCCGGTGACGATCTGGTTGACCAGCACCAGTAGTGCCAGGGAGCCGAAGAAGTACAGGAAGTTGAAGTTCTTGGGCGCGTAATACTTGCTCAGATGGTCTTCCCACATCTTGGTCGCGGGGAAGCGCGCATCGATCCACTCCATGAACTTGCTCATCATGCGTTCTCCTGATCGACGCCGATGACGATGATGTCGTCCGACTCGTACGAGTGCGGTGGCACTGGCAGGTTGAGAGGCGCCGGTTGGGACTTGTAGACGCGGCCGGCGAGGTCGTAGTGCGAGCCGTGGCAAGGGCAGAAGTAGCCACCCACCCATTTCGGCCCCAGGTCGGCAGGCGCGACTTCCGGACGGAACGTCGGCGAGCAGCCCAGGTGGGTGCACAGGCCGACCAGGATGAGGATCTCCGGCTTGATCGAGCGGACTTGCGGGTCAACGTAGGTCGGTTGCACCGACGCTTTGGATTCCGGGTCGGACAGCTCGCCGGTGATCTTTTTCAGATTGCCGAGGATCTCCTCCGTTCGCCGCACGATGAATACAGGTTGCCCGCGCCACTCAGCTACCATCTGCTGACCGGGCTCGACCTTGGCGATATTGACCTTCACCGGTGCCCCTGCGGCTTTCGCCTTGGCACTGGGAAACCATGACCCCACGAACGGTACCGCTGCCCCCACTGCCCCCGCTGCCCCGACCACGGATGTCGCGGCTACGAGGAAGCGGCGCCGGCCTGCGTTGACGCCGTCATTGCTCATTCAGTCCTCTCCCATCAGCTTGCTTGGCCTGTTTTGAACAGGCATCTACTTAGGTACGTCTGTGGCACTAAAAATTGGCCGCAATGGTAAGGAACAAATCCACACGCTGACAAGGTGATTACCCGCTCGTCGGGCCACAACCCTCGCTTTGCTTGATCTGCGTCTATGCGACAAACGGCCACGGACTAGCAAAGAGGGTAGTTCAAGACATAAAAAAAGCCCGGTTCCAAACTGGAACCGGGCTTTTTTCGACTGCCGAAGCGGTATTAACGCTTGGAGTACTGAGGACGCTTACGCGCTTTACGCAGACCCACTTTCTTACGCTCGACTTCACGAGCGTCGCGGGTGACGTAGCCAGCACGACGCAGAGCGCCACGCAGGGTTTCGTCGTATTCCATCAGGGCGCGGGTGATACCGTGACGGATCGCACCGGCCTGACCGCTGACACCACCACCGGAAACGGTGACGTAGATGTCGAACTTCTCAACGGTCTCGGTCAGTTCCAGCGGCTGGCGAACAACCATGCGAGCGGTTTCGCGGCCGAAGAACACGTCCAGGGAACGGTTGTTGATGGAGATGTTACCGGTACCAGGACGCAGGAAAACGCGAGCGGTTGCGGTCTTGCGACGGCCAGTGCCGTAGTTTTGAGTCGCCGACATAATGAACTATCCCGTTAGATCTTCAGTTCTTGAGGCTGCTGAGCAGTGTGTGGGTGAGCAGCACCCGCGTACACTTTCAGCTTGCGGTACATGTCGCGACCCAGCGGGTTCTTCGGCAGCATACCTTTGACCGCGGTTTCGATGACACGCTCAGGGGCCTTGGCGATCAACTTCTCGAAGTTGATTTCCTTGATACCGCCCGGGAAGCCGGAGTGGGAGTAGTACATCTTGTCGGAAGACTTGGCACCAGTCACACGGATTTGCTCGGCGTTGATGACGACGATGTAGTCGCCGGTGTCAACGTGAGGGGTGTATTCTGGCTTGTGCTTGCCACGCAGGCGGCTAGCGATTTCGGTAGCCAGACGACCCAGGGTCTGACCAGCGGCGTCGACTACGAACCACTCGCGCTTTACTGTTTCCGGTTTAGCAGTAAAAGTTTTCATTCTCTAAAGCCTCAGAGGCCGCCCAGCGAAAAATAGACGGCGAATCTTACTGGATAGTGCACAGCTTGCCAAGGGCAAGCGCGCAGCCGAACGCTGACGCTTTTGGGGGCTCGGGTCGGGCACGCCAATGTTCGACAAAGGTTCTTCAGTCATGGTGGTGCATCACTTCCGCCACGCGAAGAGCTGCAGAATTATCCAGATTGCACAAGAAATTTCAACCTGCTTTTATGGCTTCTTTGCCTGGAGCGATTTTTTGATGGAATACCGCAAGCTCGGCCGTACCGACCTCAATGTCAGCGCCCTGTGCCTGGGGACCATGACCTGGGGCGAGCAGAACACCCAGGAACAGGCCTTCGCCCAGATCAAGCTGGCCAAGGCCGCCGGCATCAACTTCATCGACACCGCCGAGATGTACCCGGTGCCGCCACGCCCGGAAACCTACGCCGCCACCGAACACATCATCGGCAACTGGTTCGCCGCCAACGGCGACCGCGACGACTGGTTCCTGGCCAGCAAGGTCGCCGGCCCCGGCAACGGCATCAGCCATATCCGCGACGGCCAGCTCAAGCACAATCGCCAGCACATCGTCGCGGCGCTGGAGGAAAGCCTGAAGCGCCTGCAGACCGACCGTATCGACCTGTACCAGCTGCACTGGCCCGAGCGCAGCACCAACTTCTTCGGCAAGCTCGGCTACCAGCACCTGCCCCACGACCTGTTCACGCCGCTGGAAGAAACCCTGGAGGTGCTCGACGAACAGGTGCGCGCCGGCAAGATCCGTCATATCGGCCTGTCCAACGAAACCCCGTGGGGCACGATGAAGTTCCTGCACCTGGCCGAAACCCGCGGCTGGCCACGCGCGGTGTCGATCCAGAACCCCTACAACCTGCTCAACCGCAGCTTCGAAGTGGGCTTGGCCGAGGTGGCGATTCGTGAACAGTGCGGGCTGCTGGCTTATTCGCCGCTGGCCTTCGGCATGCTGTCGGGCAAGTACGAAAACGGCGCCCGTCCGGCGCACGGCCGCCTGACCCTGTTCAGCCGCTTCGCCCGCTACTCCAACCCACAGACCGTGGCAGCCTGCAGTCGCTATGTGCAACTGGCCCGCGAGCACGGGCTGGACCCGGCGCAGATGGCCCTGGCGTTCGTCACCCGCCAGCCCTTCGTCACCAGCAACATCATCGGCGCGACCAGCATCGAGCAGCTGCAGAGCAATATCGACAGCCAGGCGCTGAACCTGGGCGACGAACTGCTGGCGGCGATCGAGGCCCTGCATCAAGAGCAGCCGAACCCCGCGCCCTGAGCCGAGCCCCGCTCCTGCACGGACGTGGGAGCGGGCTTGTCCGGCGATGGGGAATACGGGGTAGACACAATCGCCAAAAAATAAGACGATCCAGCCGGTGATTGACCACTCTACCCTATAAGAACAATGACAATGATGTTTACCCAACCCTCCGCGTCCTTGCGGCGCGTCAGCATCCTGGCCATTGATAAAGTGTTCGCCTCGACACTGATGCAGGCCAAGGATTTCTTCCACCTGGCCAGCCTGCGCTACAGCAAGCAGCTGGGCCTGGGCCTGCAGCCGATGTTCGAGATCGGCCTGGTGAGCCCGGACGGCCTGCCCGTGGACAGTTTCAGCAACGTGCAGCTACCGGTCGACGGTGGCCTGGACGATGCCGACGTGATCATTCTCCCGGCGTTCTGGGACGACTTCGACAACCTCCTGCAACGCTACCCGCAGGTACTGCCCTGGCTGCGCGAGCAGCACGCCCGTGGCGCGGTGCTGTGCGCCGAGGCCAGCGGGGTATTGTGGCTGGCCGAGTCGGGCCTGCTCGACGGCAAGGAGGCGACCACCTACTGGCGCTTCTTCGCCAGCTTCGCCGAGCGCTACCCGAAGATCCGCCTCAACCAGGACAAGCACCTGACCGACGCCGACAACCTGTACTGCGCCGGCGGCACCACCTCGGCCTGCGACCTGTACATCTACCTGATCGAGCGTTTCTGCGGGGCGAACGTCGCCCGGGCGGTGGCCCGCGACATCCTCTATGAAGTACAGCGCAGCTACACGCCCGGGCGCATGGGCTTCGGCGGCCAGAAGCTGCACCAGGACCTGATCATCCTGCAGATCCAGCACTGGCTCGAGGAGCACTTCGCCGACAAGTTCCGCTTCGAGGACGTGGCGCGCAACCACGGCATGAGCATCCGCAACTTCATGCGCAGGTTCCAGAGCGCCACCGGCGACAAGCCGCTGCACTATTTGCAGCGCCTGCGCATCGAGACCGCCAAGGGCTTGTTGTCGAGCACACGCAAGAGCATCAAGACCATCAGCTACGAGGTGGGTTACGACGATGCGAGCTTCTTCGCCCGGTTGTTCCGCCAGCACACGGAGTTGTCGCCGAACCAGTATCGGCAGCAGTTCATGCAGGAGGCTTGAGATGCGTCACCGCGCAAACCAGTAGGAGCCAACCTTGCTGGCGAACCATGCACCGCGGTGCATGGCACCGGCTGCGCCGGTGTTCGCCGGCAAAGCCGGCTCCGACGACGATCGCGTCAGTTTTCGAAAGCTTACGGCTTATGCGCCCGCGACAGGAACTCGTGGGACTGCATCTCCAGCAGACGGCTGAGCGTGCGCTGGAACTCGAAGCTCAGGCGCCCGCCGGTGTACAGGTCCTTGAGCTCCACCTCGGCCGAGATGATCAGCTTCACGTTGCGGTCGTAGAACTCGTCGACCATGTTGATGAAGCGCCGGGCGATGTCGTCGGTGGTCACGCCCATCTGCTCGACGTTGCTCAGCAACACGGCGTGGAAGATCTTGCCCAGCTCGATGTAGTCGTTCTGGCTGCGCGGCCCATCGCACAGGGCGCGGAAGTCGAACCAGGCGACATCGTCGCAGGTGCGCAGGGCGTGGATCGGACGGTTCTCGATCATCAGCACGTCGTTGTCGACGGCCTGGGTGCACTCGGGGGTCAGCGCCTTGAAGCTGGCACGCATGCTTTCGTGCGCCGCCTCGTTGAGCGGGAAGTGGAACAGCTCGGCCTGCTCCAGGTGGCGCAGGCGATAGTCCACGCCACTGTCGACGTTCACCACGTCGGTGTACTGCTTGATCATGGCAATGGCTGGCAGGAAGCGCGCACGCTGCAGGCCGTCCTTGTACAGACCGTCCGGCACGATGTTGGAGGTCGCCACCAACGAGACGCCGTTCTTGAACAGCTCTTCCATCAGGGTGCCGAGGATCATGGCATCGGTGATATCGGAAACGAAGAACTCGTCGAAACAGATCACCTTGGCTTCGTCGCTGAAGCGCTTGGCGATGATGGTCAGCGGGTTCTTCTCGCCCTTGAGGGTCTTCATCTCCTCGTGGACGCGCTTCATGAAGCGGTGGAAGTGCGTGCGCATCTTCTGCTTGAACGGCAGCGCTTCATAGAAGGTATCGACCAGGTAGGTCTTGCCTCGCCCTACCCCGCCCCAGAAGTACAGGCCCTTGACCGGCGTCTGTTCCTTCTTGCCGAACAGCTTGCCGAACATGCCCGGCTTGTTGTTCTGCGCGTGTACCAGGTCGTCGTACAGGCGCTGCAGGTGACGCACCGCAGTTTCCTGCGCCGCGTCATGGAAGAAGTCGGGACGTTTCAGATCTGCTTGATAGCGTTCTAGAGGAGTCATGATTTCGTTAGCGAGGCAACAAAAAACGGGCCGTCACTGTAGCGACCGGCCCGCCTGATGGCAATGATACATGCGACCACTTGCCTCATTACCTGCAATGAATATGCGCACCACGCCCCCTGTAGGAGCGGCCTTGTGTCGCGAAAGGGCCGCGAAGCGGCCCCAGAATTTCAGCGTTTACGCATCAATTGCCAGGGCTGCTACGCAGCCCTTTCGCGACACAAGGCCGCTCCTACAGGGTGGGCGCTCAGTCCTGCTGGGGCGCCAGGGCCTCGCGCAGGCTCGCGATGGCCGCGTCGCGGGCCTCGGCGGCCTCGAACTGCGGCCCCTCGGCAACCTGCTCACCCGCCAGCCACAGGCTGAAGCCCAGGCCTTCGACACGCACATCCGCTTCACCACCTTGCTGCAACTGCTTGCTCACCGCCCCCGCGCTCTTGCCATCGGCGAAGCTGCGCGACAGCAGCAGTTGCTCGCCATCGGCGGCCAGCAGGCGGAAGCGGAAGCTGCCGTCCTCATCGCGGAAGCTGACGAAGCGCGCGCTCTTGGCGGCCTTCTTCTTCACTTCAGCGCTGGCCTGCACGGCCGTGCGGAACGAACGCAGGCCCACCGCCTCGCGCAGTTGCTCGAGGAACGGCGTGGCGATCTTGCGGGCCTTGGCGGCGCCTGCCAGGAGGATGTCCTCGAGGTCCGACGGGCGCGAGATCAGCTGGTGATAGTGCTCGCGCTTCTCGGCCAGCTGGCCGTCGAGCAACTGGAACAGGCGCTGCTTGGCCTCGCCCCAGCCCAGCCCTTGCAGCAGCTCGTCGCGGAACGCGGCGGACTGCGCCGGCGTCGAGAACGCCTGGAACAGGGTGAACAGGTGCGAATTGTCCGGATCCTTGGCCTCGCCCGGGGCCTTGGAGTCGGTGACGATGCGCGAGATCGCATCCTTCATGTCCTTGGCGCTGGTGAACAGCGGAATGGTGTTGTCATAGCTCTTGGACATCTTGCGACCGTCCAGGCCCGGGAGCGTGGCCACGCTCTCCTCGATCACCGCCTCGGGCAGGGCGAAGAAGTCCTTGCCCTGGCCGAACAGATGATTGAAACGCTGGCCGATATCGCGGGCCATTTCCACGTGCTGGATCTGGTCGCGGCCGACCGGCACCTTGTGCGCGTTGAACATCAGGATGTCGGCGGCCATCAGCACCGGGTAGCTGAACAGGCCCATGCTCACGCCGGCGTCCGGGTCTTCGCCGGCCTCGACGTTCTTGTCCACCGAGGCCTTGTAGGCGTGGGCACGGTTGAGCAGGCCCTTGGCCGCGACGCAGGTCAGCAGCCAGGTGAGTTCGGGGATCTCGGGGATGTCGGACTGACGGTAGAAGGTCACCTTGTCCGGGTCCAGGCCGCCGGCCAGCCAGGTGGCGGCGATTTCCAGGCGCGAGCGCTGGATGCGCAGCGGGTCGTCGCACTTGATCAGGGCGTGGTAGTCGGCCAGGAAGTAGAACGAGTCGGCACCGGGCTGCTGGCTGGCGAGGATGGCCGGGCGGATGGCGCCGGCGTAGTTGCCCAGGTGCGGGGTGCCGGTGGTGGTGATACCGGTGAGAATGCGCGTGGTCATGGGTGTTCGCTTATTCAGGCTTGGCTCAGTTCGAAAGGCGCGGCAGCAGCAGATCCTTCAGATCGGTCAGCTTGCCATGGAAGAAGTGTCCGCATTCTGCCACTTTCAGCAGCTCATGGGGGCGCGACAGGGCGTCGGACCAGTCGTAGACCAGTTGCGGGACGACCACTTCGTCGCTGTCCGGCTGGATGATAGTGAGCTTGACACGCTCGGGCAGAGGGAACTGCTCGGTCAGGCGCATCACTGCCGGGGCGATCATGAACAGTTGTTGCAATTCGACGCCCTTGGCCTCCAGGCGCCCAGCCAGGCTGGTAGCGACGAAACCGCCGAAGGAGAACCCCATCAGCACCAGGGGCAGTTGGGGATGCTTTTCGCGCAGCCAGGTCGCCACGACTTCGGCGTCGTCTACCTCGCCGGCGCCCATGTCATGGCTGCCAGCGCTCTGGCCGACGCCCCGGTAGTTGAAGCGCAGGGTCACGTAACCGGCGTCACGGGCCGTGCGTTGCAGGGTCGAGACCACCTTGTTGAGCATGGTCCCGCCCTGGACCGGGTTGGGGTGGCAGATCAGCACCGCGCCGCGGGCGTCGGCCACGTCCAGGTACAAGGCTTCCAGCTGACCGCACGGGCCATCGATGAACAAGGGTGTTTCGCGGATAAGCAAGGCACTACTCCGTGACCTCGGGAAGGGTCGACTCGTCTAGCAAAGGAATTCTGTTCTGATTTGCGAATGCTCGCGGTATACAGCGCAGGTCTGAGCCGTTAACGTAAAGCAAAGCCGTTTATAGAGGAAGGACTCGTGGAACACTCGCTCCTTGTTTGGTTGCTGCCGACCCTGGCCCTGGTCATCGGTGTCGTCGCAGGTTTCGCGCTGGCCCGCCTGTTGCCCAACGCGGCGCCGAGCAACACCCAACGCCAGCTGGATGACATCCAGCAGCGTTTCGACAATTACCAGAACGAAGTGGTGACCCACTTCAACAGTACCGCTTCGCTGGTCAAGAAGCTGACCCAGAGCTACCAGGACGTGCAAGATCACCTGGCCGATGGCGCCAACCGCCTGGCCCTCGACGAACTGACCCGCCAGCGCCTGCTGGCCGCGCTGCACTCGGAAGCCGCGCAAGGTCCGCGCGACCGCCTGACGCCGCCCAAGGACACCGCCGAAGTGCCACGCGACTATGCGCCAAAAGCGCCGAACTCGCCGGGCATGCTCGACGAGAGCTACGGGCTCAAGCGTTAAACAAAAGGCCTCGCAAGAGGCCTTTTTTGTACCCGCCTGGCACCGGCTACGCCGGCGCCTATAGGTACCAAGGCGCGACGGTGTCCTCCAGGTTGTAGCGCGCCCGGGCATCGGCCAGCACCTGCGGCGCCAGGCGCGCCTGGCGAACCAGGCTGTACAGCGCCGCCATCACCACGGCATGCCGGTCGACCTCGAAGAACCGCCGTAGTTGCTGACGCGTATCGCTGCGCCCAAAACCATCGGTCCCCAAGGACATGAACGGCGCTTGCACATATTCGGCGATCAATTGCGGCCAGGCGCGCACATAGTCGCTCGCCGCGATCACCGGCGCATCGCCGGGCAGGCAGCCACGCAGATGGCAATCCTCCTCGCCGCCAGCCAGCGCCACCCGTCGCGCATCCCGGGCGTCGCGCGCCAGTTCGCTGAAACTGGTGACGCTGAACACCTCGCAATCGACCTGCCAGTCGTTCGCCAGCAACTCGCCCGCCGCGATCACCTCACGCAAGATCGTGCCCGAGCCCAACAAACGCACCTGGCCGAGCGGGCTCCGCGCCTGCTGCCGGGTGTACAGATACATGCCACGCAACACGGCCTCCCGCGCGCCATCGGGCAACGATGGCTGTGGATAGTTTTCGTTCATCACTGCCACATAGTGGAATTCGTCGCGCTGCTCCACCAGCATGCGCCGTGCGGCATGGTCGAGGATCACTGCCAGTTCGCCGGCGAAGCACGGGTCCCAGGCACGACAGTTGGGTACCATCGCGGCCATTACCAGGCTCGAGCCATCCTGGTGCTGCAGCCCTTCCCCACCCAGGGTGGTGCGCCCGGCGGTGGCGCCCAGCAACAGCCCGCGGGCACGCTGGTCGGCGGCGGCCCAGATCAGATCGCCGACCCGCTGGAAACCGAACATCGAGTAATAGATGTACACCGGCAACATCGGCTCGCCATGCACCGCGTAGGCCGTGGCGGCCGCGATCCATGACGACAGCGCCCCGGCCTCGGTGATGCCCTCCTCCAGCAGTTGGCCATCGCGTGCTTCCCTGTAGGACAGCAGCGAGCCGGCATCCTCGGGCTCGTAGCGCTGCCCTTGAGGCGCATAGATACCGATCTGGCGGAACAGGCTGGCCATGCCGAAGGTGCGCGCCTCGTCGGCAACGATCGGCACTACCCGCGGCCCCAGGCCCGGTACCTTCAACCAGTTGCCCAGCAGGCGCACGGCGGCCATGGTGGTGGACATTTCCTTGCCGTAGGCGTGCAAGGCAAAGCCGGCGAAGGCATGCAGATCCGGCAACGGCAGTGTCATGCAGTCGGCGCGCCGCTTTGGCAGCGGGCCACCCAGGGCTGCCCGACGCTGGCGCAAGTAACGCATCTCCGGGCTGTCCTCGGCCGGGCGATAGAACTGCAACTGCTCCACCGCCTGGTCCGACAGCGGCAGGCGAAAACGATCGCGGAACGCCAGCAACGCCTGCACGTCCAGTTTCTTGGCCTGGTGCGCGGTCATCCGCGATTCACCGGCACTGCTCATGCCGTAGCCCTTCTTGGTCTTGGCCAGGATCACCGTCGGCCGGCCCTTGCACGCCTTGGCGGCGGCATAGGCGGCGTGCAACTTGCGAAAATCATGGCCGCCGCGCTTGAGCGCGTTGATCTCATCGGTGCTCATATGCGCCACCAGCCGCTGCAAGGCTGGGTTCTGCTTGAAGAAATGCTCGAGGTTGTAGCTGCCGTCCTTGGCACCGAGGGTCTGGAACTGGCCGTCCGGGGTCGCAGCCAGCTGACGCAGCAGCGCATGCTCGCGGTCACGGGCGAACAGCGGGTCCCATTCCGAGCCCCACAGCACCTTGATCACGTTCCAGCCGGCGCCACTGAACAGCGCCTCCAGTTCCTGGATGATCTGGCCATTGCCGCGCACCGGGCCATCCAGCCGCTGCAGGTTGCAATTGACGATGAAGGTCAGGTTGTCCAGCTGTTCGCGAGCGGCCAGGGTCAGGCCGGCGATGGATTCCGGCTCGTCCATCTCGCCGTCGCCGAACACGCCCCACACATGCCGCTGCGAGGTATCGAGCAGGCCACGGTGCTGCAGGTAGCGCATGAAGCGCGCCTGGTAGATCGCATTGAGCGGGCCGATGCCCATGGAGCCGGTAGGGAACTGCCAGAAGTCGGGCATCAACCAAGGGTGTGGATAAGAGCACAGGCCGCTGCCAGCGACTTCCTGGCGGTAATTGGCCAATTGCTGCTCACTCAGGCGCCCTTCGAGAAACGCCCGGGCATAAACGCCTGGCGCCGAGTGCGGCTGGAAGAACACCAGGTCGGCGCTGCGGCCCGGCCCGTCGCCCTCGCCGCGGAAGAAATGCTGGAAGCCGACCTCGAAGATCTCCGCCGCCGAGGCATAGCTGGCGATGTGCCCGCCCAGGTCGCCATAGGCGTGGTTGGCCCGCACCACCATGGCCAGGGCGTTCCAGCGCAGGATGCCAGTAATGCGCTCGTCCAGCTCCAGGTCGCCGGGGTAGGTGCCCTGCTGCTCCACCGACAAGGTGTTGCGGTAAGCCGAAAAGGCCTGGGCCTCGCGCTCCAACCCCAGTTCCAGCGCGTGAGCCTGCAAACGCTGCAACAGATACCGCGCGCGCTTCGGCCCGCAGTGGATCAAGGTCGATTCCAGCGCCTGGCACCACTCGGCCGTTTCGCCGGGGTCACTATCCAGGGCGTCGTCCAGGGCCGTCAGCGGCTCGTTCGGATTCATCATCGCTACCATCGCTCAGGCCTCGTCCGTGGCGGTTCAGGCGCAGGCCTTCAAGGCCTGGGCAATGTCGGCCAGCAAGTCGTCGATATCCTCCAGGCCCACCGAAAGACGTACCAACCCTTCCGATATGCCATGCTCGGCGCGCTCTGCCTGGGTATAGCTGGAATGGGTCATGCTCGCCGGATGCTGGGCCAGCGACTCGGCATCGCCCAGGCTCACCGCCCGACTGAACAGTTGCAAGGCGTTCATGAAGCGGCGCCCCGCCTCTATGCCACCCTTGAGTTCGAAGGCGATCATCCCGCCCGGCAGGCGCATTTGCCGTTGGGCCAACGCGTACTGCGGGAACGACGGCAGGCCTGGGTAGTGCAACAGTTCCACCTGCGGTTGGCGCTCCAGGTACTCGGCGACCTGCCGGGCATTGGCGCAATGGCGATCCATGCGCAGAGCCAGGGTCTTGATACCGCGCATCAGCAAGGCGGCGTCATGCGGCGAGAGCACCGCACCGGTCATGTCCTTGAGCCCTTCCAGGCGAATCCGCTCGACCAGCGCCTGGCGCCCGACTACCAGGCCGGCGGTGATATCGCCATGGCCAGAGAGGTACTTGGTGGCTGAGTGCACCACCAGATCCACGCCCAGCTCCAGCGGACGTTGCAGGTAGGGCGTGCAATAGGTGTTGTCGACCACGATGCTCAGGTCATGGCCACGGGTGGCGCCCACCACCGCGGCGATATCCACCAGTTGCATATTGGGATTGGCCGGGGTTTCGAAGTAGATCATCCGCGTCTTCGGCGTGATCGCCGCCTTAAGCGCCGGGATATCGTTGAGGTCGACATGGCGGATGTTCACGCCGAACTGGCCGATGCCGTGATGCAGGTAGGCAAAGGTGCAGCCATACAGGGTGCTGCCGACGATCAGCTCGTCCCCCGGACGTAGCAAGGTCCATAGCGTGGCGGTGATGGCGCCCATGCCCGAGGCCAGGGCCAGCCCGGCCTCGCCGCCCTCGAGCGAGGCCATGCGCTGTTCCAGCAGGGCCAGGGTCGGGTTGGAAATACGGCTGTAGAAATGCCCGGGCTGTTCGCCAGCAAAGCAGGCGGCGCCGTATTCGACGGTGGGAAAGGCATAGGTGGCGGTCTGGTAGACCGGCGGCACCAGCGCGCCATCATGGGACAGCGGGTCATAGCCGTGGTGGATGGCCCGCGTGGAAAAACCGGTGTTGTTATTGGAGTCGCGCATGGCAACAGCCTCTTGTGGTTTGCTATAAGCTTATGCCACCGGGCTGCAAGGTTTTTTCCAAAGTTACCCACGCTTTCCCGCTGTTATTGAAATAAAAACAACAAAAACAAAACCAGGAGGGCAATATATGCCTTCGTCACTCGACCGCACCGACCGCGCCCTGCTCGCCGCGCTGCAAGACAATGCGCGCCTGACCGTCTCCGAACTCGCCGATCAGGTCGCCCTGACCACCTCGCCCTGCTGGCGAAGGGTCAAGCTGCTGGAAGACAACGGCTACATCACCGGCTATCAGGCCATCCTCTCGCCCAAATCGCTGGGCTTTGGCGTGACCGCCTTCGTCAGCATCATGATGGACTCGCACACCAAGGAAATGGCCCTGGCGTTCGAGCAACGGCTGATGGAGATTCCCGAGATCGTCGCCTGCCACAACATTTCCGGGCGCTATGACTTTCTGCTGGAAATCCTGGCGCGGGACCTGGAGTCGTTTGGGGAATTCACCCGGGAGGTGCTGCAGCGCTTGCCGGGGGTGAAGGAGATCTATTCGAGCTTTTCGTACAAGGCGGTGAAGGAGCGGCGAGTGATTCCGGTGTCCGAGAAACATATCTAGCATCTTGGGGGCGCTCCGCGCCCCTTTCGCGGCACAAGGCCGCTCCTACAGGGGAACGCGATCGCCTGTAGGAGCGGCCTTGCGCCGCGAAAGGGCTGCAAAGCAGCCCCAGCGCTACCGAAGCAAACAAAAAACCCCGCCGAAGCGGGGTTTCTCAGGTCACGCGGATACTCAGATCGCGCCGCGCTGGCGCAGCACATCCAACACCAGCTTCACGCCTTCATCGACACTGACCGACTGGGTATCGATCACCAGGTCGGCATCCAGCGGCACATCGAACGGGAAACTCTCGCCCGGGATGTTGTCACCGCCAGCGGCGTACAGCCCCTGCGGATCACGCTCGCGGCACGCCAGTGGCGAGGCCTGCACATAGACAGTGACCAGACGCTCCTTGCCGATCAGCGCCTTGGCCTGTTCGCGGCCTTCGGCATCCGGGGCCACGAACGCGGCCAGGGTCAGCAGGCCGGCTTCGTTGAACTGGCGCGCCACATGGGCGGCGCGGCGCCAGTTCTCGGTGCGCCCGGCGCGGTCCTGCGCCAAACCCTTGTTCAGGTCGTGGCGCAGGTTCTGGCCATCGAGCACATAGACCGCACGGCCCATGTCGAACAGCTTGCGCTCCACGGCATAGGCCAGGGTGCTCTTGCCCGCGCCGGAAAGGCCGCTGAACAGCACGGTGGCCGGCTGCTGGCCGAAGCGCAGGGCACGTTCCTCGGTGGACACATGGGCCAGCTTGCCGTGCTGCCCGGCGCTGCCATGAGGCAGTACTGGCGGGGCGATGATCATGCCCGCGCCGACGGTACCGTTGGTCAGCCGGTCGATGACGATAAACGCGCCAGTGGTGCGGTTGCTGTCATAGCCATCCAGGGCAATGGCGCTGTCCAGCGCCACCTTGACCCGGCCGATCTCGTTCAGTTGCAGCGCGCTGGCGGCGCCCTGCTCGAGGGTGTTCACATCGACCTTGTGGCTGATGCTGGCAATCGAGCCCGGCACGTAGCTGGTGGCGCGCTTGATGTCGTACTTCTTGCCCGGGAGCATCGGCTCCTCGGCCATCCACACCAACATGGCGTCGAACTGGTCGGCCACCTGCGGCACGTTGTCGGCATGCACCAGCAGGTCGCCGCGGGAGATGTCGATCTCGTCTTCCATGGTCAGGGTCACTGCCTGGCCGGGGCCGGCGTTCTCCAGCTCACCTTCGAAGGTGACGATGGACTTGACCCGGCTGCTCTTGCCCGAGGGCAGCACGACGATCTCGTCGCCCTTGTGCACCACGCCACCGGCGATGGTGCCGGCAAAGCCGCGGAAGTTGAGGTTCGGGCGGTTGACGTACTGCACCGGGAAACGCAGGTCGGTGACATTGCGGTCGCCCGCGATCTCAACGGTTTCGAGGATTTCCATCAGTGCCGGGCCCGTGTACCACGGCGAACGCTCGCTGCGGTTGACCACGTTGTCGCCCTTGAGCGCCGACATCGGCACGAAGTGCAGGCTCGATGGCTTGAGGTCGATGCCCTCGGCGAACTTCAGGTAGTCGGCCTTGATCGACTCGAACACTTGCTCGTCGAAACCCTTGAGGTCCATTTTGTTGACCGCGACGACGATGTGCTTGATGCCCAGCAGGGAAGCGATGTAGCTGTGCCGGCGGGTCTGGGTCTGCACGCCGTAGCGGGCATCGACCAGGATGATTGCCAGGTCGCAGGTGGACGCGCCGGTGGCCATGTTGCGGGTGTACTGCTCGTGGCCCGGGGTGTCGGCGATGATGAACTTGCGCTTGGCGGTAGAGAAGTAGCGGTAGGCGACATCGATGGTGATGCCCTGCTCGCGCTCGGCCTGCAGGCCGTCCACCAGCAGCGCCAGGTCGACTTCCTCGCCGGTGGTGCCGGATTTTTTCGAATCACGGGTGATGGCCTCGAGGTGGTCCTCATAGATCATCTTCGAGTCGTGCAGCAGGCGCCCGATCAGGGTGCTCTTGCCGTCGTCCACGTTGCCGCAGGTGAGGAAACGCAGCAGTTCCTTGCGCTCGTGCTGGGCCAGGTAGGCGAGGATGTCCTCGCTGATCAGATCAGATTGGTGCGACATGCTGGAACCCTGAAATTAGAAGTAGCCTTGGCGTTTTTTGTCTTCCATGGAACCGGCGCCATCGTGGTCGATGACGCGGCCCTGGCGTTCGGACGTTCGGGTCAGGAGCATTTCCTGAATGATGTCCGTCAGGGTTTCGGCTTCCGACTCGACAGCGCCCGTCAGCGGGTAGCAGCCCAGGGTACGGAAACGCACCTTCTTCTTGACGATGCGCGCTTTCTCTTCCTCGCTGAGGTGCTCGAGGATGCGCGCGTCGTCGATCATGATCAGGGTGCCGTTCTTCTCGATCACTTCACGCTCGGCGGCGAAATACAGCGGCACGATCGGGATGCCTTCGAGGTAGATGTACTGCCAGATGTCCAGCTCGGTCCAGTTCGACAGCGGGAACACGCGGATCGACTCGCCCTTGTTGACCTTGCCGTTGTAGATGTTCCACAGCTCCGGGCGCTGGTTCTTCGGGTCCCAGCGGTGCTTGCTGTCACGGAACGAGTACACTCGCTCCTTGGCCCGCGACTTCTCTTCGTCACGGCGCGCGCCGCCGAAGGCAGCATCGAAGCCATGCTTGTCCAGTGCCTGCTTCAGGCCCTGGGTCTTCATGATGTCAGTGTGCTTGGAGCTGCCATGGGTGAACGGGTTGATGCCCTGCGCCACACCCTCGGGGTTGACGTGGGTGATCAGCTCCAAGCCCATCTCTTCGACCATCTTGTCGCGGAAGCGGTACATCTCCTGGAACTTCCACTGGGTATCGACGTGCATCACCGGGAACGGCAGCTTGCCCGGGAAGAACGCCTTGCGCGCCAGGTGCAGCATGACCGCGGAATCCTTGCCGATCGAGTACAGCATCACCGGGTTGTCGAACTCGGCGGCCACCTCGCGGATGATGTGGATGCTCTCCGCCTCCAGCTGTTTCAAGTGCGTCAGATTGTCGACCATGGCTACTCACGAAAAACGATCTTATGGACGGCCTGCGGGCCGTGTTCGAGCGAGCCACTTTATCACAGCGCCCTGTTCTATTTAGGAGGCTGCCTAGATCGAAACAATCTAACGATATGACTGGGGGTTTGGGCGTTGGCGCAGGTTTTTTCGTAGGAGCCAGCCTTGCTGGCGAATGGGCGCCGGTTCGCCAGCAAGGCTGGCTCCTACGGGGTCAACCGCCGGCTTTCAGATGGGATTCGGACAATCGATGAACAGGTGCTCCAGGGCAAACCGCCGCGCCAGGTAATCACCCAACGCCTGCACGCCGTAGCGCTCGGTGGCGTGATGCCCGGCGGCGATGAAGCTGATGCCGTTTTCCCGGGCACTGTGGAAGGTCTGCTCGGAGGCCTCGCCACTGATGAACAAGTCGACCCCGGCGGCAATGGCATTGTCGATATAGCCCTGCCCGCCGCCGGTACACCAGCCAACCCGGCGGATCATCTGCTCGCCCTCGACCACCAACGGCTCGCGGCCCAGGGCCTCCTGCACGCGCCGGGCGAAGTCACGCACCGACAGCGGCTCGGCCAACGAGCCAACCAGGCCGACCACCTTGGGGTTGTTCGGGTCCAGCGGGCCTTCGACGGTGATGTCCAGCTGGCGCGCCAGCTGCACGTTATTGCCCACCTCCGGGTGCACGTCCAGCGGCAGGTGGAAGGTCAGCAGGCTGATGTCGTGCTTGAGCAGGGTTTTCAGACGGCGCTGCTTGATGCCGGTGATGCACGGATTCTCGCCCTTCCAGAAATAGCCATGGTGGACCAGTACCAGGTCGGCCTCGGCTTCGACCGCGGCGTCCAGCAGCGCCTGGCTGGCAGTCACGCCGCTGACGATGCGGCTGACCTGCGGGCGACCCTCGACCTGCAGGCCGTTGGGGCAATAGTCCGGGATCCTGGCGCTGCCCAGATAGCGCTCGGCTTCCTCGACCAGGGTGTTGAGGGCGACGGCCATGAAAAATCTCCTCGAATTCGGCGTTGCGACAGGCACCAGGCCCTATAATGGCCGCCATTATGGGCCGTCGCCGGCGTAGGGGAAACCGGCGGCAGCTGCCTGGGGACCCACACCATCGCCGATCGCCTTGTTCACGTGTATGATCGCGCGCGCTTGCGCCCCGGGCCGCACAGAGGTGGCCCCCGCCCTACTCCCAGGATTCATTCATGCTCAAGGCTCTGCGTTATTTCGGCTGGCCCCTGCTCACCGGCGTGCTGATCGCCCTGCTGATCATCCAGCGCTTCCCGCAATGGGTCGGCCTGCCCAGCCAGGACGTCAACCTGCAACAGGCGCCGCAAACCACGAAGATCATGCAGGGCCCGGTGTCCTACGCCGACGCGGTGACCCTCGCCGCGCCCGCCGTGGTCAACCTGTACACCACCAAGGTGGTGAACAAGAGCGCCCACCCGCTGTTCGAGGACCCGCAGTTCCGCCGCTTCTTCGGCGACAACCTGCCCAAGCAACGACGCTGGGAATCGAGCCTGGGCTCGGCGGTGATCATGAGCCCCGAGGGCTACCTGCTGACCAACAACCACGTCACCAGCGGCGCCGACCAGATCGTCGTGGCCCTCAAGGACGGCCGCGAGACCCTGGCCCGGGTGATCGGCAACGACCCGGAAACCGACCTGGCGGTGCTGAAGATAGACCTGAAGAACCTGCCGGCGATCACCATCGGTCGCTCCGACAGCATCCACATCGGCGACGTCACCCTGGCCATCGGCAACCCGTTCGGCGTCGGCCAGACCGTGACCATGGGCATCATCAGCGCCACCGGCCGCAACCAGTTGGGCCTGAACAACTACGAAGACTTCATCCAGACTGACGCGGCGATCAACCCGGGCAACTCCGGCGGCGCACTGGTCGATGCCAACGGCAACCTGGTGGGCATCAACACGGCGATCTTCTCCAAGTCCGGCGGCTCCCAGGGCATCGGCTTCGCCATCCCGGTCAAGCTGGCTTTGGAGATAATGAAGTCGATTGTCGAGCATGGCCAGGTGATCCGTGGCTGGCTGGGGATCGAGGTGCAGCCGCTGAGCCAGGAGTTGGCCGAGTCGTTCGGCATGCAGGGCCGCCCAGGCATCGTCGTCGCCGGGATCTTCCGCGATGGCCCAGCGGCGCGGGCCGGGTTGCAGCTGGGCGATGTGATTCTGAGCATCAATGGCGAGCCGGCCGGCGACGGGCGCAAGTCGATGAACCAGGTGGCGCGGATCAAGCCCAACGAGAAGATCACCATCGAGGTGGTGCGTAATGGGCAGCAATTGAAGCTGGTGGCCGAGGTCGGGCTGCGGCCGCCGCCTGCGCCAGTGGCCGCAAAGGAAGAGAAGTAGCATCTGCTTCGCCGGCAAGCCCGCTCCTACGCCTAATACCCGTAGGAGCCGGCTTGCCGGCGAACCGCTTTTACCTCAATGCAGGATCTGGCTCAGGAACAGCCTGGTCCGGTCACTGCGCGGCCGGTCGAAGAAGTCGTCCGGCGCCGCCTGCTCGACGATCTCGCCCTTGTCCATGAAGATCACCCGGTTCGCCACGGTGCGGGCAAAGCCCATCTCGTGGGTCACGCAGAGCATGGTCATGCCGTCCTCGGCCAGGCTGACCATGGTGTCGAGCACCTCCTTGACCATCTCCGGGTCCAGCGCCGAAGTCGGTTCATCGAACAGCATGATCTTCGGCTTCATGCACAACGCCCGGGCAATCGCCACGCGCTGCTGCTGACCGCCGGACAATTGCCCGGGGTACTTGTGCGCCTGCTCCGGAATGCGCACGCGCTCAAGGAAGTGCATGGCGATTTCCTCGGCCTTGCGCCGCGGCAGCTTGCGCACCCACATGGGCGCCAGGGTGCAGTTCTCGAGGATGCTCAGATGCGGGAACAGGTTGAAGTGCTGGAACACCATGCCCACCTCGCGGCGGATCGCCTCGATCTGCTTGAGGTCGTTGGTCAGCTCGACGCCGTCGACGACGATACGCCCCTGCTGGTGTTCCTCCAGCCGGTTGAGGCAGCGGATGGTGGTCGACTTGCCCGAGCCCGACGGCCCGCACAGCACGATACGCTCGCCCTGGCGCACGTTGAGGTTGATGTCCTTGAGCACATGGAACTGGCCGTACCACTTGTTCACGCCCTGCATCTGGATGATGCCTTCGGGGCCGGCAGGCTGCTTGATCGCTTCACTCATTTCGAAACTCCTAACGCTTGTGGCCAGTGTCCAGCTTGCGCTCCAGGTGCATGGAGTAGCGGGACATACCGAAACAGAAAATCCAGAACACCAGGGCGGCGAACACATAGCCCTCGGTCGCCATGCCCAGCCAGGTCGGATCGGCCGCGGCCTGCTTGACGCTGTTGAGCAGGTCGAACAAGCCGATGATGATCACCAGGCTGGTGTCCTTGAACAAGGCAATGAAGGTGTTGACGATGCCGGGGATCACCAGCTTGAGCGCCTGGGGCAGGATCACCAGGCCCATCGCCCGCCAGTAGCCCAGGCCCATGGCCGCGGCGGCTTCGTACTGGCCCTTGGGGATGGCCTGCAGACCGCCACGCACCACCTCGGCGATGTACGCCGACTGGAACAGGATCACGCCGATCATCGCCCGCAGCAGCTTGTCGAAGCTCATGCCTTCGGGCAGGAACAGCGGCAGCATCACCGAGGACATGAACAACACGGTGATCAGCGGCACGCCGCGCCAGAACTCGATGAAGGTCACGCAGACCACCTTCACCGCCGGCATGTTCGAGCGCCGCCCCAACGCCAGCAGGATGCCCAGTGGCAACGCGCCGACAATGCCGACCGTGGCGATCACCAGGGTCAACATCAGGCCGCCCCATTGGCTGGTGGGTACCGTGTCCAGGCCCAGCGCGCCGCCGTGCAGCAGGATGTAGGCCAGGATCGGGTACAGCACCAGGAAGCCCAGGCCGTATACCGCCTTGCGTGGGAAGCGCTTGATGAACAGCGGCGCGGCGCCAAGCACGGCGAGCCACACCGTCAGGTCGACGCGCCAGCGCAGTTCGGCCGGGTAGTAGCCATACATGAACTGGCCGAAGCGCTGCTGGATGAACACCCAGCAGGCGCCCTCCTTGGTACAGTCGGCGCGGGTGGTGCCAACCCAGTTGGCGTCGATGAACGCCCACTGCACCAGCGGCGGCACGATCAGCCATACCAGGTACAGGGCGAACAGGGTCAGCAGGGTGTTGAGCCAGCTGGAGAACAGGTTGGCCCGCATCCAGGCGAGCACGCCAACGGTCTTCACCGGTGGCGGCATGTCGGGTTTGAAAACATGGGCTGTCACGGAAGGACCCTCACCGTTCGATCAGCGCAATGCGCTTGTTGTACCAGTTCATCAACAGCGAAATGCTGATGCTGATGGCGAGATAGACGCTCATGGTGATGGCGATCACCTCGATGGCCTGGCCGGTCTGGTTGAGCACGGTACCGGCGAACAGCGAGACCATCTCCGGGTAGCCGATACCGGCTGCCAGCGACGAGTTCTTCGCCAGGTTCAGGTACTGGCTGGTCAGCGGCGGGATGATCACCCGCAAGGCCTGAGGAATGATCACCTTGCGCAGCGTCGGGCCTTCGCGCAGGCCCAGCGAACGGGCCGCCTCGGTCTGGCCGTGGCTGACCGAACGGATACCCGAGCGCACGATCTCGGCGATGAACGCCGCGGTATAGATAGTCAGCGCCAGGGTCAGCGCCAGCAGCTCGGGGATCAGCACCCAGCCACCGACGAAATTGAAGCCCTTGAGCTGCGGCACTTCCCAGAGCACCGGGCTGCCGAACAGCAGCGCGCACACGCCGGGGATGCCGATCAACAGCAGCAGGCCGACCCAGAACTTGTGGAACGGCTGGCCGGTTTCGTCGAAGCGCTTGTTGGCCATGCGCACCATCGCCACGATGGCGACGATCGCCAGCGCCAGCGCCAGCACGAACGGCCAGAAGCCCTCGGCCATCGAGGCGCCGGGCATGTTCAAGCCACGGTTGCTGATGAAGAAGGTGTCGTCGATATTGATGCTGCCCCGCGGCCCCGGCAGGGTCAGGAACACGGCGAAGTACCAGAACAGGATCTGCAGCAGCGGTGGAATGTTGCGGAAGGTCTCCACGTACACCGTCGCCAGCTTGTTGATCATCCAGTTCGGCGACAGCCGCGCCACGCCGATGACGAAGCCCAGCAAGGTGGCCAGGACGATGCCGATGAAGGTCACCAGCAAGGTGTTGAGCAGGCCGATGACGAACACCCGGGCGTAGCTGTCCGATTCCACATAGGGGATCAGGTGCTGGGCAATGCCGAAGCCGGCACTGCGCTCGAGGAAGTCGAAGCCCGAGGTGATGCCCCGGTGTTGCAGGTTGGTCTGGGTGTTATGGAACAGGTACCAGCCAAGGCCCGCCACGAACACCACCGTGACGATCTGGAACAGCCACGCGCGCACACGTGGATCGCTCAGGGAAAACCCTTTCCGTGCGCCGATTTGATTTTGCATGAAGTGCCCCGAAAAGAAGGGATTCGAACGACCCGCGACGGCAGGATGCCGTCGCGGGGTGCAGCCATCAGCGCACCGGTGGCGCGTACTGGATGCCGCCGTTGTTCCACAGGGCGTTCATGCCACGGTCGATCTTCAGGTCGGTGCTCTGGCCCAGGTTCTTCTCGAACACTTCGCCATAGTTGCCGACTTGCTTGACGATCTGCACCACCCAGTCCTTGGGCAGCTTGAGGTCCTTGCCGTACTCGCCGTCAGCACCCAGCAGGCGGGCGTTGTCCGGGTTCTTGGTGGACTTGGCCTCGGCCTCGACGTTCTTCGAGGTGATACCGGCCTCCTCGGCGTTGAGCATGGCGAACAGGGTCCACTTGACGATGCTGAACCACTCCTCGTCGCCCTTGCGCACCACCGGGCCCAGAGGCTCCTTGGAGATGGTTTCCGGCAGTACCACGTACTCGGTCGGCGCGGCCAGCTTGGAGCGCTGGGCGAACAGCTGCGACTTGTCCGAGGTGAGCACGTCGCAACGGCCGGATTCCAGCGACTTGGCGCTCTCGTCGGAGGTGTCGAAGGTGATCGGGGTGTACTTGAGGTTGTTGGCGCGGAAGAAGTCCGAGACGTTCAACTCGGTAGTGGTACCGGCCTGGATGCAGATGGTGGCGCCATCGAGTTCCTTGGCGCTGGAGACGCCGAGCTTCTTGTTGACCAGGAAACCGACACCGTCGTAGTAGGTGACACCGGCGAACACCAGGCCCATGCCGGCGTCGCGCGAGCTGGTCCAGGTGGTGTTGCGCGACAGCACGTCGACTTCGCCGGACTGCAGCGCGGTGAAGCGTTCCTTGGCGTTGAGCTGGCTGAACTTGACCTTGGTGGCGTCGCCGAACACCGCGGCGGCCACGGCGCGGCAGACATCGGCGTCGATGCCGACGATCTTGCCCTGGGCGTCAGGCACCGAGAAGCCTGGGAGGCCGTCGCTCACGCCACACTGGACGAAACCCTTCTTCTTCACCGCATCGAGGGTGGCGCCGGCCTGGGCGAAACTGGTGGCGCCCAGCGCGGCGGCGGCGGTCAGGACTGCCAGCGTGGTTTTCAACATCTTCATCAACAACCTCCAAATCGCTCTTGTTGTATGAGCCGGAATTGCACCGCACCCTTATGAGGCGCATCCGACCCCTGGTTGGCTTGTTTTTGGGTCAATGGCGCAATGGGCTGTTCTGTGACAGCCTTCAATCCATACGAAGGGTGTTACCGCGAAGGTCCACCTCTGCGCATGCCAAGGACATAGCAAAGCGCGTACCACAGTCGAAGGCTTAAGCGATTAAGCGTGAGTCAAGTAGGAAAAGTTGTAGAGTTGCGACATCTTTTTCTGGCATTAACCTGTAATGCCTTGTTTTTACGCACCACATCAGTACGCCAGCACTTTTTCGGAGCAGTCATGACCCAACCGCTGATTCTCGAACCGCAGAAAACCGCCGACGCCTGTGTGATCTGGTTGCACGGCCTGGGGGCGGACCGTTACGACTTCCTACCGGTAGCTGAATTCATGCAGGAGCGCCTGCTCAGCACCCGTTTCATCATGCCCCAGGCGCCGACGCGCCCGGTGACTATCAACGGCGGCTACCAGATGCCCAGCTGGTACGACATCAAGGCCATGACCCCGGCACGGGCCATCGACGAGGCGCAGTTGGAAGAGTCCGCCGACCAGGTGATCGCCCTGATCAAGGCCGAACAGGCCAAGGGCATCAACTTGTCGCGCATCTTCCTCGCCGGGTTTTCCCAGGGCGGTGCGGTGGTGCTGCACACTGCTTATATAAAGTGGCAGGAAGCGTTGGGCGGGGTTATCGCCCTCTCCACCTACGCGCCCACTTTCAGCGACGCGCAGCAACTGAGTGCCTGCCAGCAGCGCACCCCGGCGTTGTGTCTGCACGGCGTGCACGACCCGGTGGTGATCCCCTCGATGGGCCGCACGGCATTCGAGTACCTCAATACTTGGGGTGTGGCCGCCCAGTGGCATGAGTACCCGATGGAACACGAAGTGGTGGTCGAGGAGTTGACGGATATCCACGACTGGCTGAGCCGCCAATTGCAGTGATTCTGTAGCCCAGCCCGCATTGCACTACGCCGCGCCCGATTCTTGCATTACACTGCCCGGCGTACATTCCTTAACCAGTTGACGAGACGACCGTGCTCAAGGCACTCAAGAAAATATTCGCCAAAGGTGACGCCGCACCGCCCATCGCCGCGTCCCAACCCGAGCCGGCTCCACAGCCGGCCGCCGCCCAGGCGCCAGAACGCCAGGCCAGCAAACCAAGGCCAAAGCCTGCGCCCAAGGCCAAGGCCGAGCCAAAAGCCGCCGTCCAGGTCGCCCAACCGCCAGACGCCGAATCGCCCGCCAAGGACAAACCACGCCGCGAACGCAAGCCCAAGCCGCAGGCGAGCCTGTGGAAGCCGGAGGATTTCGTCGTCGAGCCGCAGGAAGGCAAGACCCGCTTCCACGACTTCAAGCTCTCCAACGAGCTGATGCACGCCATCCACGACCTCGGCTTCCCCTACTGCACGCCGATCCAGGCTCAGGTGCTCGGCTATACGCTGCGCGGCCAGGACGCCATCGGCCGGGCCCAGACCGGCACCGGCAAGACTGCCGCGTTCCTGATCTCGATCATTTCCCAGCTGCAGCAGACGCCACCGCCCAAGGAGCGCTACATGGGCGAGCCGCGGGCGCTGATCATCGCCCCGACCCGCGAGCTGGTGGTGCAGATAGCCAAGGACGCCCAGGCCCTGACCAAGTACAGCGGCCTGAACGTGATGAGCTTTGTCGGCGGCATGGACTTCGACAAGCAGCTCAAGTCGCTGGAAGCGCGCCATTGCGACATCCTGGTAGCCACCCCGGGCCGCCTGCTGGACTTCAACCAGCGCGGCGAAGTGCACCTGGACATGGTCGAGGTGATGGTGCTGGACGAGGCCGACCGCATGCTCGACATGGGCTTCATCCCCCAGGTCCGCCAGATCATCCGCCAGACGCCGCCCAAGAGCGAACGCCAGACCCTGCTGTTCTCCGCCACCTTCACCGACGATGTGATGAACCTGGCCAAGCAGTGGACCACCAACCCGGCCATTGTCGAGATCGAGCCGGAGAACGTCGCCAGCGAGACCGTCGAACAACACGTCTACGCCGTGGCCGGCAGCGACAAGTACAAGTTGCTGTACAACCTGGTCACGCAGAACAAATGGGAACGGGTGATGGTGTTCGCCAACCGCAAGGACGAGGTGCGGCGCATCGAGGAAAAACTGGTGCGTGACGGCATCAACGCCGCCCAGCTGTCGGGCGACGTGCCGCAGCACAAGCGTATCCGCACCCTGGAGAGCTTCCGTGAAGGGCGCATCACCGTGCTGGTGGCCACCGACGTGGCCGGCCGTGGCATCCATATCGACGGCATCAGCCACGTGATCAACTTCACCCTGCCGGAAGACCCGGACGACTACGTGCACCGTATCGGCCGTACCGGCCGCGCGGGCACCAGCGGCGTGTCGATCAGCTTTGCCGGCGAGGACGACTCCTACCAGTTGCCGGCGATCGAGGAGCTGCTGGGACGCAAGATCAAGTGCGAGATGCCGCCGGACGAGCTGTTGAAGCCCGTGCCGCGCAAGCATCACTGATCTTCAAGGCAGCCCACCTCCCTGTAGCAGCAGCCTCGTGCCGCGAAAAGGGCCGCAAAGCGGCCCCGGCAACATCTGCATCAATGCTGAGATCCGGGGCCGCGAGGCGGCCCTATCGCGACACAAGGCCGCTCCTACAGAGAGCGGCCTTAGCCTAAGACTCCCAGCGCCCTGCGGCATCCTGGTCGCTCTGCTTCCCATCCACCCAACGCGGCCCTTCCTGGGTATTCTCCTTCTTCCAGAACGGCGCCCGGGTCTTCAGGTAGTCCATGATGAAGTTGCAGGCATCGAACGCTGCCTGCCGATGCGCGCTGGCCACGCCGACAAAGACGATCGGTTCGCCCGGCTCCAGGGCGCCGATACGGTGCAGTACCTCGACCTTGAGCAGCGGCCAGCGCCCTTCGGCCTCGACCACGATCTTGCCCAGGGCCTTCTCGGTCATGCCCGGGTAGTGCTCGAGGAACATCCCCGCCACCTCCAAGCCATCGTTGAAGTCGCGCACATAGCCGACAAAGCTGGCCACCGCGCCCACGCCGACATTGGCGGCGTGCATGGCGTTGACCTCAAGACCTGGGTCGAACGCCGCTTCCTGTACCCGTACGCTCATGCTCAACCTCCAGTCACCGGCGGGAAGAACGCGATCTCGTCACCCTCCCCCAGCGCTTCGCCGAGCCGGCACAGCTCTTCGTTACGCGCGCACATCAGGTTCTGCTCGGCCAGCACCGCGTACTGCCCGCCCTTGTCCACCAGGGCCTGGCGCACATCGGCCAGCACCTTGAAATCGCCCTCCAGGCGCTCGCCATCGACGCCCAGCAATTCACGATAGCGGGCGAAATACATGACCTTGACCTTCATCACCCCTCCACCTTGTAGTGCCCGCTCTTGCCGCCGGTCTTCTCCAGCAGACGCACCTGCTCGATGACCATGCCCTTGTCCACCGCCTTGCACATGTCGTAGAGGGTCAGCGCGGCAACGCTGGCGGCGGTCAGGGCCTCCATTTCAACGCCGGTCTGCCCGGCCAGCTTGCAACGGGCGACGATATGCACCACGTCCTCGCCCTCGGCGACCAGCTCGACCTTGACGCTGGTAAGCATCAGCGGGTGGCACAGCGGGATCAGGTCGCTGGTTTTCTTCGCCGCCTGGATACCGGCGATGCGCGCCACGGCGAACACATCGCCCTTGGGGTGTTGGCCATCGACGATCATGCGCAAGGTGTCCGGCAACATGCGCACCCGTGCCTCGGCAAGCGCCTCGCGGGCGGTCACGGCCTTTTCAGTGACGTCGACCATGTTGGCGCGCCCCTGGGAATCAAGATGAGTCAGCACAGCTCTGCTCCTGTGAAGGGAGTACAGAGTGTAAACCTGTGGGTCAGGTTTGAGCAGAGGGGTATTTCGACGCACCGGCCCGTTCGCCGGCAAGCCGGCTCCTACGCAATCACGTAGGAGCCGGCTTGCCGGCGAACAAGCGGTTCGGTGTTACAGGTGCGACTCGGCGTACTCGGCCAGTACCGAGCGTGGCACGCCCTGCAGGGTGATATGAACCCCGTGAGGGAAGTCCTTGAAGCGTTCGGTGAGGTAGGTCAACCCGGAACTGGTGGCCGACAGGTACGGGGTGTCGATCTGCGCCAGGTTGCCCAGACAGACCACCTTCGAGCCGGCCCCGGCACGGGTGATGATGGTTTTCATCTGGTGCGGCGTGAGGTTCTGGCACTCGTCGATCAGGATCAGGCTCTGCTGGAAGCTGCGCCCGCGGATGTAGTTCAGCGACTTGAACTGCAGCGGCACCCTTTCGAGAATGTACTCGACACTGCCGTGGGTGCTCTCGTCATCCATGTGCAAGGCTTCGAGGTTGTCGGTGATCGCACCCAGCCAAGGCTCCATCTTCTCCGCCTCGGTGCCTGGCAGGAAGCCGATCTCCTGGTCCAGCCCCTGCACGCTGCGGGTGGCGATGATGCGCCGGTAGCGCTTGCTGACCATGGTCTGCTCGATGGCCGCGGCCAGCGCCAGGATGGTCTTGCCGGAGCCGGCGGCGCCGGTCAGGTTGACCAGGTGGATATCCGGGTCGAGCAAGGCGAACAGCGCCAGGCTCTGGTGGATGTCACGCGGCTTCAGGCCCCAGGCCTCCTGGTGCAGCAGCGGTTCCTGGTGCAGGTCGAGCAGCAGCAGTTCGTTGTCGCGAATCCCCTTGATCCAGCCGACGAAGCCCTGTTCGTCGATGATGAACTCGTTGATGTGCACCGCCGGCAGGTTGTCGATCATCTGCACCCGATGCCAGGTGCGACCGCGCTCCTGGCGGGTGTCGACCTTGCTGACCCGGTCCCAGAACGAACCGGTTACCGAGTGATAGCCCTTGGACAGCAAGGAAACATCATCGACCAGTTGGTCGGTGCTGTAGTCTTCGGCGGCGATCCCACAGGCGCGCGCCTTCAGGCGCATGTTGATGTCTTTGGTGACCAGCACCACGTCCAGGTCCGGGCGTTTGGCGCGCAGGTCGAGCAGCTGGTTGATGATGATGTTGTCGGCGAGGTTCTCGGGGAGCAGGCGGTTGGGTTCGTTGCGCGTGCTCATGAGGATGGACAGGAAGCCCTTGGGCCCGCTCTTGCCACGCTGGATCGGCACGCCCTGCTCGACATCGCTGGGCGAGGCATCGCCGAGGGTCTGGTCGATCAGGCGGATGGCCTGGCGACATTCGGCGGCGATGGTGTGTTTACCGGTCTTGAGCTTGTCGAGTTCCTCCAGCACCGTCATCGGTATGGCGACGTGGTGCTCCTCGAAGTTGAGCAGGGCGTTGGGGTCGTGAATCAGGACGTTGGTATCGAGCACATACAGGATTGGCTGGGTGGAGGAAGCGGTGCGTCCTTGGTCATCCATACTCGGTCACCTTATGTGAAAGCCACACGGCGCATACGGCTGCGCCGCAGAGTGACTGCCGTTCTCCCCGTATCCGCGTTGTTACGGGCGGGGAGCTCACCTGGCGAGGGGCGTGGATGACGCCACCTGTGCTGCAGGATTCGGCTGTCTGGCTCCTTGATACCGCAAAAACCATGACCAAAAAAAGACTTTTTACGCTTGGGTGAAGTTTATTTTTCGGATTGACGAACAGGCCTTGGCGCGCGCGGCGCAGGGGACTACGCTCAAGGATCAGGTGGCGGTGTTTGGGGTGGACAACCTACTCTCGCCGCCCATATTCCCGGCAATCCTCCCAGCCAATCCCGCTCTGCGCCGTGTGCTGCAACAACCACTCCAGCGCCGGCTGCGCCTTGGGCTGGCTGTCGCGGAACTGGATCACCCCCTTGCGCCACAGCAACATCAAGGTCAGCACCCGCTGCGCCGACGCCTCGGCGCTCAGCGGGCCGTCGTCCTGGGCATCGATATCCCACAACGAAACCTGCAACTGCTGGCTGGCCATGAACTTCTCGCCATCGGCCCGACGCTGCCCATAAGGTGGGCGGAACAACGGCACGTACTGCTCAGGCAAATCCGCCTGCACCCGCGCCTGGCTGCGCCGCAGCGAGTCCTGCCACCCCTGCCACTGGGCATGGGAGCGGTATTCCCAGCCCTGGATACCCACGCATTGCCCGGCATACAGCGGCACCACCGGCCCCGCGTCCCGCCGCTGTTGCAGGCGGTTACCCAACACGAAGAAGATTGCGTCGAGTTTCTGCCGGCGCAGGTAATCAGCCATCTGGTCACTGCTGCCCCCCTCGGGCCCAGGCCCGCCAACGAAGGTCAGCAGGAATATCCGGTCATTGAGTTCCTCGCCATTGCGTTCGCGCCCGGAGAGCTTTTCCACTTCGCTGGTGGTCTGCGGAAATAGCGCGGCCTTGCGCAGCTGCTCGTCCAGGTAGCGAGCATGGAACTGATGACTGGGTTCGACCCAATCGGTATAGAACGTGCCGACATCAGTGGCGAACGTGGCAGCCTGGGTACGCAAGTCGGCCATCGAAGCCACCGGGTAGCAGAACGACGCGTCCTGTTCGCAGCTGTGTTGCGCCTGCTGGTAGCTGCTCCACAAGCGTTGCCACATTCGCGCGCGCACGGCGCGAACCACCGGCAGGTTGATCTGGCGTAACCCCAGGCGCGTGGTCAGTGCCTGCTCGTCGAGCATCTCGCTTTCATGCAGCACCCGGGCAAACGAGAGGATCTCGGCACGCGACGCCACATCGAACAGCGCCGGGCTGTCCAACTGCTCCGGCCACAGGCCGCGGTCGAAACTGACGAAATCCGCCGGGGCGGCCTGCGCGCCCAGGCTCAACAGCCCGGCGAACAGGGCAAACGCGATACGCACGGTGGGCATTCTCCTTGAAAGCATGGCGCGCACTATAGCGCGAGCCCAGGCGATGTTCCGTGACTATCGTCGCCATAGTTTGGACTTGCTTCGCCAGGCCCGTAGAATTGCCCGACGACTACAGGAGCCGACCCGATGCTGACGGTGATTTCCCCCGCCAAGACCCTCGACTACGACACCCCGCCGGTCACCCAGCGCCACACCCTGCCGCAGTACCTGGACGACTCCCAGGAACTGATCGTGCAACTGCGTGAGCTGACCCCGGCGCAGATCGCCGAGCTGATGCACCTGTCCGACAAGCTCGCAGGGCTCAACGCCGCGCGCTTCGGCAGCTGGACCCCAGACTTCACCCCGGCCAACGCCAAACAGGCGTTGCTGGCGTTCAAGGGCGACGTGTACACCGGGCTGAACGCCGAAACCCTGGGCGAAGACGATTTCAGCTACGCCCAGGAGCACCTGCGCATGCTGTCCGGCCTGTACGGCCTGCTGCGCCCGCTGGACCTGATGCAACCCTATCGCCTGGAAATGGGCACCAAGCTGGCCAACGCCCGCGGCAAGGACCTGTATGCCTTCTGGGGCACGCGCATCAGCGAATGGCTGAACCAGGCCCTGGCCGACCAGGGTGACGACGTGCTGCTCAACCTGGCCAGCAACGAGTACTTCAGCGCGGTGAAAAAGAGCGCGTTGCAGGCGCGAGTGATCGATGTCGACTTCAAGGACCTGAAGAACGGCCAGTACAAGATCATCAGCTTCTACGCCAAGAAGGCCCGCGGGATGATGAGCCGCTTCGTGATCCAGGAGCGCATCAACGACCCCGAGCAGCTCAAGCGCTTCGACGTGCAGGGCTACTACTACAGCGCCGAGCAGTCCAAGCCGGACCACCTGGTGTTCCTGCGCGATCACGCCGAAGGCTGATGGCCCTTGGGGCCGCTTTGCAGCCCATCGCGACACAAGGCCGCTCCTACAAGGGACCGCAACCTCCTGTAGGAGCGGCCTTGTGTCGCGATAGGGGCGCAAAGCGCCCCCAGCACTTCCGACCCGCAGCCCCGCAACAGGGCACCCTCGCAACACCCCAAAAAAGCCAAATTCCCGCCGCCAAAAACCCACCACCCATACCTTTATCGCAAAATGCCATAAGACCGTTCGTAGTTTTTTGACGAATTTTGAAAAAAAATTTCCCATGCTGGCATATAACCATCCCGCCTCGTTTTCGCCCTTTATATACGGGAGTGAAACTGTGGGGTGCTATCAATATGAAAGTATTTTCCACTGAAAAAATATTTAGAAATCTTTCATCGACGCCGAACCCACGCCGGAACTTCTACTACGGCCCATGGCTCATAGCACCCGTAACGAGTTTCAAGCGCTGGTCGTGAGAAATGACTTACAGGTGACAGCTGAAGGGTATCCACCCTTAGCCCCAATAAGTCAGGCAGCGCAACGGTGACCGCCGAAGGCCCTGCCCCGAAGGAGAGACGCGCCCCTTACGAATCGTCCTAGTGGTTGATTTCAAAAGGTTTTTCCAATTGAAAGAACAAGCACAGCAATTCACCAAGTTTGAATTGCAATAAAGACGGCTGCATTTCAGGGCACGCCTTTTTAATACTGGCCTTTGACTGCCAACTTTGAGTGCATCGATTTATGCGCTCCGGATTTATTCATGCCTGCGTTCGGTGAAGTGTCAATTCGCCATGGATCCGTGCGCCCGAAAACTGCTGGTCAATCAACCCAGTCGGCTCTTCGCTGAAGGGCTGGCGTGATAAACACATGAGGTGAATGCGATGCGTATCAGCATCTTTGGTTTGGGTTATGTGGGTGCAGTCTGTGCAGGTTGCCTGTCGGCACGAGGCCACGAAGTGATTGGTGTGGATGTCTCCAGCACCAAGATCGACCTGATCAACAAGGGCAAGTCGCCCATCGTCGAGCCAGGCCTGGAAGAACTGCTGCAACAGGGCATCGCCAATGGCCGTCTGCGCGGTACCACCGACTTCGCCGAAGCCATCCGCGCCAGCGACGTGTCGATGATCTGCGTGGGCACCCCAAGCAAGAAAAACGGCGACCTGGGCCTGGAGTACATCGAGTCGGTGTGCCGTGAAATCGGCTATGTGCTGCGCGACAAGGCCAGCCGCCACACCGTCGTGGTGCGCAGCACCGTGCTGCCGGGCACCGTCAAGAACGTGGTGATCCCGATCCTCGAAGACTGCTCGGGCAAGAAGGCCGGTGTCGATTTCGGCGTGGCGGTCAACCCCGAGTTCCTGCGTGAAAGCACCGCGATCAAGGACTACGACCAGCCACCGATGACCGTCATCGGAGAACTGGACAGCGCCAGCGGCGACGTGCTGCAAGCCCTGTACGAGGAGCTCGATGCGCCGGTGATCCGCAAGCCGGTCGAAGTGGCCGAGATGATCAAGTACACCTGCAACGTCTGGCACGCCACCAAGGTCACTTTCGCCAACGAGATCGGCAACATCGCCAAGGCGGTCGGCGTCGATGGTCGCGATGTGATGGAGGTGGTCTGCCAGGACAAGGTGCTCAACCTGTCGCAGTACTACATGCGCCCAGGCTTCGCCTTCGGCGGCTCGTGCCTGCCCAAGGACGTGCGCGCCCTCACCTACCGCGCCTCGAGCCTGGACGTGAAGGCGCCGCTGCTCGATTCGCTGATGCGCAGCAACGAATCCCAGGTGCAGAACGCCTTCGACATCATCGAGAGCCACGACAAGCGCAAGGTTGCCTTGCTGGGCCTTTCGTTCAAGGCCGGTACCGACGACCTGCGCGAGAGCCCGCTGGTGGAACTGGCCGAGCGTCTGATCGGCAAGGGCTACCAGCTGGACATCTACGACCAGAACGTCGAGTACGCCCGGGTGCATGGCGCCAACAAGGACTACATCGAATCGAAGATTCCGCATGTGTCCTCCTTGCTCAATGCCAACTTCGAGCAGGTGGTGAACGACGCCGACATCATCGTGCTGGGCAACCGTGACGAGAAATTCCGTGCCCTGGCCCAGCAGGCGCCGGCCGGCAAGCAAGTGATCGACCTGGTCGGCTTCATGAGCAAGCCGACCTGCGCCACCAGCCGTACCGAAGGCATCTGCTGGTAAACCCGGTCGGGCGGCGCGTCCCTCCCCAGCGCGCCGCCCTTCCCACCCCGAATTCTCGACGGATGCCGAACATGCAAAGGTTCCAGACAGTGCTGTTGCAGTGCGCCGGCTGGCTGCTCTACATGAGCCTGCTCATGCTGATCGCCCTGGCCCTGCCCAGCGATATCTTCGATTCGCAGTCGAAGCACTTCATCTTCCTGGTCGGCGCTGTCGGCATCTGGCGCTACTCCATGGGCGCCACCCATTTCATCCGCGGCATGGTCTTCCTCTACCTGGTCTACCCGTACCTGCGCCGCAAGGTGCAGAAGCTCGGCAAGGCCGCCGACCCGTCGCATGTGTACCTGATGGTCACCAGCTTTCGCATCGATGCGCTGACCACCGCCCAGGTGTATAGCTCGGTGATCCGCGAGGCGATCGACTGTGGCTTCCCGACCACGGTGGTCTGCTCGCTGGTGGAGAAGTCCGACGAGTTGCTGGTCAAGAGCCTGTGGGCCAAGTACAACCCACCCGCGCATGTCCACCTGGACATCGTGCGCATCGCCGGCACCGGCAAGCGCGACGGCCTGGCCTATGGTTTCCGCGCCATCTCGCGAATGCTCCCGGACGAGAACGCCGTGGTCGCGGTGATCGACGGCGACACCGTGCTCGCCGAAGGCGTGGTGCGCAAGACCGTGCCGTGGTTCAAGCTCTACCCCAACGTCGGCGGCCTGACCACCAACGAGTTCTGCGAAGTGCGCGGCGGCTACATCATGAGCGAGTGGCACAAGCTGCGCTTCGCCCAGCGCCACATCAACATGTGCTCGATGGCCCTGAGCAAGCGCGTGCTGACCATGACCGGGCGCATGTCGATGTTCCGCGCAAGCGTGGTGACCAACCCCGAGTTCATCGCCGACGTCGAAAGCGACTCGCTGATGCACTGGCGCCTGGGCCGCTTCAAGTTCCTCACCGGCGACGACAAGTCCAGCTGGTTCAGCCTGATGCGCCTGGGCTACGACACCTTCTACGTGCCGGATGCGGCGATCAACACGGTCGAGCACCCGCCGGAGAAAAGCTTCGTCAAGGCCAGCCGCAAGCTGATGTACCGCTGGTACGGCAACAACCTGCGGCAGAACTCCCGCGCCCTGGGCCTGGGTCTCAAGCGCCTGGGGCTGTTCACCAGCATCGTGCTGCTCGACCAGCGCGTGTCGATGTGGACCAGCCTGCTGGGCCTGACCGTGGCGGTGATCGCCAGCTTCAAGTTCGGCCTGCAGTTCCTGCTGGTGTACCTGCTGTGGATCGGCATCACCCGCCTGATCCTCACCATCATGCTGCTGTGCTCGGGGCACAACGTCGGGCCGGCCTACCCGCTGATTCTCTATTACAACCAGATCGTCGGCGCAGTGATGAAGATCTACGTGTTCTTCCGCCTCGACAAGCAGTCCTGGACCCGCCAGCCCACTGCCCTCAAGCGCGACCTCGCAAGTTTTCAACAATGGTTCAACACCTGGTCCTCGCGGACCATGACCTTTTCGGCCGCGAGCATCTTCGTCGCCGTGCTGTTCATGGTCGTGTGAGCCCCCGGATCGGATAACAGGAACGAATATCGCCATGAATACCGCCGTGAACGTCAACGTCGTGCATGAATCCGAAGCGCAGCGCCAGCATGCCCGGGTGCGCATTCCCGCCAAACTGCGCTACCTGGATGGCAACCGCGAGCCGCACGAGGTGAAGGTTGACGACCTGTCCGCCGGGGGCCTGTCCTTCCATGCCAAGAAGCCCCTGGCCGAAGGCGAAGTGCTGCGCGGCCGCCTGCAGTTCGTGGTCGACAACCTCGGCCTGTCGATGGACGTCGAGCTGCTGGTGCGCACCAGCGATGCCCAGAGCGGGCGCATCGGCACCGAGTTCCAGAACCTCGAGCCACGCGACATCGCCACCCTGCGCCATATCATCACCAGCCACCTGTCCGGCGAGCTGATCAGCGTCGGCGACGTGCTCAGTACCCTGCAGCGAGACAACTTCACCAAGGCGCGCAAGCAGAAGGACGGTGGCTCCGGTCTGTCGGCCTTTGGCCGCCTGCGCGCGGTCACCGTCACCGCCGGGGTGTTCGCCATTGGCCTGGTAGCCTTCGGCTTCGTCGCCAAGTCGCTGTATGGCCTGTACTTCGTCAGCCATGCCGAGGCCGGCGTGGTCGCGGTGCCCACCACAAATGTCACCATGCCCCGCGACGGCAGCCTGCAGAGCCTGGTGCAAAGCGGAACCAGCGTGGCCAAGGGCGCGCCGCTGGCGACCTTCAACACCAGCATGCTCGACCTGCTCAAGGGCCACCTGGACGACTCGCAACTGGAGCCGGCCAAGGTCGAGGAGCTGTTCGGCAAGCAACTCTCCGGCACCCTCACCAGCCCCTGCGATTGCGTGGTCTCGCGCCAGCTGGTGGACGACGGCCAGTACGCCAGCAAGGGCCAGCCGGTGTTCGCGCTGATCCCGCGTACCAGCACCCCGACCATCGAGGCGCGCTTCAGCTACCGCCAGTTCGATGAAGTGAAGCCCGGCACCCGGGTCAACTTCCAGGTCGCCGGCGAAGACGACGTGCGCAGCGGCAAGATCGTCGGCAGCTCGAGCCTGGACACCGACAACCTGGCGTCCGACATCCGTGTGCAGATCCAGCCCGACGAAGGCCTGCCAGCCGAGCTCGCCGGCCGCCCGGCCGCCGTCAACAGCGACCGTGGCCCGTCGCTGAACTGGCTGATCGACAAGGCCGTGGCCCGCGGGCTGTAAGAGGGATAACCCATGACCAGCAGATACCCCGATACCTGTAGGAGCCGGCTTGCCGGCGATCGAGTGCGCAGCACTCGCCCATGGGATGCAACACCTGCGCGAACCATTCGCCGGCAAGCCGGCTGCTACAGGGACGGTTTTGGCCTTGGCCTGTGCGCGCTGGCCCTGGCCATCACCCTGGGCGGCTGCGCCGGCCTGCCCGACCAGCGCCTGGCCAACGAAGCGCTCAAGCGCGGCGACACCGCCACCGCCGAGCGCAACTACAAGGCCCTCGCCGACCTTGGCTACAGCGACGCCCAGGTCGGCCTGGCGGACATCCAGGTCGGCACCCGCGACCCGGCCAAGCTCAAGCAAGCCGAAGCCACCTACCGCGCCGCCGCCGCCACCTCGCCCCGTGCCCAGGCGCGCCTCGGCCGCCTGCTGGTGGCCAAGCCCGACAGCACCCAGGCCGAGCGCGAAGAGGCTGAGACCCTGCTCAAGCTCGCTGCGCAACAAGGTGAGACGAATACCCTGATCCCGCTGGCGATGCTCTACCTGCAGTACCCGCAGAGCTTCCCCAAGGTCAACGCCCAGCAGCAGATCGACCAGTGGCGCGCCGCCGGCAACCCCGAAGCCGGCCTGGCCCAGGTACTGCTGTACCGCACCCAGGGTACCTACGACCAGCACCTGGGCGAGGTGGAGAAAATCTGCAAGGCCGCGCTGGCCACTACCGATATCTGCTACGTGGAACTGGCCAGCGTCTACCAGAAACGCGCCCAGCCCCAGCAGCAGGCCGCGCTGCTTGAGCAGCTCAAGGCCGCCCATGCCCGCGGCACCGTGCCGGCCACCCGGGTCGATAGCGTCGCCCGCGTGCTGGCCGACCGCAGCCTCGGCCAGACCGACGAGAAGACCGCCAAGGACCTGCTCGAGCAGGTCGCACCGGCCAACCCGGCATCCTGGGTGAGCCTGGCGCAGCTGCTGTACGACTTCCCCGAACTGGGCGACACCGACCAGCTGATGGCCTATATCGACAAGGGCCGCGAGGCAGAACAGCCCCGCGCCGAGCTGCTGCTGGGCCGGCTCTACTACGAAGGCAAGACCGTGCCCGCCGACGCGCAGAAGGCCCAGGAGCACCTGCAGGCCGCCGCCGACGCCGGCGAAGTCAGCGCCGACTACTACCTCGGCCAACTGTACCGTCGCGGCTACCTGGGCCAGGTCGAGCCGCAAAAGGCCGTGGACCACCTGCTCGCCGCCGCCCGTGGTGGCCAGAACAGCGCCGACTACGCCCTGGCCCAGCTGTTCAGCGAAGGCCACGGCATCCGCCCGGCGCCGACCAATGCCTGGGTGTTCGCGCAACTCTCCCAGGTCAACCCGACCCCACAGTCCAGCGAACTGCTGCAACAGCTCGACCAGCAGCTCACGCCCGACCAACGCAACCAGGCCCAGCAACTGCTGGCGCAGGAAAAGCAGGCGCGCGGCAGCATGGCCCAGGGCGCCAACAGCACCCTGGCCATCGAAGCGCTGCAGGACGAGAAAGAAGAAGTAGACGCCGAGGATTCGCTATGACGCTCAACCCCTTCGTGAAAGCCGGCATCGGCCTGGGCTTCGCCCTGCTGTGGTCGATGCCGACCCTGGCGGCGCAAACCGCGCAGAAGAACTTCGGCCTCGACGTGAAGATCACCGGCCAGTCCGAGGACGACCGCGACCTCGGCACCCGCTCCGGCGGCGACGTCAACGGCCTGGGCCTGGACCTGCGCCCCTGGGTGTACGGCGAGCGCGGCAACTGGAGCGCCTTCGCCATGGGCCAGGCGGTGGCCGCCACCGACATCATCGAAACCGACACCCTGCGCCAGAACGACGACGGCACCACCAGCGACAACGGCGACGACAGCCGCAAGCCGGACAAGAGCTACCTGGCCATGCGCGAGTTCTGGATCGGCTACAGCGGCCTGACCCCCTACCCCGGCGAGCAGTTGCGCTTCGGCCGCCAGCGCCTGCGCAGCGACGACGGCATGTGGCGCGACACCAACATCGAGGCGCTGAACTGGACCTTCGACACCACCCTGCTCAAGGCCGACCTTGGCGTTGCCCAGCGCTTCAGCGAATACCGCACCGACCTCACCGAACTGGCCCCCGAAGACAAGGACCGCACCCATGTCTACGGCAACGTCGCCACGCAATGGACACCCGGCCACTGGGTTGGCCTGCGTGCCCATCACAGCCATGACGGCGGTAGCCTGAAGAGCCCCGGCGAAACCGTCGACGCCCTCGACAAGACCCGCACCGGCGACCTCACCTGGCTGGGCCTGGAAGCCAACAGCGACGCCTACAACTGGCGCAACGACCACCGCGTCAACTACTGGGGCAGCGTCACCTGGCTGACCGGCGACCGCGACACCCTCAGCAGCCAGGCGGTCGGCAACGACCAGGTCGCCACCGGCAAGCAGAGCGGCGACGTCAACGCCTGGGCCACCGACCTCGGTATCCGTCTGCGCCTCGACCCGCAGTGGCAGGTCGGCGCGGCCTACGCCCGGGGCAGCGGCGGTGGCGGCAGCGACGGTTCGAACAATTTCGAGCAGACCGGCCTTGAGAGCAACCGCTCCAACTTCACCGGCACCCGCTCGCGCGTGCACCGCTTCGGCGAAGCCTTCCGCGGCGAGCTGGGCAACCTGCAGGCGGCCACCCTGTTCGCCTCCTGGCAGCTGCGCGACGACTACGACGCCAGCTTCATCTACCACAAGTTCTGGCGCGTCGACGGCAAGCAGAACATCGGCTCCAGCGGCATCAACGCGGTGGTCGACGACGGCGGCATCAGCCGCCCTCTGGTGCAGGGTGAGAAAGACCTCGGCCAGGAAATGGACGTAGTCGTGACCAAGTACTTCAAGCAGGGCCTGCTGCCGGCCTCGATCAGCCAGTCGATTGACGAACCCTCGGCCCTGGTACGCCTGCGTGCCGGTGTGTTCAAGCCGGGCGATGCCTACGGCAAAGAGGCCGACTCGTACATGCACCGCGCCTTCGTCGACGTGATCTGGCGCTACTGAGGCCGGGAGAGGATAGCCATGAACCTGCACCCGAACCTTCGCCACAGCCTGCTCGCCAGCGCCCTGCTGCTGGCCGGCGGCCTTGCCCAGGCCGCCGAGCCGGAAATGGCCAAAGGGCTGCAACAGGCCAAGACCTATACCGTCTCCAGTGCGCCGATCGAGCCGCTGAAGATGGACCCACCCAAGCTGCCCGACCTGTCCGGCTACACCGCCCAGGCCGTGCAGCAGAAGATCGACCGCCAGCACAAGGGCAAGGTCAGCGTGCGCCGCATGCTCCAGGAGGACACCCTCAAGGAGTTCATCGGCGGCGACAACAAGGGCGCCGAATGGGTACGCCGCCAGCACGGCATCCCCCAGGCGATCTTCGTCGATGACGGCCACGTCGACCTGGTGGAGCTGAGCAAGAAAGTCCCCAGCCAGTACCTGCGCGAAACCGCGCCGGGGGTGTACCTGGCGCGCCTGCCGATCGTGGTCGGGCGCAAGGGCGTGCTGGAGATCGACGGCAAGGTCAAGGAGCTGCGCCTGTCCGAGGAAGGCGGTTCGTTCATCGTCAACGACGGCAAGCTGTTCGTCAGCGACACCCAGGTGACCGGCTGGCGCGAACAGGCCAACGGACCGGCGACCTTCCGCAAGCCCGACCAATTCCGCCCGTTCCTGCTCAGCTGGGGCGGCACCGAGACCTACATCGTCAACAGCAAGATGGCCAGCTTCGGCTACGCCAAGTCCAAGTCGTACGGCGTGAGCATCTCGCAGTACACGCCGAACATGGCCAAGCAGATGGGCCGCCCGGAACCCACCGGCTGGATCATCGGCTCGGAGTTCAGCGACATGTGGTACGGCTTCTACTGCTACGAAACCCAGGACTTCGTGATCAAGGACTCGACCTACCGCGACAACATCGTCTATGGCATCGACCCCCACGACCGCTCGCACCGTCTGATCATCGCCGGCAACACCGTGCATGGCACCAAGAAGAAGCACGGGATCATCGTCTCCCGTGAGGTCAACGACAGCTGGATCATCAACAACAAGAGCTACGACAACAAGCTCTCGGGCGTGGTGATCGACCGTAACAGCATCAACAACCTGATCGCCTACAACGAGATCTACCGCAACCACACCGACGGCATCACCCTGTACGAGAGCGGCGACAACCTGATCTGGGGCAACAAGCTGATCAACAACCGCCGCCACGGCATCCGCGTGCGCAACAGCGTGAACATCCGCCTGTACGAGAACGTCGCCATGGCCAACGGCCTGGTGGGCGTGTACGGGCACATCAAGGACCTGTCCGACACCGACCGCGACATCGCCCTCGACCCGTTCGATACCAAGGTGTCGCTGATCGTGGTCGGCGGCGAGCTGGCGGCCAACGGTTCAGGCCCGCTGTCTATCGATTCGCCGCTGTCGGTGGAGCTGTACAAGGTGTCGATGCTGATGCCGCGCAAGGCCAACGGCATCAGCTTCAACGGCGTGCTCGGCGAGCGCCAGGACGAAATCCTCGACCTGCTGGTGCGCCAGCAGAAGGCCGTGCTGATCGACCCGGTCGAACGCCAGACCGAAATGATCGACTAAGGAAGCCCAGACCATGACTCCACACCTGATGAAACTGCTGGGCCTGTCCGCCGCCCTCCTGGCCATCAGCCAGGGCGTGCGCGCCGAAGACGTCAAGGCACCGACCTTCAGCGCCGAACCGTGCTGCCAACTGTGCCCCGAGGCCCACGACGCCAGCCGCTACACCACGCGCTACCAGCAGAACTTCACCACCCTGGTGCAAGCCCAGGGCGACTGGCTGTTCCGCACCCGTGAGGACCTGCGCACCGAGTTCGACACCACCCCGGGCGGCTACAAGCGCCTGCAGCAGGTGCACGACGCGTTCAAGAAGCGTGGTGTCGAGCTGGTAGTGGTGTACCAACCGACCCGTGGCCTGGTGAACCGCAACATGCTCAACCCCGAAGAAAAGGCCGCCTTCGACTACCAGAAGGCCCTGCGCAACTACCAGGCCATGCTCCAGCGCTTCGGCAAAATGGGCTACAACGTGCCCGACCTGTCGCCGCTGACCAACGAGCAACTGGCCGCCGCCGACCAGGGCAAGGACTTCTACTTCCGCGGCGACCAGCACTGGACGCCCTACGGCGCCGAGCGCGCGGCGAAGATCGTCGCCGACACCGTGCACAAGATGCCGGCCTTCGAAGGCATCCCGCGCAAGGAGTTCGAGACCAAAAAGTCCGGGCGCATGGGCAAGACCGGCACCCTGCACAACGTCGCCGGCCAGCTGTGCGGCACCAGCTATGCGGTGCAGTACATGGACCAGTTCGCCACCGAACCGAAGGGCGCCGCCGGCGGTGACGACCTGTTCGGCGATTCGGGCAACGCGCAGATCACCCTGGTGGGCACCAGCCACAGCGGCAAGAACTACAACTTCTCGGGCTTCCTCGAGCAGTACATCGGCGCCGATGTGCTCAATGTCGCCTTCCCCGGCGGCGGCCTGGAAGGCTCGATGATCCAGTACCTGGGCAGCGAGGAATTCCAGAACAACCCGCCGAAGATCCTGGTGTGGGAGTTCTCGCCGCTGTACCGCCTCGACCAGGAAACCATCTGGCGGCAGATCCTCGGCCTGCTCGACGACGGCTGTGACGACCGCCCGGCACAGATGAGCGCCAGCGCCACCCTCAAGCCCGGCAAGAACGAGCTGATGGTCAACGGCAAGAACGGCGTGATCAAGGACCTGGTCAACCGCAACCACCAGCTCGACATCAAGTTCGAGGACAGCTCGGTGAAGGTGTTGCAGGCCACCCTGTGGTACCTCAATGGCCGCCACGAGGACATCAAGATCGAGAAACCCGAGACCTCCGACACCGACGGGCGCTTCGTCTTCCAGATGCGCGAGGACGAAGACTGGGCAGGCCAGAACCTGCTCGCCCTGGAGGTACAAGGGCCAGAAAGCGGTACGCAGAAAGTCGAAGCCAAACTCTGCAAACGCAACAACTTCGCCAGCCCCGCGCAGCACACCGCGCAAGCTGGCCAGTGAGGCGACCATGACCACCATAAGCAGCAAGACCGCACCCGCCCTGCTCGCCCTCGCCCTGTTCGGTGGCGCGGCGCAGGCCGCGCTGGTGCCGCCCCAGGGTTATTACGAGGGCATCGAGAAACTCAAGACCGGCGACGGCAATTTCCGCTGCGAAGCCGCGCCCAAGCCCTATACCGGCGCGCTGCAGTTCCGCAGCAAGTATGAAGGTTCGGACAAGGCCCGGGCGACGCTCAATGTCGCCTCGGAAAAAGCCTTCCGAAAATCCACCGAGGACATCACCACCCTCGAGAAAGGCGTCAGCAAGATGGTCGGCCAATACATGCGCGATGGCCGCCCGGCGCAACTGGACTGCGCCCTGACCTGGCTCGACACCTGGGCACGCGCCGATGCGTTGATGTCCACCGATTACAACCACACCGGCAAGTCCATGCGCAAGTGGGCCCTGGGCAGCATGAGCGGTTCGTGGCTGCGCCTGAAGTTCTCCAACTCGCAGCCACTGGCGGCGCACCGCGCCGAAGCCGAGCAGATCGAGAAATGGTTCGTGCGCCTGGCGCGCCAGACCGTGCGCGACTGGAGCGACCTGCCGCTGGAGAAGATCAACAACCACAGCTACTGGGCGGCCTGGTCGGTGATGGCCACTGCCGTGGCCACCGACCAGCAGGAGCTGTTCGACTGGGCGGTGAAGGAATACAAGGTCGGCGTCAACCAGGTCGACGAGCAGGGCTTCTTGCCCAACGAGGTCAAGCGCAAGCAACGCGCCCTGGCCTACCACAACTACGCCCTGCCGCCGCTGGCGATGATCGCCAGCTTCGCCCAGGCCAACGGCGTGGACCTGCGCAAGGAAAACAACTTCGCCCTGCAGCGTCTCGGCGAAGGCGTGCTGGCCGGTGCCCGCGACCCTGTTCATTTCAACACCCGCGCCGGCGTGAAGCAGGACCTCAAGGACCTGAAGATAGATAGCAAGTACGCCTGGCTCGAACCGTGGTGCGCGCTGTACCAGTGCGTCGGCGACACCCTCGAGCGCAAGCATGACATGCAGCCGTTCAACAGTTTCCGGCTGGGTGGCGATGTGACGCGGGTCTACGACCCGTCCCGAAAATAACGCAAATCCCTGTAGGAGCCGGCTTGCCGGCGATGCAAGGCGAAGCCTTGCCTTGCGATGGTCGGGGGCCGCCATGCGGCCCATCGCCGGCAAGCCGGCTCCTACAGGGGAACTAGGTTGCCTTCCGGTTTTTGCTGGGGGGTTTGGGGGGCGCTGTGCCCCAGGTGCTGTGCATAACTAGGAGAACCGGGATGGTCTTCTCGTCCAACGTGTTCCTGTTCCTGTTCCTGCCGGTTTTCCTCGGCTTGTACTACATAAGCGGGAACCGCTACCGCAACCTGCTGCTGCTGGTTGCCAGCTACATCTTCTATGCCTGGTGGCGGGTGGACTTCCTCGCCCTGTTCGCCGGGGTCACCCTGTGGAACTACTGGATCGGCCTGAAAGTCGGTGCCGCCGGCGTGCGCACCAAGCCCGCGCAGCGCTGGCTGCTGCTGGGCGTGGGCGTCGACCTGTGCATCCTCGGCTACTTCAAGTACGCCAACTTCGGCGTCGACAGCCTCAACGCGATCATGACCTCGATGGGGCTGGAGCCGTTCATCCTCACCCATGTGCTGCTGCCGATCGGTATCTCGTTCTACATCTTCGAATCGATCAGCTACATCATCGATGTGTACCGCGGCGACACCCCGGCCACGCGCAACCTGATCGACTTCGCGGCCTTCGTGGCGATCTTCCCGCACCTGATCGCCGGTCCCGTGCTGCGCTTCAAGGACCTGGTGGACCAGTTCAACAACCGCACCCACACCCTGGACAAGTTCTCCGAAGGCTGCACCCGCTTCATGCAGGGCTTCATCAAGAAGGTGTTCATCGCCGACACCCTGGCGGTGGTCGCCGACCACTGCTTCGCCCTGCAGAACCCCACCACCGGTGATGCCTGGCTCGGCGCCCTGGCCTACACCGCGCAGTTGTACTTCGACTTCTCCGGCTACAGCGACATGGCCATCGGCCTGGGCCTGATGATGGGCTTCCGCTTCATGGAAAACTTCAAGCAGCCCTACATCAGCCAGTCGATCACCGAGTTCTGGCGGCGCTGGCACATCAGCCTGTCGACCTGGCTGCGCGACTACCTGTACATCACCCTGGGCGGCAACCGCAAAGGCACCTTCAACACCTACCGCAACCTGTTCCTGACCATGCTGCTGGGCGGGCTGTGGCACGGCGCCAACTTCACCTACATCATCTGGGGCGCCTGGCACGGCCTGTGGCTGGCCATCGAGCGCGCGCTGGGGCTGGACACCAACCCGCAGCGTTTCAACCCGGTGAAATGGGCCTTCACCTTCCTGCTGGTGGTGGTCGGCTGGGTGATCTTCCGCGCCGAGAACCTGCACGTGGCGGCCCGCATGTACGGCGCCATGTTCAGCTTCGGCGACTGGCAGCTGTCTGAAATCAACAGCGCCCAGCTCACCGGCCTGCAGGTGGCCACGCTGGTGGTCGCCTACCTGAGCCTGGCGTTCTTCGGCCTGCGCGATTTCTACCGCAATGCCAAGCCAACGCCAAAGGCCACGCCGGTGCAAATCAACGCCGACGGCTCGGTGGGGCTGGACTGGACGCGGATCATGACCCGCGCCCTGGTCCTGCTGCTGTTCGTCGCCTCGATGCTCAAGCTCTCGGCGCAGAGCTACTCCCCGTTCCTGTACTTCCAGTTCTGAGGCCTGAATCATGAACCGGACACTTCGCATCACCTATTCGCTGTCGTTCATGGGCCTGCTGGTCGGGCTGGGCGCATGGTCGGTCGGCGGGCTGGAAAGCTTCACCCGCACCGGGCAGATGACCCTGCTCGACGGCAAGCTGGCCAAGGCCGCCGAAACCCACTACGACGAGCAGTTCCCGATCAAGCGCGTCGGCACCAACCTGTGGGCCGCGCTGGACTTCAAGCTGTTCAACGAAGGCCGCCCCGGCGTGGTGCTGGGTCGCGACCAGTGGCTGTTCAGCGATGAAGAGTTCAAGCCCACCGCCGGCGCCGAACAACTGATGCAGGACAACCTGGCACTGGTACGCGGTATCCGCGACGCCCTGCAACGCCACGGCAGCCAGCTGGTGCTGGCGATCGTCCCGGCCAAGGCGCGGCTGTACTCGGAATACATCGCCAAGCAAACCCCGGCCAGCCTGCACGACGAGCTGTTCAACCGGTTCCACGCCCAGGTGCGCCAGGCCGGGGTATTCGCCCCCGACCTGCTGGCCCCGCTGGAACAGGCCAAGGCCCGTGGCCAGGTGTTCCTGCGCACCGACACCCACTGGACGCCGCTGGGCGCCGAGGTGGTCGCCCAAGCCCTGGCCGAGGCGGTCAACCGCCAGAGCCTGCTCAGCGGCGCACCACGGCAGTACATCACCGAGGCTGGCGCCAGCGCGCCATACAAGGGCGACCTGACCAACTTCCTGCCGCTCGACCCGTTGTTCAGCAACCTGCTGCCCACTCCGGACACCCTGCAGCAACGCAAGACCCATCCGGTACAGGCCGACGGCGAAAGCGCCGACGCGCTATTCGCCGACAGCCAGTTCCCGGTGGCGCTGGTGGGCACCAGCTACAGCGCCAACCCCCACTGGAACTTCCTCGGCGCCCTGCAGCAGGCGCTGCGCAGCGACGTCGCCAACTACGCCGAGGATGGCCACGGCCCGCTGTTGCCGATGCTCAAGTACCTGCAAAGCGACGCCTTCAAGAACGCCCCGCCACAGGTCGTGGTGTGGGAATTCCCTGAACGTTATCTGCCCATGAGGAACGACCTCAGCAGCTTCGACCCACAGTGGATCGCACAACTGAAGAACACCCGTCAATCCGAAGAAAACCTGGCCCTGTCGTCCCACCGGACGGACCACTGAAGATAGAGAGGAATACGCACATGACCACCAAGACTTCCATTGCCAAAGCCCTCACCCTCGCCGCCGGCCTGACCGTCGCCTCGATGCAGGCCTTCGCCGGTGCCGACGCCGCCCTGTATGGCCCAAGCGCGCCGAAAGGCTCGACCTTCGTGCGCCTGTACAACGCCGCCAGCGCGCCCACCGCCGCCTCGGTCGGCAATACCCAGATCAAGCAGGTCGGCGCCCAGGCCAGCAGCGACTTCAGCTTCCTGCCCGGCGGCGACTACACAGCCCAGGTCGGCGGCAAGAGCGTGCCGGTGAAGCTGGCCGCCGACAAGTACTACACCCTGGTCAACAGCAACGGCGGCAACCCGCAACTGATCGAGGAGCCGCCGTTCAAGAACAAGCAGAAAGCCCTGGTCCGGGTGCAGAACCTCAGCGACCAGCCCCTGACCCTGAAGACCGCCGACGGCAAGACCGAAGTGGTCAAGCCGGTGGCCGCCAAGGGCCGTGGCGAACGTGAAATCAACCCGGTCAAGGTCAACCTTGCCCTGTATGCAGGCGACAAGAAAGTCGGCGACGTCAAGCCCGTCGCCCTGGAGCGCGGCGAAGCGGCCGTGCTGTATGTCACCGGTTCCGGCAACAGCCTGTCGCCGGTGTGGGTAACTCGCCCCGTGGCTAGCAACTGATCCCCCTGCCTCTAAACGACTATTGGAGAAACATGATGATCCCGGTAATTCTTTCTGGTGGTAGCGGTTCGCGTCTGTGGCCTCTGTCGCGCAAGCAGTTCCCCAAGCAGTTCCTGGCCCTGACCGGCGAACACACCTTGTTCCAGCAGACCATCGAACGCCTGGTGTTCGAAGGCATGGACACTCCCATCGTGGTCTGCAACAAGGACCACAAGTTCATCGTCCAGGAGCAGTTGGGCGCGCTGAAGCTGGAAACCCAGGCCATCCTCATGGAGCCGTTCGGCCGCAACACCGCGCCGGCGGTGGCGATCACCGCGATGAAGCTGGTCAACGAAGGCCGTGACGAGCTGATGCTGGTGCTCCCGGCCGACCACGTGATCGAGGACCAGAAGGCCCTGCAACGCGCACTGGCCCTGGCCACCGTGGCCGCCGAGCGCGGCGAAATGGTGCTGTTCGGGGTGCCGGCGACCAAGCCCGAGACTGGCTACGGCTACATCCGTTCCAGCCAGGATTCGCTGCTGCCCGAGGGCGTGGCACGGGTCGCGCAGTTCGTCGAGAAACCCGACGAGAAACGCGCCAACGAGTTCGTCCGCGCCGGCGGCTACTTCTGGAACAGCGGCATGTTCCTGTTCCGCGCCAGCCGCTTCCTCGAAGAGCTGAAAAAACACGACCCGGACATCTACGACACCTGCCTGCTGGCCCTGGAGCGCAGCCTGGAGGACGGCGACGCCCTGAGCATCGACGACGCCACCTTCGCCTGCTGCCCGGACAACTCCATCGACTACGCGGTGATGGAGAAGACCCAACGCGCCTGCGTGGTGCCGCTGTCGGCCGGCTGGAGCGACGTGGGCTGCTGGTCGTCGCTATGGGATGTGCACGAGAAGGACGACAACGGCAACGTCACCAAGGGCGACGTGGTGGTGCAGGACAGCCACAACTGCATGATCCATGGCAATGGCAAGCTGGTGTCGGTGATCGGCCTTGAGAACATCGTGGTGGTCGAGACCAAGGACGCCATGATGATCGCCCACAAGGACAAGGTTCAGGGGGTCAAGCAACTGGTCAACACCCTCGACCAGCAGGGCCGCACGGAAACCCAGAACCACCTTGAGGTCTACCGCCCGTGGGGCTCGTACGACTCGGTGGACATGGGCGGGCGCTTCCAGGTCAAGCACATCACCGTCAAGCCCGGCGCCAGCCTGTCGCTGCAGATGCACCACCACCGTGCCGAGCACTGGATCGTGGTGTCCGGCACCGCCGAGGTGACCTGCGACGAGAACGTGTTCCTGCTCACCGAGAACCAGTCCACCTACATCCCCATCGCCTCGGTGCACCGCCTGCGCAACCCGGGCAAGATCCCGCTGGAGATCATCGAGGTGCAGTCCGGCAGCTACCTGGGCGAGGATGACATCGAGCGCTTCGAGGATGTGTATGGGCGCACGTCCACGCCGGTGGAGCGTGGGGTCTCGGTGAAGACCATCGCGCAATAATCGACGCCTCGCGGCAGCGGCAGGTTCACGCTATATATTGAGCACATAACGTGAACCTGCCGCTGCCGCAATCTTATCGGCGTCTATTTCTTGGGGTCCGACTTATACAGGTCGGGCCCGAAGTCGAACGCCCCCTCGACTACCCATTGTGTGTCATCCGTTTTCCGAGTAATGGCACAGTTGTATCTTTCACACTTTGCAAAGTCTTTTCCATAACTAAAACCTTTGACCTCCCCAAACGTCCCGGCACCGATGAACTCCCCTTGAAGCTCCCCTAGAAGCTGACTCCTTTTCACCATGTGATTACCTACAGCATCAGCCTCGACATCGAACCTGAAATCCCAACCGTTGCCCTCTACTTGGATGGATTGCATCCCCTCCTGTTCGAAGATTACCCCCCAGTTCGCGGTAAACAGAAGTTTCGCTTCGTTTTCCTGGCGATTGCGAAGCTTCACCTCGAAACGCCCAGCTTTCTTTTCGTTGTTCATGTCCCTGATCCTCTACTTAAGCAGCGTATAGGTAACAGCGTTCAAACTCTAAGCAGTGCGCGGCACTGCCCACAACTGGTAGAAATAACAGGCCGCAGCGAGAGGCTGCGCTCACAGATGATTACCTCGGCGTAGTTTGAAGCTACGATGAGCACACTGAGTAAACCCAAGGCTCGCATGACCATGATTATCGGCGCCCTGCTCGTCCTCACCTGGCTGGTCCTGCTGCTGCGCTACCCGGCCAAGGCCTTGCCGATTTCCCTGTCCGCGGTCTGCGGTCTCGGCCTGGTGGCGCTCTGGGTAGCCTGGCAAGACACCCGCGAGGCCGCGCAACTGGCCCGCCTCGATATCCGCCTGGCCTACGCCCCCGACCAGTGCCCCGCCGACCGTGCCCTGCAAGTGCGCATGAAGAACGGCAACCAGGCCCCGCTCAGCGAGCTGCGCTGGCGGGTCGGCGCCTATGCCCCGGGCGATACCGTCAACCTGGCCGAGAACACCTACGCCGCCCCGCGTTATCGCGGCCCGGGCGAACTGCAGCCGGGGGCCGAATGGCAGGACTGCCTACCATTGCCACCGCTGCGCGCAGGCTATCGACCGCAGACCTTGGAGTTCCGCGCCGAGCACCTGCAAGGTACATTCGCCAACTGATTCCAGCTCATCGCGACCCGACTTGCCCCGCGATGCCCTCAACCTAAAACAAGGCCCCAACCATGCCCACCGTCCTCATCACCGGTTGCTCCAGCGGTATCGGCCGCGCCCTGGCCGATGCCTTTCGCGAGGCCGGCCATGAAGTCTGGGCCACCGCCCGCAAGGCAGAAGATGTCGAACGGCTGGCCGCCGCCGGCTTCCAGGCCCGGCAGCTGGACGTCAACGACGCACAGGCCCTCGCTCGCCTGGCCAGTGAGCTGAAGCGCCTGGACATTCTGGTCAACAACGCCGGATACGGGGCCATGGGGCCCTTGCTCGATGGCGGCGCCGACGCCCTGCGCCGGCAGTTCGAGACCAACGTCTTCGCCCCGGTGGCTGTCACTCGTGCATTGTTCTCCTTACTCCGCCACAACCGCGGCGTGGTGGTGAACATCGGCAGCGTCTCCGGCGTGCTGGTTACCCCCTTCGCCGGCGCCTACTGCGCCTCCAAGGCCGCGGTACACGCCTTGAGCGACGCCCTGCGCCTGGAACTGGCACCGTTCGGGATTCGGGTCATGGAAGTGCAACCGGGGGCCATCGCCTCGCAGTTCGCCAGCAACGCCGGGCGTGAGGCCGAGCTGTTGATTGCCGAGGGTTCGCCCTGGTGGCCGCTGCGCGAAGGCATCCGCGCCCGGGCCCGCGCCTCCCAGGATCGGCCGACCCCGGCCGATGATTTTGCCCGCCAAGTGCTCAAGGCACTGCAACGCAATCGCGTGCCGCAGCTGATACGCCTGGGCAATGGCAGCCGTGCGTTGCCTTGGCTGGCCCGCTGGCTGCCCGGCGGTATGCTGCAAAAAGTCTTGATGAAGCGTTTCGGCCTCGACGTAACGCTTTGATCTTCCCGGTTTTACGGGGTTTGAGCGATCGATAGCTGACCCTATCGCTAACTATAAAGTGCACACCAGAGCATTTTCCAATGTTGCGCCAGGGCCAAGAATCCCTATCGCATTTGAACGGTCACACCAGACATTAGTGTCATCTCCCGCTGAAATTTGCCCTGCGGGGCCCATTTTGCGGGGGAGAGACACTGCCGGCTCAAAGGCAATCAGGGAGAAACCTCCAGGATCGGAGCCCCATGGTCTGGCTGGCAGTCTTTCTCACAAATGCATACAGGTAAACTCTGGAGTCATTCGTGAAACACGCTCAACTTCCTCGCAAAGTCCCCACGCAAGCCCGCTCCAGGATGATGGTCGAGACCATCCTGAAGACCACCGCCACGGTGGTGGTCAAGCATGGCTATGCAGGAACCAACACCAACCTGGTGGCCGAACGCGCCGGCGTCAGTGTCGGTTCGGTCTACCAGTATTTCCCCAACAAGGATGCCCTGATCGCCGCTCTTTACGAGCGCCACGCCCAGGCGGTGAACCAGATCATCCTTGACGTCGCCAGCCGCCAGGACGTGGCCGACCTGCCAAGCCACATCACCCTGCTGGTGCGCGGCCTGCTGCAACTGCACCTGCAGGAGCCCGAGCTGCACCGCATGCTGGACAAGGACTTCGCCTTCCTCAGCAACGGCAGCAGCGAGCACCAGGCACGCATTGCCCATTCGATGGAATGCCTGCTGCAACGCTGGCGCCTGACACATGGCAACCTGCAATCAGCCGCCTGGCTGACCGCGCAGATGATCATGTCGATGGTCAAGGCGTACACCCTGGAGGCGCCGCAGATCAGCCAGGCCGGCATCGAGGAGGCGATCTGCTGTTCGGTGACAGGGCTGCTGTGCGCCAGTCCGCACAGCAGCTTCACCCAGGCCGGTTACCTGGCCAACGGTGCCGTCACCCATTCACACCTGGGTGCCGCGTGACGCCTGGACCTGCAGCAGTTGCCGGTAGCGCTCGAGCAACCGGCGCGACTGCAGATAACTAGGCACCTCAACCACCAGGCCATCGACCTCGGCGCGCACGCTGCCCGAACGGGTAGCGTGCTCGAAGGCGTCGATCTGGCGCTGCGCCAGATCGGCCTCGGCCGCAGTCGGGGTCAGGTAGCGGTTGGCCACGGCGACATGCGCCGGGTTGACCACGCCCTTGGCCTGATAGCCGATGGAGCGGGCGAACTGCATGTCCGCCTCGGCGCCTTCGTCATCGGCGAAGGTATACGGCGAGTCGATCGCCAGCACACCCGCCGCCGCGCATTCGAGCAGAAAGCGCGAACGCGGGTAGAACAGCTCGGTCCCGGCGCGGCTGCGACCGGCGCCCAGGTCGGCGACCATGTCCTCGGTGGCCACCAGCATCGCCTTGATGCGCGGCGTCGAATGGGCGATGTCGATGGCCCGGACCACACCCAGCGCGGTCTCGATGTTCGGCACGATCAGCGTCGAACCTGGGGCGATGCCGTACTGGCCCTCCAGGCGGGTGATGTGCCAATCCAGCAAGGCCATCTGCTCGCGCGACTCGACCTTGGACATCATCACCACTTGCGGACGCGCCGCCATCACCGCCTCGAGGTCCTCCAGGCCGCAGGTCTCGAACGGGTTGATGCGTACCGAGCTGATGCGCCCGCATTCGCGCCAGTGCTGCATGACCCGCGCGGCCAGTTGGCGCGCCTCGGCCCGCCGCTCGGGCGGGGTAAAGTCCTCCAGCTCCTGCACCAGCACGTCGCCGTCACCGTTCAGCGCGTCGAGCAATGCCGCCTCGTCGGCGCCGGGAATGAAAAGGAAGGTGCGGCAAAGCGCCAGGGGATTGTCCTTGGAAACAGCCATGATGACGTCCTGTAGTAGAGATAAAGAGGGGAATGCGTGCCAGCTCTAGAGCATCGCCAAACCGCCGTCGACGGCGATGGTGGTGCCACTGACGAACGACGACTTGCCCGACAGCAGCCAGCCGATCACCTCGGCGGCCTCCTCGGCGCTGCCTTCGCGGCGCAGGGCAGTCATGCCATGCAGCTGCTCGAGCTTGCCGGCGACCCGGGTGGTGTCGTCGAGCATCGGCGTGCGGATCACCGCCGGGGCCACGCAGTTGACATTGATACCGCGCGGGCCCAGCTCCCGGGCCAGGCCTTTGCTCAGGGTGATCACCGCGCCTTTGCTGGTGGCATAGCCCAGCGTGCCCGCCAGGCCGCCGCCGCGGATGCCGGCGACACTGGCCACGGTGCAGATGCGCCCGCCGTTGGGCATCAGCCGCACCGCCTGCTGAACCACGCTGAAGGTGCCGATCAGGTTGATATCCAGCAACTGGCGCAGGCGCGCCACGCTCAAGGCGTCGAAAGCGCTGGTGTCGACCACGCCGGCGCAGGTGGCCAGCGCATCGACACGGCCGAACACGCGTTCGATGTCGCTGAACGCCTGCGCCACGGCCTGTTCGTCACACAGGTCCAGGCAATAATGCCGATGCTGCGCGCCAATGGCGTCAAGGGTCGCGGCCAGGCCCTGGGCATCCAGGTCCAGGCACGCCACCCGGTAGCCATCGGCGGCCAGCAGGCGGGCTGTCGCCGCGCCAATGCCACTGGCGGCACCGGTAACCACCGCCACCTTGGTTTGTTCCAACATATCGAAAGCACTCCTTGCGACAACAGTGCCCGCTCGCAGCGGGGCACGCTCCTCGACATGCTAAAAGAATGTATACAACTCAACTACTCGCATTCAACCCAGCGTAATAACAGGCGCCTCATCCAACCTCACTGAATATAAACTCGCATTTTCAATTCGCGCTAAATAAACAGTGGCGATACTCGTCACCACGGCGAAAACGCGAGCTTTTCCCAATTCATTTTAAATTTCTCTGCGCCCGATCGTCGCAGCGCGCAGGCAGGCCGCAGCGCGCCTCGAAAAAACCCCGCAAGACCGCGTATTTCGTGGCCCTTGGCGTCTATATAACAGAGCACAACAGTCAGTTATAAGAATGCGAGTAGCCATCTTCGGGCAAGCTGCTTAGGATTAAAAACACTTTGAAACTTTATATTTCAGTCGCACTTCACGCGCACTGACGTGAGACAAAAAAGTTTCAAGATAATGACATCCCTCTTTCTACCCTCATATAAAAGGACGTTCACAATGAGCACCAAGGGTTTTGACACCGTCATTGAAATCAAATACCGCGACACCGACTCCATGGGCCATGTCAGCAGCCCGATTTATTACGACTACATGCAGCACGCCTACCTCTGCTACATGCACGACCTGCTGAACCTGCCGAAGAGCGAAAAACTGCCGCACATCATGGTGCGCAGCGAGTGCGACTACGTGGCCCAGGCCATGTACGGCGAAACCCTGGTGGTCACCAGCTCGGTGGTCAAGTTCGGCACCAAGAGCTTCGAGATCGAGCACATCATGCGCCGCTCGGACGACAGCAAGGAAATCGTCGCCAAGGCCAAGTCGTACCACGTGATGTTCGACTACGACAAACAAGCCACCGTGCCTGTACCGCAAGCGTTCAAGGACCAGGTCCTGGCATTCCAGGAAGGCTGAGCCCGGGCTCAGGGATGATGGTATCGCCGGGCGCCTGGCGGCCGGCGAGCAGACTGCAAAGGAACTCTCGCGATGAAATTCTCCTGGACGCCCCAGCAACATGAACTGCTGGTGAAATACCGGGCCATCGGCGCCGAGCTGGCACAAGCCCGCCGCAGCGCCGAACCTGGTTTCGATCATTACGGCTGGCAACGCCTGTGCGATGCCGGCCTTTGGCAATTGGTCATCCCCGCCAGCCACGGTGGCCTGGGCGAGGACTGGTGGGGCTTCACCGCCGCCCTCGAAGGCCTGGCCTCGTCGATCCGCACCCCCGAACTGCTGCTCTCGGTGATCGCCCAGGCCGGCATGGTCCGCGCCCTGATGCTCTACGGCAACGACGAACAGAAGGACCGTTACCTTACCGCGATCCTCAACGGCGCGCTGAGCGCCACCGGCATCGCCGAACCCGGCACCGGCACCGACGTGCGCAGCATCCACAGCCTGCTGACCCCGACCGCAGACGGCTATCGCCTCAATGGCAGCAAGTTCAACATCGCCCACGCCCCCGTGGCCGATTTCATGCTGATCGTCACCAAGCTCGATACCGACGCCAAGGCCAATATCGCCCTGGTGATGATCGACAAGGACACCCCGGGCCTGACCCGTGGCCAGCCTGACGACAAGCTCGGCAACAAGCACCTGCCGACCGGCCCGCTGCACTTCGACAACCTGCACGTGCCGACCAGCCAGGTGCTTGGCGAGCCCGGCCGTGGCCTGCAGCAACTGATCAAGATCATCTCGCTTGGCCGCCTGTACTACGGCCTGGTGGCGGCCAACCTGCCCACGCCGTTCCTCGCCGAAGCCATGCAGTACGCGGCCAAGCGCGAAAGCTTCAACAGCACCATCGATAACCACCAGTACGTGCAGAAGCGCCTGGTGGACCTGGCCATGGGCATCGAACGCAACCGCTGGATGGCCTATGCCGCCCTCGACCAGTTGCTCAACGACCAGCCACAGGCCCTGATGAACTGCTCGATCGCCAAGCTCGGCGCCGCACAGGACTTCATCAACAGCGCCATCAGCCTGCTCAAGCTGTACGGCAGCCTGGGCTACCACGAAGGCGACGTCGCCAACCTGGTCAAGGATGCCCTGGGCTTCGCCAGCGTCGGCGGCACCGAAGAGATGCACCAGAAGAACATCTTCAACCAGCTGCTGCGCCTGACACAGGCCGTCTGAACGGTCGAGCCCGCAGCTCGCAAGCCCTGTCATGCCCTGTCGGCACGTCAGGCTCGCCTTCCGGGGCGGGCCTGGGGTGAGCCGGCAGTGGGGCTTTGCCTGCCTTCCATTGCGCCCTACACAAAGAGAGCAGATCCGATGCCCATCCCATCGATGCCCTTGCACAGCACCCCGTCCACCGCCTTCGCCGAGCCGGTCGACGACCGCTTCGAACACGCCAGCGTCGACCAGTTGCGCGACCACCAGCTGCAACGCCTGCGTGTCACCCTGGAACATGCCTACGCCAACGTGCCCTGGTACCGCGAGCAATTCCAGGCCATGGGGATTCACCCCAAGGACATGAACCACCTGGAGGACCTGGCCCGCTTCCCCCTGACCAGCAAGGCCGAACTGCGCGAGCACTACCCGTTCGGCCTGTTCGCCGTGCCCATGGACCAGGTGGTGCGCCTGCATGCCTCCAGCGGCACCACCGGCAAGCCCACCGTGGTCGGCTACACCCGGCATGACATCGATGTCTGGTCGTCGCTGGTGGCCCGCTCGATTCGTGCCGCCGGCGGCCAGCGTGGCGACCGCATCCATATCGCCTACGGCTACGGCCTGTTCACCGGCGGCCTGGGCGCGCACTACGGCGCCGAGAAACTCGGCTGCACGGTGATCCCGATGTCCGGTGGCCAGACCGAGAAACAGGTCCAGCTGATCCGCGATTTCCAGCCCGACATCATCATGGTCACGCCGTCGTACATGCTCAACATCGCCGAAGAGATCGAGCGCCAAGGCCTGGACCCACGCGCGCTGTCACTGCGAACCGGGATCTTCGGCGCCGAACCCTGGGGCCAACAGATGCGCGGCGAACTGGAACAGCGCCTGGGCATCCAGGCCCTGGATATCTATGGCCTGTCGGAGATCATGGGCCCGGGCGTGGCCATGGAGCACCTGGACACCAAGGACGGCCCGACCCTCTGGGAAGATCACTTCTACCCGGAAATCATCGACCCGGTAACCGGCGAAGTGCTGCCCGACGGCCAGTTCGGCGAACTGGTGCTCACCACCCTGAGCAAGGAAGCGCTGCCGATGGTGCGCTACCGCACCCGCGACCTGACCCGCCTGCTGCCCGGCAGCGGCCGCGCCATGCGGCGACTGGACAAGATCACTGGGCGCAGCGACGACATGCTGATCATCCGCGGGGTCAACGTGTTCCCCAGCCAGATCGAGGAACAACTGCTGAACCTGTTCATCTTCAGCCCCGTGCACGAGCTGCACGTCAGCCGTGAAGGCAACCTCGACGCCCTCACCGTGCAGGTTGAGCTGCGCCCAGAACACAGCCGCCTGAGCAACGAGGAGCAACAAGCCGCCTGCCAGCAGCTCAGCCACCGGATCAAGGTGCATGTCGGCATCAGCACCCGCATCGTGCTCAACCCCTGCCACTCCCTGAAGCGCTCCGAAGGCAAGGCCGGCAAGGTCATCGACCTGCGCGGCACACGCTGACGACGCGTTATCCCTCCTCAACGGACTCACGAGGTTGACTCCAACATGGACATGACCATCGGCGACTTTCTCCTGCGTCGCCTGCAGGAATTCGGTATCCGCCACTTGTTCGGCGTACCCGGCGACTACAACCTGACCTTGCTCGAACAGGTCGAGGTCATGCCGGACCTGCGCTTCATCGGCAACTGCAACGAGCTCAATGCCGCCTACGCCGCTGACGGCTACGCCCGTGCCCAAGGCTTCGGCGCGGTGCTGACCACCTACGGCGTGGGTGACCTCAGTGCGCTGAACGGCATTGCCGGGGCCTATGCCGAACGGGTTCCGGTGGTCATGATCTCCGGCATGCCGCCGCTGCACGCGATTATCGACCGCGCGCTCATGCACCACACCCTGGCCGACGGCAACTACGACAACATCATGGTTGCCGTGCGCCAGTTCACCGTGGCCCAGGCGCGCATCACCGTGGAAAACGCCGCGCAAGAGATCGACCGGGTGCTGCAGACCTGCTTGCGCGAACGCCGCCCGGTGTACCTGCAACTGCCGTCGGACCTCGCCTACCTGCACATCGAAGTACCCGACACGCCGCTGCAACTGTGCGAAACCCGCAGCGAGCCGGGCCAGCTGCAACATGTGGTGGCCCAACTGCGCGAACGCCTGGCCAAGGCCAGCCGACCGGTGGTGCTGGTGGACATCGACGTCGAACGCTTCGGCCTGACCGAACAGGTGCTGGAGCTGATCGAACGCCTCGACCTGCCCTTCGCCAACCTGCCGCCGGCCAAGGCCATGCTGCCGGAAACCCACCACCTGTTCCTCGGCACCTACGCCGGTGCCGGCAGCGCCCCGGCGGTACGCGAGGCGATCGAGCAGGCCGACTGCGTGCTGAGCATCGGCGCGCGCTTCACCGACGTCAGCACCGCGCTGTTCTCGCAGAAGTTCCAGGACGGCGCGCTGATCCAGCTGCAGCCTTATGCCGCGTCGATGGCCAAGGTGCACTACAACGCGGTGAGCATGCGCCAGGTACTGGAGACCCTGGTGCAACAACCACCAGTGATGCAAGCCATGCCGCGCCAGGTACCGCCGTTCAGCGGCCCGGCGGCATTCCGCGCGCTGCCCGAGCATCCGCTGAGCCAGTTGCGTTTCTGGCAGCGCATCGCCCACTTGATCCGCGGCGACGAGTTGATCATCGCCGAGAGTGGCACTTCCTCGGCTGGCCTCAACGGCCTGCGCATGCCGCGTGGGGTGACCTACCTGACCCAGCCGATCTGGGGCTCGATCGGCTACACCTTGCCAGCCCTGCTCGGCACCCTGCTGGCCCAGCCACAGCGGCGGCAGATGCTGTTCATTGGCGACGGTTCGCTACAGATGACCGTGCAGGAGCTGTCGACCATCCTCGCCCACGACCTCAAGCCGATCATCTTCCTGATCAACAACGACGGCTACACCATCGAGCGCCTGATCCTCGGCGAGAACTCCAGCTACAACGACATCAACCCGTGGCGTTACGCGCAGCTGCCCAAGGTGCTCGACACCCGCGAGCGCGCGCGGCATTTCACCGTGCACACCGAGGACCAGTTGGAAGTGGCGTTGATCGAGGCCGAGGCCTGCGACGCGCTGGTGTTCATCGAAGTGGTGATGGAGCGCATGGACGCACCGGAGTCGCTCAAGCGCTTCGCCCGGCTGTTCGCCGAGTTCGACTATGGGCTGCCGGCCCTGAGCCAGCCGACCCTGGCGCATTGACCCTGCGGTGCATGGCGCCGCTGTTCGCCGGCAAAGCCGGCTCCTACACAGACTCCAACCTGTAGGAGCCTGCCTTGCTGGCGATCCAGGCAACAGGGTGTTTGCCGGCAAGCGCGATACAACAAAGCCCGGGCGGCATGACCGCCCGGGCTTTTTACATCAGGCGATCGAACGCACCACCCCGCCATCCACGCGCATGGCCGCGCCGGTGGTGGCGCTGGCCTGGCGCGAAGCCAGGTAGACCACCAGGTTGGCCACCTCTTCCACCGTGGCCAGGCGCTTGATGATCGAACTGGAGCGGTGCTCGGCGATGAAGCTGGCTTCCAGCTCCTCGACCGGCTTGCCGGCCTCGTCGGCCATCTTCTCGAAGTAACCGCCCACGCCCTCGGAACGGGTCGGCCCCGGCAGCACGGCGTTGACCGTCACGCCGGTACCGGCCAGGGTCTCGGCCAGGCCGCGGGACACCGCCAGCAGCGCGGTCTTGGTGGTGCCGTAGTGGATCATCTCGGTCGGGATCTGCAGCGCCGATTCGCTGGACATGAACAACACCCGGCCCCAGTTGCGCACTTTCATGCCCTGGGCGTAGTGACGCGACAGGCGCACCGCGCTCATCACGTTGACCTCGAAGAAATGCTGCCAGTCTTCGTCGCTGATCTCGAAGAAGCCCTTGGGCTCGAAGATGCCCAGGTTGTTCACCAGGATGTCGGTTTCCGGCTCCTTGGCGATCAGCTTCTTCACACCTTCGAGCGTGCCAAGGTCGGCAACCACGCCGGACACCTTGGCGCCGGGCAACTTGTCGGTGATTTGCTTGATGGCGCGCTTCACCCGGCCTTCTTCACGGCCGTTGATCACCACATTCGCACCCGCCTCGGCCAAGCCGAAGGCGACGGCGAACCCTATACCGGCCGTGGAACCGCTGACGATTGCACTTTTGCCGTGCAAGGAAATATTCATACCTGCGTCCTTTTTCTGGATGATATCTGTTCCCAAAAACGACACGCCGCCAACAACGCAAGCATTGTTGGCGGCGTGCCTCATGGCTCTTTGACCGCTGCGCTCAATCGCGTTCAACCTTGGCTTGCATCACCGGCGCAAACGATTGCCATCCGCCGCCCAGGGACTTGTACAGCCCCACCATGGACAACGACGTGGCGGCACTGCTTTCCACCCACTGTTCCTGGTTGGCCAGCAATGCGCTTTGCACCGTCAAGACATTGAGGAAATCCACCGCGCCTTCCACGTACTGGCGCTTGGCGTTATCCAAGGCCACCCGGCTCTGGCGCACCGCTTCCTCGAGCAAGTCGCGGCGCAACTGGCTGGCGTTGTACTGGCGAAGCACATCGTCCACTTCGTGCCAGGCGCGCAGCACCGTCTGCTGATACTGCAATGCCGCTTCCTGCTGCTGCGCCTCGCGCAGTTCGAGCACGCCCTTGAGGCGCCCACCTTCGAAAATCGGCAGGTTCAACTGTGGCCCGATGGCGAAGCGCCGCGCGTCCCAGTTGCCGAAGTCGGACAACTGCATCGACTGGAAGCCGGCACTGCCGGACAGGCGGATGCTCGGGTAGAAGTTGGCCTTGGCCACGCCGATGCTGGCGGTGGCCGCATGCAGCCGCGCCTCGGCCTGGCGGATGTCGGGGCGGCGCTCGGCCAGCTCCGACGGCAGGCCCATGGCGAAGCGCTGGGCGGTGCGCGGCAGTTCGCCCGGGGTCAGCAGTTCCTGCTGCAAGCTGCGCGGCGGCTCGGCCACCAGCAGGCTCAGGGCGTTGATCAACTGCGCCTGGCGCTCTTCGAGGGTCGGCAGGCGCGCCTCGACCGAAGCCACCTGGGCGGCGGCCTGGGCGACATCGAGGTTAGTCGCCACGCCGTCGCTCAGGCGCATCTGCGACAGGCGCAACGAGTGACGGGACACGTCCAGGTTCTCGCGCACCACGCCCAGGGTGCTTTGCACCGAGCGCAGCTGGATATAGGTGCTGGCGGTTTCCGCCAGCAGCGAAAGCAGCACGCCCTGACGATCGTTTTCGGCGACCTCGACACTGGCGTCGGCCGCTTCCACTTCACGCCGCACGCGGCCCCACAGGTCCAGCTCCCAGGCCGCGACGAAATCGCCTTGCCACAGGTTGAACGCCGACTTGCCATTTTTACCGGACGGGTCGGCAAGCCCTTTGGCGCTGTTGCGCGCGCGGCTGTAGCCGGCGTCGACATCCACCGACGGGTACTGTTCGGAGGCGATGCTCATGCGCAGCGCGCGGCTTTGCAGCAGGCGCGAAGTGGCGATCTGCAGGTCCAGGTTGCGCTCCACCGCGCGCTGGATCAGCGCCGTCAGTTGCGCATCGTGGAAAGTCTCCCACCAACGGGCTTCCAGCGGCGTGCTCTGCGGCTGGCTGGGGGCAGCCTTTTCCTGCAGGGCGGGCCAGGCCGCCGGGGCGCTCGAAGCAGGCTTGTGAAAGTCCGGGCCGAGGGTGCAGGCGCTCAAGGCCAGGGTGGCGCCCAACAACAAGGGCGTGCCGGTACGTGCAAGCTTCATCGGGCGCTGACCTCCTGATTGGTCTTGGCCCGGGCGTCCTGGCCGCCTTCACTACGGGTGTCGATATCGGCGATCACCGACATGCCCACGCGCAAGCGCTGCAACAGCGGCTGGTCAGCGTCGAAGACGATCTTCACCGGAATGCGCTGCACCACCTTGGTGAAGTTGCCGGTGGCGTTGTCAGGCTTGACCGCCGCGAAGGTCAGGCCGGTGGCCGGCGCGACGCTCTGCACCACGCCGCGCAGGCGCTCGCCGGGGAAGGTATCGACGCTCACCTCGACGCGTTGGCCAGGCAGCACGTGGGTCAGCTGGGTTTCGCGGAAGTTGCCGATCACGTAGGCGCGCTGCAACGGCACCACCGAGAGCATTTTCGCCCCGGGCTGCACGTAGGAGCCAATGCGCACCGCCCGCTCGCCGACCATGCCGTCGATAGGCGCGACGATGCTGGTGTAGGACAGGTCCAGGCGCGCACGGTCCAGCGCCGCATCGGCATGCTTGCGCCCGGCCTCGGCGGCCTGCAACTGCGCGCTGAGGATGTCGGTCTGCTTGCGCGCCGCCGCCAGGGCCGCGCTGGAGTTGGTCAGCCGCGCCTGGGCCTGGTCGACCCGACTACGCGCCTGCTGGGCGTTCTGCACGGTGCCGGCGCCCTGCTCGGCCAGGCGCGTGTGGCGGGTCAGCTCATGGCTGGCGAAGGCCAGTTCAGCCTTGTCGGCGGCCACCGCGGCCTCAGCCTGGGAGATCAGCGAGGCCTGACGCTCCAACGTCGCCTTGGCGTTCTGCAACTGGGCGCGGGACATCTGCGCCTGGGCCTCGGCCGCCGCCAGGGCGGCCTGGAAGTCACGGTCGTCGATGCGCGCCAGGAGTTGCCCGGCCTTGACCTGCTGGTTGTCCTCGACCAGCACCTGGGTGATGAAGCCGGCCACTTTCGGCGCCACCACGGTGTAGTCGGCCGATACGTAGGCGTCGTTGGTCGATTGCACGCCACCGCCGCCGAACAGCGAAGGCAAGGCGGTGAAGGCGATGCCGCCGACGACGATGACCGCCGCCGCGATCAAGGCCAGTTTCTGGTTTTTGCTTATGGTCATGATGTCTTTCTCTCTCAACAAGAACGCTATGCCACCGCGCGCGGTGGATAGATCCGGGTAGGCACGAAGGGAATCAGCACGATCAGCGCCAGCGCCAGCAGTGCCATGCACAGGTACAGGTCAGCCGAGGTCAGCACCACGGCTTGCTCGTGAATACGCTTGGCCAGGCCGGCGGCGTTGCCGTCGACCAGGGGCGAGTTGCCCAGGTTGTCTACCAGCATGTTCGAGTGGAAATGCCGGCGGCTGGTGGTCAGCGCGTCGAGAACCCCGGCAGCGACCACCGAGGCCAGGCCCTTGACGGTGTTGAACCAGGCCGAGGCGAACGGGCCGTCCTGCGGCGTCATGCCGCCGGTGGCGAGCATCAGCAGCGGGATAACCGCCATGGGCTGGCCGAAGATCTGGAACAGTTGCAGCACGTAGAAGTTGTCGCGGATCCACTGCGAGGTAACGAAGGTGCCGCCGAAGCAGGACACCGCCAGCATGCCCAGGCCGATGGCCAGCACCCAGCGGCAGTCCACCGCGCGGATGTTGCACAGCGCCGCGGTCAGCGGCAGCGCCAGCAACTGCGGCAAGGCCACCAACAGCATTACCGGGCCGGTCTGCGCCGGGCGGTAGCCCTGGATCTGGGCGAGGAAGCTGGACGGGATGATGATCACCGCCGACAGCACCACCAGCACGCCGCCCAGGGTGATCAGGGCATGGGTGAGGTTGCGGTTGGTGAGCATCTGCAACTTGAAGAACGGCAGCGGATGGGACCACTCGTTGATCATGAACAGCACCAACAGCGCCAGGCCACCGCCCAGCAACCAGCAGATCATCGGCGAGTTGAACCAACCGTAGCGGTCGCCCTGGGACAGGCCAATGACGATCGAGCAGATCGCCGGCAACCCCAGCAGCAGGCCACGCCAGTCGAACTGCTTGAAGCGCTCCAGGCGCAGCGGGTCCTGCGGCAGGCCCCAGGCCACGCAGGCCATGGCCAGCAAGGATGGCACGATGATCTGCCAGAAAGCCCACTGCCAACCGACGTATTCGGTCCACAGGCCGGCCAGTGGCAGACCCAGGCTAGGGCCGAAGGTGGCGGTCAGGGCATAGCCAGCCAGGCCGTAGAGCTTGATGCCTGGCGGCAGGAAACGCAGCGCCACGCTCATCAGCATCGGCGGCAAGGCACCGCCTGCGAAGCCTTGCAGGGTGCGCAGCACCATCAAGGTTTCCTGGTTGGGCGCGAACGGGCACAGCAGGCCAAGCACGGCGAAGGCACCGATGGCACTAAGGGTGAAACGACGCAGGGAAAAGGTCACCGAGCACCAGGGCGCGAAAGCCATGGCCGATACCGAGGTGGCCGAGTACAGCGCCACCAGCCAAGAGCCTTCGTCGGCACCGATGCCCATGCCGCCACGGATATCGGCCAGGGCCATCTTGGTGACCATCTCGTTGAGGCCGGCGCACAATACCGCCAGCAGCACGCCAACCAGGCCGACCACGATGCGCGGGCCAAATGCCGGTGGCGCGGCCGGCTTGGCCGGTGCCGGCGCCGCGGCGCTCGAAGGGGCGGCCACGGTAGCCGTGGCGGCCAGCGAAGTCATGGCCTGGCCCCGGTGGCGCGGGCTGGGGCGGGACGAGGCAGATAGGCACGCATGGCTTTAGAACTCCGGGAAAAGTAGATACCCGGCAAGTCTAGGGAGGCGCAATGCTGTCGAAAACTGACATATTCGCAGCTTTATGCTGCATACGATGCAACTATAAAGCCACATAATCATAAGTGCGAGCGGGGGATGTGGGCCTATGAGTCGGGCGCCGCACTCGATCTCATAGGCGCTAAGCCCTCCCCCCCGCTCAATGCTTGCTGCAACACTCCTTGAGCGTCTGGCGCAGCCAGCGGTGTGCCGGGTCGTTGTCGTATCGCGGGTGCCAGGCCTGCATGATGGCCACCGACTCCAGCGCCATCGGAATGCGGAACGAGCGCAACGGCAAGCCCAACCGGGCGACACTGAGCAGCACATGCTGCGGTAACGGCAGCAGCAGGTCGGACTCGGGCAGCGAGAACATCGCCGAGTGGAAACTCGGCGTGATCAACGCCACCCTCCGGCTCAGCCCCATGCCCGCCAGCGCCTGGTCGATCGGCCCGGTGGCGCGGCCACGCCGCGACACGCTGATCTGCTCATAAGCGGCGAAACGCTCCGGGGTGATCTCGTCGTTGAAGATCGGGTGATCGACCCGGGCCAGGCCGACGAAGGTGGTGGAGAACAGGCTCTGCACCTTGATCTCCGGGCCCAGGTTGCGGGTGGCGCTGATATAGAGATCCAGGCGCCCATCGCGCAGGCTTTCGTCCTCGTCGCCGCCCTCGCCTTCGGGAACGAAGCGCAGCACGGTGCGTGGCGCCTGCTTGCGCATGGTTTCCAGCAACGGCGTGGCGAACGGCGCGATGAACACGTCATTGGCCCGCAGGTTGAAGGAGCGTTCCAGGGTCGGCAGGTCGACCTCGTCGCTGGAGCTGAAGACCTGACCGGCCTGTTCGACCACGCTGCGCACTTGGCTGCGCAAGGCCATGGCCTTGGGCGTGGGCACCAGGCCGCGGCCGGCGCGCACCAGGATCGGGTCGCCAACGGCATGGCGGATCCGCGTCAGGGTGCGGCTCATGGCTGCCGGGCTGAGGTTCATGCGGCGTGCCGCCCCGACCACGCTGCCCTCGTCGAGCAGGGCGTCCAGTGCGACCAGAAGGTTCATATCCGGAAAGTGCATGGTAAGCATCCATTCAAGAATTTCGGTGAATCCGCTGCAATATTACCAGTCTTTGCCGGTTTTCCTGCCTTTGCATATGACGCAATATGTGATTGCGCTGCACACCATTTACCGTACTGCAATCATTCCGAAGAATAGCTGCCTTCTGCATAACCAATGGACCCGCAAGCATGTTCAGGTCGGTACTGATCGCCATCGATGGCACCCCGCGCAGCCTAGGCATCCTCGACACCGTCAAGCGCTTCTGCGACCCCGAGCAGCACTTGCTGCACGTGTTGCTGGCGGTCGACAGTGCCTATGCCCTGGAGGAGTTCGACCAGCGCCTGAGCAGCTTCGACCAGACCGAATACCCTGCCGCCGCCCAGGAGCAACTGCACGCTGACAAGATCGTGCAAGAGGCAATCAAGGCCTTCGAGCAACTAGGCTTCTCGACCACCGGCAGCCAGGAAGTTGGCGAGCCGGCCGAGGTCATCATCAAGCTGGCCAAGGCGCGCAACATCGACCTGGTGGTCATGGGCCATCGCCATCTGTCACGCCTCAAACGCGTGCTCGACCCTTCGATCGCCAGCAGGGTCATCGACGAAGCCGGCTGCCCGGTACTGGTCGATGCCCGCCACCAACTCCCACGCCACTGAACCGAGACGACACGGATGAAACTCGACTACCTGCAACTGGAACAGTCCGGCGCCGTCGCGCTGATCCGCCTGAGCCGCCCCGAGGCCTTGAATGCCCTGAGCGGAGAAATGATGGAGGAGCTGGCGGGTGTGCTCGACCGTCTGGAACAGGACCGTAGCGTCCGCGCCCTGGTAGTGACCGGTGGCGATACGGTATTCGCCGCTGGCGCCGACATCAAAGGCATGCGCGACCGCAGCTACATGGAGGTCTACACCAGCGACTTCGTGACGCTGAACTGGGAGCGCCTGGCCAGCTTCCGCAAGCCGAGCATCGCCGCGGTGGCCGGTTATGCTCTGGGTGGCGGCTGCGAGCTGGCGCTGATGTGCGACATGATCATCGCCGGTGAGAGCGCGCGCTTCGGCCAACCGGAAATCAAGATCGGCACCATCCCCGGCGCCGGCGGCAGCCAACGCCTGGCGCGCTCGATCGGCAAGGCCAAGGCCATGGACCTGGTGCTGACCGGGCGCACCATGGATGCCGAGGAGGCCGAGCGTTGCGGCCTGGTCAGCCGTCGGGTCAGCGATGCCACGCTGCTCGACGAGGCGTTGCAGGCCGCTGCGCGCATCGCCAGCTATTCCGGCCCGGTGACCATGATGGCCAAGGAGGCGGTCAACCACGCCTTCGAGACCAGCCTGAGCGAAGGCGTGCGGATCGAGCGCCGGTTGTTCCACTCGACCTTCGCCATCGATGACCAGAAGGAAGGCATGGCCGCCTTCGCCGAGAAGCGCGCCCCGCAGTTCATGCACCGCTGAGCTCAAGCCCTGCGCTCCTCCTGTAGGAGCCAGCCTTGCTGGCGCCTACGGTCAATCGCTGTCCGGCGTCACCACCACGGTGCAGGTGGTGCCGGCCGCCAGCAGGAATCCGTCCGGCACCTCGTCGATATGGATGCGCACCGGCACCCGTTGCGCCAGGCGCACCCAGTTGAAGGTTGGGTTCACATCGGCGATCAGCTCGCGGCTCTGCGGGTTGTCGCGGTCGTAGATACCCCGGGCGATGCTCTGCACATGGCCCTTGAGACGCTCGCCACTCATCATCTGCAACTCGGCCTGGTTACCCACCTTCACATGCGGCAGCTTGGTCTCCTCGAAGAAGCCGTAGACCCAGAACGAATGCTCGTCCACCACCGCCATCAACGCCTCGCCTGTGCGGGCGTAGTCGCCGCGGTGGATGTTCAGGTTGGTCACGTAACCATCGACTGTGGCGACGATCTGCGTGCGCTTGAGGTTCAACTCGGCCGCGGCCAATTGCGCCTGGGCGTGCTGGTAGTCGGCCAGCGCGGCGCTGGCGATGTTGCTGGCATCGTCGCGGTTTTCCTTGGAAATCACCAGGTTGTCCATGTCGGCGCGGCGCTTGGCGTTGACCTTGCGCATTTCCCAGGTGGCCTTGCGCGCGGCGACCAGGGCCTTGGCCTGGTCCACCGCCAGTTGGTAGTGCTCCGGATCGATGCGCATCAGCACATCGCCCTTCTTCACCCGCTGGTTGTCCAGCACCGGCACGTCGACCACATAGCCCGGCACATCGGCGGCGACATTGATGATGTCGGCGCGCACCCGGCCGTCACGGGTCCACGGCGTGGTCATGTAGTGCAGCCATAACTGGCGGCCGATCGCCACTGCGGCGGCCAGCACCAGCAGGGTGGCGATCAGGCTGAAGAACTTTTTCATCGAGGGATTCTCACCAGTAGAGCGACAGCGCCAGGGCGCCGAACAGGCAAACGAACAGGGAAAGGCGCAACAGCGCCGGGTGCCAGAAGAAGCGATAGCCATCCACGCTGGCGATGAACCGGTCCAGGCCCCAGGCCAGGCCCAGGGCGAACAGGAACATCAAGGTCATGGTGGGCATGTACACGCCATGGAAGGCGATCTCACGGGGCATGGTTTCACGGAGCATCGTGCAGTCCTTTCGCCGGTGCCAGCGGCGACTGTGGGTCGAGCAGGGAGGAACGGATGAAGTGCAGGTAGCTTTGCGCGCGGCGCAGCACCGAGGTGTCGAAGTGCCGGGCGAAGGGTTCGTCGGTGGCCTGCACGCGGCTGATGGCATGGTCCACCGCCACCAGGGCGCGCTCATGGTTGCTGGCGCTGGGTTGCAGGAACAAGCGCGCCAGGGCGCGGCCCATCACGCGGATGGCCTGGCGCCAGGGCTGCGACTCGGCATAGGCCGGGTGGATCGGCGCCCGCGCCTGCTCCTTGCGCAGCTCGATGATGGCGTGGCCGATCTCCAGCACCGTGAACATCCAGCCCATCAGTTCGCTCTGCACCTGCGGCTTGCCGGCGGCCAGGCCATAGGCCTGGTGCAGCAGGTCGCGGGTGCGGCTCTCGAACGCCGAGCCCAGGCCACGCAGACGCCCACCGATGGCGAACAGCACCTGCTCGCGCAGTTCCTGCTCCAGCCGGCTCCACAGCCAGCGGCTGTTGGGCGGCAGGATGATCGCGCCAGCGGCGGCGCAGACGAACATGCCGATGACCATGCCGATGTAGTCGTTGATGAAGGCATAGGGGTCGTAGACCGTCAGGTTGTTGGGCACCGAGCCGATGGCGAAGAACACCAGCAGGCCCAGGCCATAACCGGCATAGGCCGGGCGCGAGGCGAGGAACGCGCCGAGCACGAACACCGGCGCCAGGACCATGCACAGCAGCGCGAAGCCATCGATCCAGGGGAACACGAAGAAGGTTTCGAAGAAGCCGACGAACGCCCCGATCGCCGTGCCGCAGGCCATCTGGAACGACATGCGCTTGGGGTTCGGCGAGGCCGCCGACAGGCACACGGTGACCGTGGCGATCAGCGTCATCATGCCGCCGCTGGGCCAGTCGCTGAGCAACCAGTAGCTGCCCAGCAGCAACAGCACCGCCGAGGCTCGCACGCCGGCGGCCAACGACACCAGCCAGCTGGTCTGGGCCACATAGGGCTCATCCCAGTGCTCGCGCTCATGCTTGTGCACGGCCAGCGAGGCGTGGGTCTCGGCATAGCTGTACATCTCGTCGACGAAGCGGTACAGCAACTCGAACGCCGTGTGGAAATCGAGCAGGTCGGACTCGCTGGGGCCGGTCTCCAGGTATTCGCCACGCAGGCCGCGCACCTGGGCCTGCAAGCCTTCCTTGTAGGTGCCCAGCTCCAGTGCCAGGCGCAGCGCGTCGGCATCGGTGAGGGCGCGGCCAACGTAGGGCTGGAGCAATTGCGCGAGGGTTTCGATACCCGGTTCGATCGCACTGACGATCTGCAGCGGGCCGCGCGCGCGCAAGCGTTCGAGCAAGCGGTGCAGGGCGTTGAAACGGGTGGTGATGGCCATGAACTCGCTGTTCATGCGCACCAGCCGGCCAGAGCGCCGACGCATGTGCGGGTCTTCGAAAGCGGTGACATTGCGCAGGCTCTCAAGGCCCACGGCCTCGGCGACGAAGCGCACGTTGCTGGTCTCGTAGCGATCGCGTTGGCTATCGCCGCGCAGGGCCTCGACCACCACCGCGGCGAAGGTGCCGAAGCGCTGGTACAAGGCATTGCGCATGGCGGCGCTGGCCGACTGCGGCAGGATCGCGGCGCTGACGAAGGTCGACACTAGGATGCCCAGGGCGATTTCCAGCACCCGCCACACCGCCGCCATGAACGCCTGGTCGGGGTGCTGCAACACCGGCAGGCCAATCATCGCCGCGGTGTAGCCGGCCAGCACGAAGCCATAGGCGCGGAAGGTGCGATAACGCATGGCGCCGGCCGAGCACAGGCCGACCCACAGGGCCAGGCTGGGCAGGAACAACTCGGTGTTCTGCGGGAAGATCGCGATCAACGCGATCATCATCGCCGAGCCGGCCAGGGTGCCGAGCACCCGGTAGAAGCTCTTGGCGAACACATGGCCGCTCTGCGGCTGCATGACGATGAACACGGTGATCATCGCCGTGCGCGGCTGCGGCAACTCCAGGCGCATGGCCAGCCACAGGGTGATGAAGGCGGCGGCCAGGACCTTCAGGATATACACCCAGGTGACGCCGTCGGTGCGCGCCCAGGCAAAGAAGCCGCGGCGCCATTCCAGGCTCCGCAGCCAGCGCAGGGGCAAACTCGATGTGCTCATTCGGCGTGGTCCGGCTTGTCGAAGATGGCCAGGGTGGCCGGGGTTTTCGGTGCGGCCTGACGCTGTTCGTCCGGCACGTCCTTGCCTGCCTCCAGGCCCCCGCCCAGGGCAGTGACCAATTCGGCATGGGCCACCAGGCGCGCGGCCTGTACCTGCTGCTGCACCTGTTGCTGGCGGAACAGCAACGTCTGCGCATTGAGCACGTTGAGGTAGTCGGTCAGGCCACGCTGGAAGGCAATCATGGCGATGTCGTAGGTTTTCTGCGCCGCGGCCACGCTCTCGGCGGCGAAGTGCGACTGTTCCTTCATCGATTCACGGCGAATCAGCTGGTCGGAAATGTTCTTCAGCGCGCCGATCACCGTCTGGTTGTAGCGCGCCACGGCGACGTCATAGCCAGCCGAGGCCACGCCCAGCTGCGAACGCAGGCGGCCACCGTCGAAGATCGGCAGGCTGATGGCCGGGCCGACGTTGTAGTTGAACTTGCGCCCGGTGAGAAACTCCAGCGGGCCGCCACCGGTGGCCATGAAGCCGAGGCTGCCGACCAGGTCGACGTTGGGGAAGAAGCCGGCGTGGGCCACGTCGATCCCGCGGGCCTGGGCCGCCACCTGCCAGCGGCTGGCGACCACGTCGGGGCGCTGGCCGACCAGTTCGGCGGGCAGGTTCGACGGCAACTGCAACGGTGCGGCAAGGGCCAGGCTCGGCCGCTGCAGCTTCGCGCCCTCCCCCGGGCCCTTGCCGGCCAGGGCCGCGAGCTGGTTGCGGGTCAGGGCGATCTCTTCGTTGAGGCTGTCGATCTGCCGGTGGGTCTCGGGCAAGGGTGCCTCGGCCTGGCTGACCTCGAAATGGGTGCCGATGCCGCCATCGAGGCGGCGCTTGGCCAGGGCGAGGATCTGCTCCTGCTGGGCCAGTTCGGCCTGGACGATATCACGCTGGGCATAATGCAGGCTGAGCTGGATGTAGGCGCGCACCACGTTGTTCTCAAGCTCCAACTGCGCCTGGCGCGCCTCGGCCACGCTCACATGCGCCTGGTCCACGGCCTGCTCGCTGGCATTGCGCTCGCGGCCCCAGAGGTCCAGCGCGTAGCTCAAGCCAATGCTGGCATTGTTGTCCCAGGTATTGGCACCCGACAGCGCGCCGGGGCCGTAGAACTGATCTTCCGGCCAGTTGTGGCGCTTGAGCGAGGCGTTGCCGTTAGCCTGGAGTTTTTCCGCCGACTCGACCACGCCGGCCAGGGCCTTGGCTTCACGCACCCGGGCGGCCGCCATGGCCAGGCTCGGGCTGCCGGCCAGGGCCTGGGCGATCCAGCCGTCGAGCTGCGGGTCGGCATAGGCGCGCCACCACTGCTGGGCCGGCCAATGGGCGTCACGCGCGGCCTCGCGGATCGCGTCGTCGATGGTCAGTTGGTTGGCTTGAAGGGTCTTGCTTTGCGGGGCGATGCCCCAGGTTCCGATACAGCCGCTCAAGGTGAGACAAAGGGCACAGGCACTGAACGCATGGAGCGCTCTGATGTGGCGACGCGGCACAGCTGCGATTTCCCGAGGAAGAGGTGGAGGGGCCGAGCAATTCTAGGGGGCGCGTGGAGTGGCGATAAGCGTATATTCCTGCGAATCTTTGTTACCAAAACAGCGATAATCCGGCTTTAGTCGGAAGCGACAGATAGTTACTTCATGTCACAATTTTGTCCTCTAAACCGAGAGTGACCCATGGACACCCTGCAAAACATGCGTGCTTTCAGTTGCGTGGCCCAGCTCGGCAGCTTCACCGCTGCCGCGGCGCAACTGGATACGACCACCGCGAACGTGTCGCGGGCGGTCTCCAACCTGGAAGCCCATCTGCAAACCCGCCTGCTCAACCGCACCACCCGGCGCATCGCGCTGACCGAGGCCGGCAAGCGCTACCTGATGCGCTGCGAGCAGATTCTTACTTTTGTGGAGGAAGCCGAGGCCGAGGCCAGCGATGCCCACGCCCGCCCCGCCGGGCAGCTGAAGGTGCACTCGATGACCGGGGTCGGCCAGCATTTCGTGGTCGACGCCATCGCCCGCTACCGCGAGTCGCACCCGGATGTCACCTTCGATCTGACCATGGCCAACCGTGTGCCCGACCTGCTCGACGAGGGCTACGACGTGTCCATCGTCCTGGCCAGCGAGCTGCCGGACTCCGGCTTCGTCTCCCAGCGCCTGGGCATCACCTACAGCATCGTCTGCGCCTCGCCCGACTACGTGGCCCGCCACGGCTTCGCCCACAAGCCCGCCGACCTGCTCAAGCATGCCTGCCTGCGCATGGTCAGCCCGGTGATCCCGCTGGAAAAATGGCTGTTCGACGGGCCCGAGGGACAGGAGGTGGTCAACATCACCAGTTCGCCGTTCCAGGTGAACTCGGCCGATGCGATGAAAACCGCGATCCGCAGCGGCATGGGCGTGGGCGTGCTGCCGATCTACACCGCCATCGACGGCCTGCGCGACGGCAGCTTGGTGCGGATCCTGCCGCAGTACCGCCTGCAGGAGCTGAACCTGTACGCGATCTACCCGTCGCGCCAGTACCTGGATGCCAAGATCAAGACCTGGGTCGAGTACCTGCGCAACTCGCTGCCGGAGATCCTCGCCGCCCACGAGGCCGACCTGAAAACCCACGAGCTGCTGATCGCCAACTGAAAAAGCCGGTGCATTGCAATGGACGGCAATGGTAGGTTGCTAAGCAATGACGCCGTCATCGCGCGGCAAGTCCGCTCCCACGAGTGCTCCACTGCATGCATGGGAGCGGGCTTGCCCCGCGATAAGGCAGCCCCCGCTCGTTTTGCAGAGAAGCAGCCCGATGAAAAAGACCGTCCTAGCCTTCAGCCGCATCACCCAGGCCATGGCCGAGCGCCTGCAACATGACTTCAACGTGATCGTGCCCAACCCCAAGCTGGGCGACATCGCCGCCCAGTTCAACGAAGCGCTGCCCGAGGCCCACGGCCTGATCGGCGTCGGTCGCAAGCTGGGCCGTGCGCAACTCGAGGGCGCCGGCAAGCTGGAGGTGGTGTCCAGCGTCTCGGTCGGCTACGACAACTACGACCTGGACTATTTCAACGAGCGTGGCATCGCCCTGACCAACACCCCCGACGTGCTTACCGAAAGCACCGCCGACCTGGGCTTCGCCCTCATAATGGGCTGCGCCCGACGCACCGCCGAACTGGACGCCTGGACCAAGGCCGGCCACTGGCAGGCCACCGTCGGCCCGGCGCAGTTCGGCTGCGATGTGCACGGCAAGAAACTGGGCATCGTCGGCCTGGGCAACATCGGCGCTGCCATCGCCCGGCGTGGCCGTTTCGGTTTCAACATGCAGGTGCTGTACACCGGCAACAATCGCAAGACCGCGCTGGAACAGGAGTTGGGCGCGCAATTTCGCAGCCTGGATGAGCTGTTAGCAGAAGCCGATTTCGTCTGCCTGGTGGTGCCGCTGTCCGACGCCACCCGCAAGCTGATCGGTGCCCGTGAGCTGAAACTGATGAAGCCCAGCGCATTCCTGATCAACATCGCCCGCGGGCCGGTGGTGGACGAGGCGGAGCTGGTCGAGGCGCTGCAAAACGGCACGATTCGTGGTGCCGGGCTGGATGTGTACGAGAAAGAGCCGCTCGCCGACTCGCCGCTGTTCAAGCAGCCTAATGCCCTGACCCTGCCCCACATCGGCTCGGCCACCGCCGAGACCCGCGAGGCCATGGCCAATCGGGCCATCGACAACCTGCGCACTGCGCTGCTCGGCGAACGCCCACAGGATTTGGTCAATCCGCAGGTGTGGAAAGGCTGAAGGCTCGATCGCGGGGCAAGCGCTCACTTCGCTGGCAATGCACCAGTAACCTGCCTCGGCTTCGACTTGCGAAACACCAGCACATTACCCGCCATCACCGCCACCAACCCCAACAACGCTGGCGCCGTCCACTGGTAACCCTCGGCGAACGCCGAGACATTCAGCGCCACCAGCGGGAACAGCACCGTGCAATAGGCGGCCCGCTCCGGCCCCATGCGCCCGACCAGGGTCAGGTAGGCGGTGAAGGCGATCACCGACCCCGGAATCACCAGGTACAGCAGCGCGCCGACATAGCGGGCATTCCACTCCATGGTGAAGGGAATACCGCTGAGCACACAGTACAGCGCCAGCATCGAGGCGCCGTAGAGCATGCCCCAGGCGTTCGTGGTCAGCGGCTTGAGACCAGCCTTCTGTTGCACGCTGGAGAGCATGTTGCCCGCCGAGAAGCACAAGGTGCCGAGCAGGCCCAGCCCCAGCCCATACAAGGTTTCGCGGCTGGCCGCGTGGTGCGACAGCTCCGGCCAGAACAGCAGCCCCAACCCGAGCAGGCCCAGGGCGCCGCCACCAAGCACGTTGGCGGCGATCTTCTGGCCGAAGAAGATCCGCGCATTGATGGCGTTCCACAACGTGGCGGTGGAGAACACCACGGCGATCAGGCCGCTGGCGACCCACTGGCTGGCAGTGAGGAAACACATGAAGTTGACGCAGAACAGGCACAAGCCCTGGGCCAGGCACACCAAGTGCCCACGCCGGTTCATCGGTTGCAGGCGGCGGGTGAGCAGCAGGAAGGCGAACAGGATCAGCCCGGCCAGGGCGAAGCGGTAGACGATCGACACCGGGATGGCGACCGTGCCCAGTTGCCACTTCAGGGCGATCCAGGTAGTGCCCCAGATCAGGACGGTGAGCAGGTAGAGCGACAGGTTCATGGCAGTCCTCCGGGTGTTGAGCCAAGGGCCGCGTTGCGGCCTTCGCCGGCAAGCCGGCTCCTACGGGGACGCTGTAGGAGCGGGCTTGCCGGCGAACAACCGAGACGACATGCCCACTGTCAGTGTCCAACGCCCTGTTTGTTCCGGCTTGCAAAAACTTGCGCTTTTCCACCCCAGGTAGCTGCCAGCGCGCCCCGCGCGCAGTACGATGGGCGCCAGAGGAACCACCCATGCCCGCACTCGACCACCTGCAGGTTTTCAATGCCCTGAACGCCTCGCCCCACGCCCGCCTGGAGCTGAGCGCGCACCTGGGCGACGGGCTGGCGGCGGCGCTGTGGAGCAACCGTGACGATGCCCGCGACTACCAGGCCCCCAGCCATCACACGCTGTCGTGCTACATCGCCGACGGCACCGGCACCTTCCGTCGCCAGCGCCCGGGCGAGCGCGGCGCGCCCGACAAACTGTGCGTGATGCCCGCCGGCCATGAATCGAACTGGGTGATCAATGGCTCGATCCGCCTGGCCCACCTGTATATCAACGAGGAACAGTTCGCCCTCGGCTGCACGCGCCTGCTGGACCGCGAGCCGCGTGAGCTGCAACTGCGCGAAGCGACCTTCCTTGACGACCGGCAACAAGCCCGGCGCTTCCGCCAGCTGATCGGCCTGGACTGGGCCGAGCCCGGTGAGCGTCTGCTGGCCAGCAGCCTGGCCCACGACATCATCGACCACGCCGTGCTCAATCAGGTTGGCCTGCGCCAGGGGCTCAAGCTCAAGGGCGGTCTGGCGCCACACCAGCGCCGCCAGTTGCTCGACTTTATCGAAGCCAACCTCGAGCAACCGCTGACGCTGGGCGAACTGGCGCTGCGCTGCAACTTGTCCGAATACCATTTCGCGCGGATGTTCCGCGCCAGTTTCGGCCTGCCGCCCCATCAGTACCTGCTGGCCAGGCGGCTACATCGCGCCTGCCAGTTGCTGCGCTCGGGGGCGTTGCCCTTGGGCGAGGTGGCGCTGTTGTGCGGATTCGCCAGCGCCAGCCATTTCAGCAACCGCTTCAGGCAGGCGCTGGGGGCGACGCCGGGTGAGTACCGGGCAGCGTTCGCCGGTTGATTCTGGTGTACACGCAACTGTAGGAGCCAGCCTTGCTGGCGAAGGCGTCCTCAAGGTACAGGGCAAGGCTGCGCCTTGCATCGCCAGCAAGGCTGGCTCCTACAGTGCCAGTGCACTAGAACTCGAAGGTACTCGACAGGCTCACCTGCCGCGCATCGCCGATCGCCACGAAATACCGATTCACCGCCGAGCTGTAGTACACCTTGTCGAACAGGTTCTTCACGTTCAGTTGCAGGCGCACCTTGTGCTCGTCGAGCTGGGTCTCGTAGCTGGCGAAGGCATCGGCGACGGTATAGGCCGGCAGGTCGAAGTCGTTGGTCGCGTTCCCCGCACGCTCCCCCACATAGCGCGCGCCCGCCCCCAGGCGCAGTCGATCACCGCCGAACAAACTGCCATGGTCGTACACCGCCGACAGCGAACCACTATGGCGGGCGACGTTCTGCAAGCGGTTGCCCTTCAGGTCCGGGTCCTGGGTCACCTCGGCATCGGTGAAGGCATAGGCGCCGATCAGGCTCCAGCGCTCGCTGAGCTGGCCGGCCAGGTCCAGCTCGACGCCACGGGAGCTGACCTCACCGGCATTGCTGTACAAGGTCTCACCGGTGTTGGTATCGAAGTTGGACACCAGCACATTGCGCTTGGTGATGTCGAACAGCGCCAGCGTGCCGGAGAGTCGCCCGGGCATGTCGAGCTTGGCCCCCAGTTCCCAGGACTTGCCCTCCTCCGGGGCGACCGACGCGTCCAGCACCAGCCCACCGGTCAATGGCGCGATGCTGGAATTGGGCTTGAACGACTCGCTGTAGCTGCCATAGAACGACAGCTGCTCGTCCACTTTGTACACGACCCCCGCATGGGGTACCCAAGCACGATCACGGGTATCGGTGTTGGCACTGAACGGGCGACCGCGGCCAGCGTATTGGTCGTACTGCTGCAAGCGTGCGCCGGCCACCAGGATCCAGTGCTCGTCCAGGTGCAGGGCATCCTGGAAGAACAGCGCGTCGGTGCGCAGCTTGTCGGTCTGGTCGCTGTCGCTGGCACGCACGGCGCTGCCTTCGACTTCGCGGTCGTACACCGGGTCGAGGTAGCTGAAGGTCGAGCGACTGGCCTGGCGGATCAGATCGGCGCGGTAGACCTTGCGGTCCTCATGGTCGACCCCCACCAGCAAGTCATGCTGCAGCCCCGCCAGTTGCACGCTGCCGTTGAGGCTGAAGGTGGCGAACTGATCGCGGCTCATGGCGCCGTGGGTGCCGTCGATGCTGCGGGTGAGCGTGCCACGCGCGTCGTTGACGCCGGTCACGCGCACCTGGCTGGCGTCGTAGGTTTCACGATTGAAGCTGTAGCCGACATGCAGCTTCCAGTCGTCGGCGAGCTGGTGATCGACCTCCAGGCGATACAGGTCGGAGCGCCCTTCCATGTCGTTGAACGGCTCGTCCAGGCGGCGCGTGGCGGGGATGTCCAGCGGGTGGTTGGTGCGGTTGCTGATGGCCGTGCCGCGGTCGAACGGCGAGAGAAATTCGCGGTGCTCGTAGGCCAGCACCACCTGCGTGTCCTCGCCGTACCAGGCCAGCGACGGCGCCACCAGCGACTCGCGGTGCACACCATAGTTGCGCCAGTAGTCTTCGTCCTCATGGTCGACGATCAGCCGGTAGGCGAACGGACTGTCGCCCAGCGCGCCGGTGCTGTCGAAGCCGCCACCGCTGCCGTTCTTGCCACTGCCATAGGTCGAGCCGCGCAGCGTGAGGGCGTTGTACTGCTGCAATTGCGGGCGCTTGCTGACCACGTTGATCACCCCGCCCGGGTCCTGGATGCCATACAGCAGCGACGCCGGGCCCTTGAGCACTTCCACCCGCTCGGTGCTGGCATTGAGCGCGCGGCCCTGCACCAGCGGCATGCCGTCGCGCATGATCGAGCCGTCGCGGTTGTCGCCGAAGCCGCGCTTCATCACGGTGTCGGCGGTGCCGCCGAAGTTGTTGCCCTGGGTGATGCCGCTGACGTTGTACAGCGCGTCGTCGAGGTTGCGTGGCGCCTGGTCGCGAATCACCTGGGCCGGCACCACGTTGATCGCCTGGGGAATCTCCAGGGTCGAACCCTGGCCGCGCATGATCGAGGCGCTGGCCGGCGGCTGGTAGCTGTAGTCGTCCATCTGCGAGTTGATGGTGGTGGCCTGCAGGTTCAGCGCGCCGGAGGTATCGACAGGTTCCAGGGTCAGGGTGCGGGCGTCGAGGCGGCGCCAGGCCAGCCCGGAATTGCCCAGCAGTTGTTGCAGGGCCTGCTCGGCGCTGAAGGTGCCATTGAGCGCGGGCGCCTGTTGCCGTGGCAGTTCCAGGGTGTAGACCACACTTTGCCCGGTGGCCCGGCTGAAGGCGTTGAGCGCCTGGGCCAGCGGCTGGCTCGGTTGGGCGAAGACATAGGCCTGGCGCTGCTGTTCGGCCAGGGCCTGGGGTGCCAGGGCCAGGGCGGGCAAGGTGCAAAGGCCGAACCAGAGAGGGACGCAAAGCGGGGTGAACTTCATGGACGCTGACCTGTGAGAGGGATGAACGTTTGCGAATGAATCGCACTACCACTCACTACACGGATGCCGTGATGAAGTACCTCACCCCCTGCTCAAAATTTTATGCGCCACTGCGCGATCACCGTAGGAGCCGGCCTTGCCGGCGAACACCGGCGCCGCCGGTGCCATCCACCGCGTCGCCGGTGTTCGCCAGCAAGGCTCCTACAGCGCCTGCGTTTGGGGGCTGAATATCAGTGCAACACCGTCAGCCGCCCCAGCAGCGTCTGCCGCGAAAAGCCCAGCACCTTGCCCAGCGAATCCAGCGCCACCAGCGGCTCCGTCACCGGGAAACTGCCACTGACCTTGCGCTGCGCCAACTCGCCATCGAGCAACAGGATCCGCCCCGGGTAGTAACGCGCCAGATCCTCGACCACCTGCCCCAGCGGCACCTGGTAGTAATTCAGCCAGCCCTGGCGCCAGGCCAGCCGGCCCTCACTGTCCACCGCCTCGACACCACCCGCCACGCCCTCGGCGTAGGCCAACTGCTGGTTGGCGGTCAGTTCCCGGGCCTGCTGCCCTTCGGCCGCCGTCACCGCTACCCGCCCACTGCGCACGGTCACCTGGGCCCCGGCGGCCTGCTCACGCACTTCGAACTGCGTCCCCAGCACACGCACCTCGCCGCCACCGGCCTCGACCAGGAACGGCTGCCCGGTATGGGTCACCTCGAAGAACACCGCACCTCGCAACAGCCGCACCCGCCGCTCGCCATGGTCGAAGTCCACGGCCACCGCGCTGCCGGCATCCAGGGTCAGCTGCGAGCGATCCGCCAGGGTCACCTGGCGCAGCTGTTCGCCGCTGCTGTAGTCGGCGCGCAGGTCCAGCAGCCAGGCCTGTGGATGCCAACCCGCCACGCTTCCCACTCCAAGCACCAGGCAAGCCGCAACCGCGAAACGACGCCAATGGTTCGTGTGGCGAGGCCGCCGCATCGCTTCCAGGTACTGGCGCAGGCTGTCCTGCTCTTCGGCGGCCAGGCGCGCCGCCGGGGCTTCGCTCAGGCGCCACAGGGCCTCGGCCTCGGCATAAGCACGGCGATGAGCGGGGTCCTCCAGCAGCCAGCGCTTGAACGCCGCGCCATGCGCCTGTTCGGCCTGCTGGTTGATCCGCCCCAGCCAACGCAGGGCCGCTCGGGACTGCTCGGCGGTGATCGGCTGTTCAACATTCATCGACGGGCGCTCCCTGGCCGGCGCGGAGGGGGGGCGGCTTCGGCAACACTCGCCTTGCACGCTTCGAGGGCGCGCATCATATGCTTTTCCACGGCGCTCTGGGACAGCTGCATGGCTCTGGCGATCTCGCCGTAGGTGCAGCCGTGGATGCGGTTGAGCAGGAAGATCTGGCGAGTACGCTCGGGCAAGGCGCGCAGGGCCGACTCGATACGCTGCAGGTCGTGGACAACTTCCAACGCCTGCTCGGGCGCCTGGGTGCCTGGCTCGTCGTCGTTGATATGCAGGCCTTCGGCGGCGCGATCACGCGAGCCTTCGCTGCGCAGGTAGTCGATGGCCAGGTTGCCGGCGCTGCGCAGCAGGTAGGTGTCGAGGGCCTCGACCTTGACCTCGGGGCGGCGCCAGAAACGCAGGAACAGGTCCTGGACCAGGTCCGAGGCGGTGGCGCGGCAACCGATGCGCCGGCTCACCAGCGCCTCCATGCGCGCCCGCTGGGCCAGGAACACCTGGACGAAGCGCGCTCGGCCGGCGCCGTCGGGCTCGGCGTCGATCACTTCCCCCGGCTCGCTCAAGCCCTCACACCGCCAGCAAGGCGAGCAGCGGACCGAGCAGCAGGCTCACCGTCGCCAGGCCCAGCAACAGGCGAGGTTGATACGGCAGGCCGAACACCCACACGGTGCCCCCGGCCATCAGCACGGCAATCCACTCCACCAACCCCAGCGCCCAGCCACGCCCTTGCACCGCGAGCACCAGCGACAGCAGCAGCAAAGCCCAGCCACAGAAGCGCAAGGCTCGCAACTGAACAGCCGTTGGCTTGCGCCCGAGCAGCTCGTTGAAATGCTTTTCCATGGCCAGGCACAGCCCGGCGAAACCGGCGAAACCGATCAGGGCGACACTCAGCATCCGCTCGCCTCCACCGTTTTCGCGGCACGCGGCGCACGCTTGGCCACCGGCGTGGGCGCGCGCAGCATCTTGCCGGCGGCCCACGCCAGGAACAGCCCGGTGCCTAGCGCGGTCAGGTCGAAACCGGCCATGGCCCAATCGCCCACGGCGATGGAGTGGTTCAGGCCCTGCCCGGTGGTCAGCGCGTTGAGCACAGGCAACAGCGCGAATGCCAGCGCACCCAGCGCCAGCTGTTCACCCCAGGCGCGGCGCCCGGGGCGCAGCATCGCGTGCAGCAACGACAGCCCCCAGGCCAGGAAGAACCCATTGATCTCCCAGTCGGCGCGCCCTTCCTGCGTCGCCGGCACCAGGCGGTTGACCCAGAAGAACGCCGCCACGGCCAGCATCAGGCCGCTCATGCTGGCGATATTGAGCACCTCCACCAGGCGCAGCTCGCCCGGCATGCGTGCGCTCTTGGCGTGCTTGAGCTGGCGCTTGCCCAGCCACATCACCAGGCCCGTGCCGATCACCGCGGTGCCGGCCACGCCAAAGACGAAGTACAACCAGCGCAACCAGGGCCCGGCGAAGTTACCCATGTGCAGGCCGACAAAGGTGAATGAGGTCAACATCGCCGCGCTTTCCGGCGCCCCCTGGGTGAGCAGCGCGCCGCTGGCGCCGTCGAAGGTCCAGTTGGCGCTGCGCCGGTAGGCCACGCTGTCGGATGACGCGCGGTTGAAGGTGACGCGGGCGTTGCGGTCGCCGGGGTTCTGCACCTGAATGAAGCCCAGCCGCGCGCCCGGAGCCTGGGCCTGCAACTTGCCGTACAGCTCGGCCAACGGCACCAGCGGCGCGGCCTGGGCCGTCGCCTTGGGCACCTGGTCGCGGCCGAACACATCGCTGAAGTAGCGGTTGCTGTCGCCATAGCTGGCCATGATGCTGGCCGGCATCACCATGTACATGAAGATCACCAGGCTGCTGTAGCTGATCATCAGGTGGAACGGCAGCACCAGCACGCCGATGGCGTTGTGCCCATCGAGCCAGGAACGCTGGCCCTTGCCGGGGCGGAAGGTGAAGAACTCCTTGAAGATCTTCTTGTGGGTGATGATCCCGGTGACCAGCCCGAGCAGCATGATGAAGGCGCAGAAGGTCGACAGCCAGCGGCCCCAAGGGTGCGGCATCTGCAGTTGGAAGTGGAAACGATAGAAGAACTCGCCGCCCCGGCTGTCGCGGGCCTCGACTTCCTGGCCGCTGCGCGCATCCAGCGTCTTGCTGACGAAGCCCCGTCGCCCGCCGGCCTCGGGATCGCGCCAACCGACGCTCAACGCCGACTCGCGCTCGCTGGGCAGGCGGATGAACCAGCCACCGGCGTGCCCGGCGTTGGCCTCCAGGTAGCGTTGCGCCGCCGTCAGGCTGGCCGCGGGATCGAGCGCGTGGCTGCGGATTTCCGGTTGGGTCCAGTGGCTGATCTCATCCTTGAAGTACGACAGCGTCCCGGTCAAGAAGATCGCGAACAACAGCCAGCCGAAGATCAGGCCGGTCCAGGTGTGCAACCAGGCCATCGCCTGGCGGAAGCCCTCTTTCATGGCTGTTTCATCCAGTAGGCCAGGCCGTTGATCGCCCCCAGCAACACGCTCGGCAGCAGCACCCCCAGCCAGGCGCGCCAGGCGCTGCGGCAGGCGAAGCACCAGAGGAACGCCAGCAGGTAGAACACGAACGACAGCATCATGCCGGTCATGGTCGCGTCCACCTGGCTCATGGGCGCCAGCAGGGTGATGCAGACACTGGCCATCGACGCCAGCAGGTAGCCGCCCAGCAAGGCAGCCAGGCTGCGTGAAGTCACGGCCAGGCGGTAGCTCAAGGGAAGACCGGCGGCTTTGCGGTTCATGGCGAGGGTCCGGGGAATGGGGCTGCAATAGTAATGATTTCAATTCTCATAAGCAAAACCCTATAGGCATGCGCTCACGCCGCCACTCTTGATTCGACGGCGCAGGCGTGCGAGCGCAGGGGGCCACTCATCGCGATCAGCCTTGCATCGCCACCGATTGCCGAACAGCGGCCGCCTGAATACAATGCGAACAATTCTTACTTCCAGTTGCGCCAGCAGGCGCCGGAGTCGCATTGGTGCCCAGCGCGCTTTCCTCCACCGTCGAAGGCCTCTACCTCGCCCATCACACCTGGCTCACCGGCTGGTTGCGGCGGCGCCTGGGCTGCCCGCAGAGTGCCGCCGACCTGGCCCAGGACACCTACGTGCGCCTGCTCCAGGCCCGCGAGGCGCCACAACTGGTCGAACCCCGCGCGTTCCTCGCCACCGTGGCCAAGCGCGTGCTGTGCAACCACTTCCGCCGCCAGGAACTGGAGCGCGCCTATCTCGAGGCGCTGGCCCAGGTGCCCGAGCAAGTGGCGCCGAGCGAAGAGGACAAGGCGATCATTTTCGCCACCCTGCTCGAACTCGACCGCCTGCTCGATGGCCTGGCGCCGTTGGTCAAGCGCGCCTTCCTGCTGGCCCAGGTCGATGGCCTGGGCCAGGGCGAGATCGCCCGCGAGCTGGGTATCTCGCTGGCCACCGTCAAGCGCTACCTGAACAAGGCAGCCCTGCGCTGCTACTTCGCCCTGTGAACACCCGTTTCTCGCCACAAATCGCCGAGCAGGCGGTGCACTGGCTGATCGAGTCCCAAGGCGACAGCTTCGACCAGCAGCAGCGCCAGGCCCTGGAGCGCTGGTTGCAGGCCGACAACGAGCACCAGCGCGCCTGGGCGCATATCCAGCAGGTCAACCAGCGCCTGCGCGGCGTCGCCTCGCCGGTGGTTCATGCTACCTTGCAGGCACCGCCCTCCCCAGCCCGGCGCCGGGCACTCAAGGCCCTGCTGCTGGCGGGCGTGGCCAGTGCCACCGGGCTGGGCCTGCAACAACACAATCCGCTGCCTGGGCTGATGGCCGACTACCGCAGCCCAGTGGGCCAGCGCCGCCGCCTGAGCCTCGACGATGGCAGCCAACTGCACCTGAACACCCGCAGCGCCGCCGACGTGCGTTTCGACGGCCAGCAGCGGCTGGTGCGTCTGCGCGAAGGCGAATTACTGCTCGACGTGGTCGAGGAACCCCGCCCGCTGCGCGTGCGCACCGCCGAAGGTGAACTGCACCTGGCTCGTGGTCGCTTCGATGTGCGCCAGTTCGACGGTTTCAGCCTGGTCTCGGTGTTCAGCGGCCAGGCCAGCGTCGCCGGCCAGCCCCTGCTGGCCGGGCACCAGGCCCGTTTCGCCCAGGGTGGCTGGCAGGCCATCGCGCCCCTGGACCCCAACCGCGCGGCCTGGACGGACGGCATGCTGGTGGTGTCGCAGATGCGCCTGACGGACTTTCTCGCCGAGTTGTCGCGCTACCGGCTCGGGCGGCTCGCTTGCAGCGAGCGAGTGGCCGCCTTGCGGATCTCAGGCTCCTATCCGCTGGAGGACAGCGAGCGGATCCTCGACATGCTCGAGGTAGCGTTACCGGTGCGGGTGCGGCGCTTCACCCGCTACTGGGTCAACGTGGAAGCCGCCACTAGTTGAACAACCGCGCCACCTTCCCCTGTAGGAGCCAGCTTGCTGGCGAACAGCCCCATACACAGATCCAAGACCTGCGTTGGGCCGGTTCGCCAACAAGCTGGCTCCTACCGAGCGCGTGACGCGACATTTTTTTCATTCACCTGAGCCATTTCCCGCGCCTCGCGTGACAGAGAAGGCAGAACCCCTTGTCACAGGACTTGCGCCACATGCACCCCAGCTCCCTCGCCTATGCCCTACTGCTCGCCGCGCCATTCGCCCTGGCTGGCGAAACCCGCGACTACCACATCGCCGCCGGCACCCTGGAACAGGCCCTGAACCAGTTCGGCCGCGACAGCGGCGCGCTGATCTCGTTCAGCCCGGCGCTGACCCAGGGCTTGAACAGCCCAGGCCTTGAAGGTCAGTACGACACCGGCGAGGGCCTCGACGCCCTGCTGCGCGGCAGTGGCCTGCAAGCCCGCCAGGAGACCGCCAACGCCTTCAGCCTGCAACCGGTGCAGGCCGCCGCTGGTGGCACCGCCGTCGAGCTGGGCGCCTCGACCGTGGTCGGCGACTGGCTGGGCGAGGCGCGCCAGGACAACGTCTTCGAGCACCCCGGCGCCCGCGACGTGGTACGCCGCGAACAGTTCGAGCGCAGCGGCGCCGCCAGCGCCCGCGAAGTGCTCAACCGCATTCCTGGGGTCAATGCCCCGGAAAACAACGGCACCGGCAGCCACGACCTGGCGCTGAACTTCGGCATCCGTGGCCTCAACCCGCGCCTGGCCTCGCGCTCCACCGTGCTGATGGACGGCATCCCGGTGCCCTTCGCCCCCTACGGCCAACCGCAGCTGTCGTTGGCGCCGATCAGCCTGGGCAACATGGACGCGGTGGATGTGGTGCGCGGCGGCGGCGCGGTACGCTATGGCCCGCAGAACGTCGGCGGCATCGTCAACTTCGTCACCCGCGCCATCCCCGAAGAGGCCACTTTCAAGGCGGCGATGCAGAACCAGGTCAGCCCGTCGTCGAGCCAGGATGGCCTGAAGAACAGCGCCAACCTGCTGATCGGCGGCACCAACGCCAACGGCCTGGGTGGCGCCCTGCTGTATTCCGGCAGCCGGGGCAGCGACTGGCGCGAACACAGCGACACGCAGATCGACGACCTGATGCTCAAGGGCAAGCTGCAACTGGACGAGGCCAACAGCCTGCACGCCATGGCCCAGTACTACGAGGGCGAGGCCGAGATGCCGGGCGGGCTGAGTGCGGCGGCGTTCGACGATGACCCCTACCAGTCGACCCGCCTCAAAGACAAATTCTGGGGCCGCCGCACGCTGTTCAACTTCGGCTACGACTACAAGCAGGACGACCGCCAGTTCAGCGTCAACAGCTTCTTCACCAAGACCCTGCGCAGTGGTTACCTCGACCAGGGCAGCTTTGTCTCGCTGTCGCCGCGCGAATACTGGGTGCGCGGTATCGAGACGCGCTTCTCGCAGGGCGTGGCGCTGGGTGATAGCTGGCACGAACTGGGCGTCGGCTACCGCTATATCAACGAAGCCGGCCACGAATTGCGCTACCGCGAGCCGACCCGCGCCAACCTGCTGCCGACCACCAACAGCCGCAACGACCGCGACACCCGCGGCAGTACCGAGGCCCACGCGATCTACCTGGACGACCGCATAGATATCGGCCGCTGGACCATCACCCCAGGCATCCGCTACGAGATGATCGACTCCGAACAGAGCAACAAGCTCAGCGGCCAACGCTACCAGGGCAGCTACAACACCGCCTTGCCGGCACTGAACGTGATGTACCACCTGACCGACAACTGGAACCTCTACGCCAACACCGAAGGCTCGTTCGGCAGCGTGCAGTACAGCCAGATGCCCAACCGGGTCAGCAGTGGCGAGGTAAAACCGGAAAAGGCGCGCACCTGGGAAGTCGGCACCCGCTATGACAATGGCGACCTGCAAGCGGAGATCGGCGCGTTTCTGATCAATTTCGACAACCAGTACGAAAGCAACCAAACCAACGATTCGGTAATCGCCCGCGGCGAGACCCGCCATCAAGGGATCGAGACCAGCGTGCGCTACGCCCTCGATGGCCTGAGCCCGGCACTGGCGGGCTTCGACGTACATGCCGGCTATGCCTTCGTCGACGCCAGCATCCGCGAAGACGGCCCGAACAAGGGCAACCAGGTGCCGTTCTCGTCACGCCACAAGGGCACCCTGGGGCTCGGCTACACCCAGGGGCCCTGGCAGTTGAACCTGGACAGCAGCTTCCAGAGCAGCCAGTACGCCGACAACGCCAACACCGGCAGCGAGAGCGCCGACGGCAGCACCGGGCGCATTCCCGGCTACATGCTGGTCAGCAGCCGCGCCGGCTACGACTTCGGCCCTACGCTTTCGAACTTGAAGGTGGCGGTGGGGGTGAAGAACCTGTTCAACCGCGAGTACTACACCCGCTCGTTCGACGACAACAACAAGGGCAAGTACGTGGGGGAACCTCGCACTTTATACCTGCAAACCTCGGTCGAGTTCTGATCGACGACAAGAAAAGCCCGGCGATCGCCGGGCTTTTTGCAACAGGAAATTTTTCTTCGACAGGGGCTTGAATTCGCCGCGCCGATGCCTGACCTTAGAGTCAAGAGGCGCAGAAAACCCAACGCCCTCAGTGGCCTAGGCACGCCTCTCGCGAGCAAGCTGAATAAGGATTGAATCATGCAAATCCAGGTCAACAGCAGCAACCACATCGAAGGCAACATCCGTCTCGACCAATGGGTGCGCAGCACCCTGCAAAGCAGCCTCGAACGCTACGAGGACGACCTCACCCGCATCGAGGTCCACCTGCGCGACGAGAACGGCGCCAAGCCCGGCCCGCATGACAAGCGCTGCCAGATGGAGGCTCGCCCCAAAGGCCACCAACCGATTTCCGTGACCCATACCGCCGCCTCGCTCGACCAGGCGGTCGACGGCGCCGCCAGCAAGTTGAACCACGCCCTGGAACACTTCTACGGCAAGCTGCGCAGCAAGCGCGGTGCCCTGGAACTGAGTGATCCGGACGCCTGATCCAAACGGCTGTCACACACAAACGCCCGGCCTTGCGCCGGGCGTTTTCGCAGGTCGCCGATCAACGGCCCTGAACCAACCTCGAGCGCGCCCGGTCAATCTGTGCAGTCATTCAAGGCAGAACCCGACCATGAACAATCCTTTCGACCAGATCAGCGCCGCCTTCGCGCCTGAGTATCGCGTCAACCTCAGCATCGAGCGCCTGGACGGCAGCATCATGCTGACCCTGTCGGACGACAGCGGCGTGGTCGCCAAGCGTCTGATCAGCCAAGCCCAGCGCAACGACCCGACGCGCCTGCGCCGGGTCATCGACAGCATCCGCCTGGGGCTGGCCATCGAGCTTGGCCAGAACCCCGTGGAAGTGCTGGCCGCACTGGCCCGCAGCCAGCACGGCGAACGCCGCTTGCCCAACGCAGGCGTGGCCAACTGAGGGTCACTTGCCCTCGTCCACGTCCTTGCCACTGGCATCCAGCGCCTTGGTCGACGGGTAGCGGTACGAGGCATAGCGCACCACCAGGATGGCGAAGGCCAGCAACAGGATGCCACCGCACACGTACAACAAGCCGACATCCGGCGCCTTGTGGTGCGAAACATCGCCGATCAGCAGGCGGGTCAACGCGGTGATCGCCACATACAGCAGGAAGCGAATCGGCATGTGGTTGGTCTTGAAGTAGATCCCCACCATCGCCCCCAGCTCCAGGTAGATGAACAGCAGCAGGATGTCGTCGACGCTGACCCCGCCCTTGCCCAGCATGTCCAGGAAAGTCACCACCGCCGCATAGGCGGTGATCGCGCCAATGCCGAACAGCGCCAGGTAGTGGAAGGCCTCCACGCACAGGTTGCCCAGCGAGTCGGCCGAGCCATGCAGGCCCTTGCGCAGTTTTTCTGCCCATTTGATGTTCACGATGTTCGATATCCCCGATACGGCTGAAGGTCTTGTGGCATGCAGTTAAAGGGCCAGGCCCTTGCCTTGGAAGGCGGCCGATTGCCGCAGGGCACCTGTGGGCTACGCTGTTTTCAGCATAAAAGGCCATCATTGAGGTTGCAGGACGATGGCTTGAGCCTGTACTGTATAAAAATACAGTTGTTAGCCAACCCAACCAAAAAGGCACAGAGGTGATGAATGGCCGTCGAAGTGGTGTACCGCAGCAGCCGCGACCCGGAGCGCTTGTTCATGGATAAGGCCGAAGCAGACCGTCACGACAAGATGCTCGAGCTGGCCGAGCGCCTGGCCGAGGTGCTGCACAAGGCGGTGCCGTCGCTGAGCGAACAGCAGGTCGAGGAGGCCGGTATCTACATGGCCAAGAACCGCGATGTCTTCGCCCGTGCGTTCAAGAGCCAGCCCGATGCACTGTCGGAGCTGCTCGAAGGCGGCGCGGTGGAATGACGCCATCGCGGGGCAAGCCAGCAAGGCCCGCATCCATGGAAAATCTCGTGGGAGCGGGCTTGCCCCGCGAAATGGCTTTCAGCCGTACAGCAGTCTTTCCGCCAGCATCTGCGCCACCCGCGCTGGCGAACGCTTCTCCGCCTGGGCATGGGCAAACACTTCGGTCAGCCGCGAAGGTATCCGCGCCAGATGCGCGGTAATGGTTCCCAGCCCCTCGCCCCGATGGGTGAGCGCCACATAGATCAACCCACCAGCATTGATCACATAGTCCGGCGCATACAGGATGCCCCGGTTCTCCAACTGGTCGGCCACTTGCAGCGTGGTCAACTGGTTGTTCGCCGACCCCGCCACTGCCGCGCAACGCAGTTGCATCACACTCTGCCCGTTCAACACCGGTCCAACGCCACACGGCGCAAAGATGTCGCACGGCGTGCTGAGCAAGGCTTCATGGGCCACTGGGTGGGCATTTAGCTGCTCCACCGCCAGGCGCACCTTGCCGGCATCCAAGTCGCTCACCAACAGCTCGGCGCCCGCCGCATGCAGTTGCTCGGCCAGCGCATAGCCGACGTTGCCCAACCCTTGCACCGCCACTCGTAGCCCCTCCAGGTTGTCACTGCCAAGCCTTGCCATGGAGGTGGCGCGGATGCCGGCGAACACGCCCAGCGCCGCATGGGGCGATGGATCGCCCGAGGCGGTGGTACTGGTGACGTAGGGGGTGGCCTGGGCGATGCAGTCCATGTCGAGGGTCGAGGTGCCACTATCCACTGCCGTGATGAAACGCCCCTGAAGCGTGTCGACGAAACGCCCGAACGCCTCGAACAGCGCTGCACGGTTTTCCACATGCGGATTGCGCACGATCACCGCCTTGCCGCCGCCCATCGGCAGGCCAGCCAAGGCCGCCTTGTAGCTCATCCCCTGGGCCAGGCGGATGGCATCCGTCATGGCACTCTCGTCGTCGGCATAGGGCAGGTAGCGACAGCCACCCATGGCCGGGCCCAGTTGTTGGCTGTGAATCGCCACCACGGCCTTCAAGCCCGTGGGTGGGTCGATGAACAGGTGCAGTGACTGAGTGCGGGTGCTTTGCATGAGCGCGAACATCGACGGGCTCCCCCGAGAGGTGCTGCTACCAGTATAAACAGGTCAAGGCTGCACACCGCGCGGGCGGACCACTGGACGAAAAGCCGCGCCAGGGCTACAAGTTAAGCGTGATGGAGAAGCCCCATGAACCCACGCCAAGCCTGCCTGGCCTGCCTGGAACGCGAGCCGGTCGCCCTGCTGGAAGCCGCCCTGTGGATCGCCGCGGAGCATGATCGCACTGTCGAGCCCGCGGCCAGCCTGGCCCGGCTGCATGAGCTGCAACGCGAAGTCAGCACCAGCCTGCCGATGCTGCCGGTCAACGAACTGGCCCAGCCCTTGCTGCGCCAGCTCAACGCACTGGGCTACCAGCAGGATGAATATCACCCACTGCGCCCACACGTGGCCCTGATGGATAAGGTACTGCAGCGCCGCCGTGGCCAGCCGCTGCTGCTGGCGATCCTCGCCCTTGAACTGGCTCGCCGCCTGTCGATCCCCCTGGAGGGTGTGAACTTTCCCGGCCACTTCCTGCTGCGGGTGCCCGGCGCCGACCACCTGCTCGACCCCTGTGGCGGCCGCCGCCTGTACCCCAACGACTGCCGCGAACTGCTCGCTCGCCAGTTCGGCCCACAGCTGCCGCTGACCGCCGAGCACCTGCGCAGCGCCTCGCCGATGCAGATGCTCCAGCGCCTGTCGCGCAACCTTCGCCAGTTGCATATCAGCAACGACAACGACCTCGCGGCGCTGATCGATGCCGAGCGGGTCATGCAACTGGGCCCGGTGCAGGTCGGCGACTACCTGGCGCGGGCCACGCTGTACCAGCACCTGGACTGCCCCCAGGCAGAGCGCTTCGACCTGGAGCACGCCCTGCTGCTGACCGACGACCCGGTGCAGCGCCTGAAACTCACCGAACGCCTCGGCCAGTTGCCCAACGGCAAACGCTCAATCCACTAAAGCCTGGCCCTTGACCGTCGCTTCGCGCGGCCGCGGCGCGCGTACCCGGCTGATCAGCAGCGCGCCGAGCAGCGCCGGCACGGCGCAGAAGAAGAAAATTTGCTCCACTGGCATGTGCAAGGTCAGCAGCAGGCTGCCAAGCAAAGGTCCGAGGATCGAGCCGAAGCGCCCGACGCCCAGAGCCCAGCCTGTGCCGGTGGCGCGCACCTGGGCCGGATAGAAGTTGCTGACGAAGGCATTGAGCGTCAACTGCCCACCGATGATGCAGAAGCCGGCGGCGAACACACTGGGCACCAGCCAGCGTGGGTCGTCATGGTTGACGCCGACCAGCACGCTGAACAGCGCCGCCCCCAGCAGCACGCCGGCCAGCAGGTGGGCCTTGTTGGCCATGCGGTCGGCGCACCAGGCCAGGCACACCGCGCCGAAGGTGCCGGCGAACAGGAACAGCGAAGTCACCAGGTTGGCCTGGTTCAGCGCCAGCCCGCTTTCCTGCAGCAGCGACGGCAGCCAGCTGATCATGAAGTACAACAGGATCAAACTGACAAAGAAGGTGCTCCACAGCAGCAGCGTGGGCCAGGCGAACCCCTCGCGAAACAGCGCCACCACGGTGAGCTTGCTGTCAGCCGGCTCGTCGCTGGCGATGCGCGCCGCCGGCACCTGCCAGCCCGGCAGCAGGCGAGCGGTGACCCGCTGCAGCCGCGCATAGGGCGGGGCGTCGCGCAGCAGGCGCGGCAGCGACTCGGGCAGGAACAGCGCCAGGAACGGGAATAGCAGCAAGGGCGCCACGCCGCCGGCGAGGAACACTGCCTGCCAGCCGTAATGATCGATGAAGCCCGCGGCGACGAAGCCCCCAGCAGCGCCACCCAGCGAGAAACCGCAGGCCGCCAGGGTGACCATCAAGGTGCGCAGGCGGGGCGGCGCATAGTCGGCCATCAGCGCCATGGCGCTGGGCATCGCGCCGCCCATGCCGATACCGCAGAGAAAGCGCGCCAGCATCAGGCTGTCGAGGGAAGTGGCGAACACCATCAGCAGCGTCAGGCTGGCGTACAGCAGCACGCAGCACAGCAGCACCCGGCGCACGCCGAAGCGGTCGGCCAGTGGCGTCACCGCCAGCGAACCGACCGTCAGCCCCAGCAGGTTGGCGCTGAACACCGGCCCGAAAGCGGCCTTTTCCAGGCCCCAGTCCTGGGCCAGCGCGGGAATCACGTAGCCCAGTACCTGGGCGTCATAACCATCGGTGACCAACAGCAGGATCAACAGCAGCAGCAGGCGCCACTGGTAGGGTGACACCGGGCGCGCGTCTAGCGCCGCGCGAAAGCTGGCTATCTGGTTGTGCATCGCAAGGTACCTGTCTTTTATTTTTATGTCATTGGGTCGCGATGGTAGTTGTAGGAGCCGGCTTGCCGGCGAACCAGGCACCACGGTGCATGGCACCGGCCGTGCCGGTGTTCGCCGGCAAGCCGGCTCCTACAGAGTCCGCGCATGCGGTCAGTTGGGGGTGTCGGGCTGCCTCGCCGGGTGGGCTTTCTGGAAGGCCGGGTGTTGCTCGGCCAGGGCGGCCACCCGGCGAATGCGCGGGTAGCCACCGAGGTCGATGTTGAAACGCTCGGCCGCGTACAGCTGCGGGATCAGGTAGACGTCGGCCACGCCGGGCGTCGCCCCGAAGCAGAAGCCGTCATCGCCGATCAGTTGCTCCACCGCCGCCAGCCCCTGGCTGATCCAGTGGCCGATCCACTGGTTGACCTGGGCCTCGTCGTGCCCCAACTGACGCAGCTGGTTGAGCACGCTGACGTTGTGCAACGGGTGGATATCGCAGCCGATGATCGCCGCCACGCCGCGCACCCTGGCCCGGGCTTCGGGCGCACTGGGCAGCAGTGGCGTTTGCGGGAAGGCTTCCTCCAGGTATTCGATGATCGCCGGCGACTGCACCAGCAACTCGCCAGCGTCAGTACGCAGGGCCGGCACCCGCCCTTGCGGGTTGAGCGCCAGGTAGTCCGCGCCGCGCTGCTCGCCCTTGAGCAAGTTCACAGGCAGGGCCTGATAATCCAGGCCCTTGAGTGCCAGGGCAATGCGTACTCGATACGATGAAGTGGAACGGTAGTAGGTGAACAGTTCCATTGCCCTGCCCTCCTCAGTTGGCGGCGACGACAGTGCCACGGCACTCGCCGAAGCCGATGCTGGCCACGCCGTCGCGCACGCAACGGGCGCGCAGGATTAGCTCGTCGCCGTCCTCGAGGAACTTGCGCACCTCGCCGCTGGCCAGTTCCACCGGGTGCTTGCCGCCCTCGGTGATCTCCAGCAGGCTGCCGAACGAGCCCGGCGCCGCGCCCGACAGGGTGCCCGAGCCGAACAGGTCGCCCGGCTGCAACTGGCAACCGTTGACGCTGTGGTGGGCGACCATCTGTGCCACGGTCCAGTACATGCTGCGGGTGTTGCTCAGGGTCAGGCGCTGGGCCGGCAGGTTCTGCTCGCGCATGCGCGCGGTCAGCAGCAGCACTTCCAGCTCGATATCGAAAGCACCGCCAGCCTGGTCGCGCGCGTCCAGCAGGTACGACAGCGGCTGCGGGTCACCCTCGGCACGCGCCGGCTGGGCGCAGCGGAATGGCTCCAGGGCCTCGGCGGTGACCACCCAAGGCGAGACGCTGGTAATGAAGCTCTTGGACAGGAACGGGCCCAGCGGCTGGTATTCCCAAGCCTGGATATCGCGTGCCGACCAGTCGTTGAGCAAGCAATAGCCGGCCACGTGCTCGGCGGCGTCGCCGATCGCGATCGCCTGGCCCATCTCGTTACCCTGGCCAATCCAGATACCCAGCTCCAGTTCGTAGTCCAGGCGCGCGCAGGGACCGAAGCTCGGCTCGGTCTGGCCGGCCGGCAGGGTCTGGCCCTTGGGGCGGCGCACGTCGGTGCCGGACGGGCGAATGGTCGAGGCGCGGCCGTGGTAGCCGATCGGCACGTACTTGTAGTTGGGCAACAGCGGGTTGTCCGGGCGGAACAGCTTGCCGACGTTCTTGGCGTGCTCGATGCCGACGTAGAAGTCGGTGTAGTCACCGATCTTCGCCGGCAGGTGCAGCTCGCATTCGCTGGCCGGATGCAGGGCGGCTTTCAGCGCGCCCTGGTGCTCGCTACCTTCGCCCAGCAGCGCCAGCAGGCGCTCGCGCAGGGCCACGCGGGCCGTGCGGCCGAGGGCGAAGAAGGCGTTCAGCGCGCCACCGACGGTGGCCTCGACGGCGGCCTTGGCCGCGCCGTCGAACAGGCCGGCGGCCAGCACCGCTTCAAGGTCGAGGATGGCGTCGCCGATGGCCACGCCACAACGCGGTGCCTGGCCTGGCCGGCTGAAGATGCCCAGCGGCAGGTTCTGCAGCGGGAAGTCGCGGTGCCCGTTGGCGTGCTCGACCCAGCTACGGGCAATGGCGGTGTGGTTCATCGGTTATCTCCGGTTCGGGTTGAAGGTGCTCGGCAAGGTGGCCCAGCAACTATCGTAGTCGGCCTGCAGTTGCGGGCTTTCGAGGGCCTGAAGGCTCGGGCGCAGCACTTGGCTGGTCTCGAACATGAAAGCCATGGTGTTGTCGATCTTGTGCGGTGCCAGGTCGGCGGCGATGGCCTTGTCGCAGGTTTCGGCGTCCGGGCCATGGGCGCTCATCACCCCATGCAGCGAGGCGCCACCGGGCAGGAAGCCTTCGGCCTTGGCATCGTAGGCGCCCTGGATCAGGCCCATGAACTCGTTCATCAGGTTGCGGTGGAACCATGGTGGACGGAAGGTGTTCTCGGCCACCATCCAGCGCGGCGGAAAGATCACGAAGTCCATGTTGGCCATGCCATGCACGCTGGTCGGCGAAGTCAGCACGGTGAAGATCGACGGATCGGGGTGGTCGAAGCTGACCGTGCCAATGGTGTTGAAGCGGCGCAGGTCGTATTTGTACGGCACGTTGCTGCCGTGCCAGGCGACCACGTCCAGCGGCGAATGTTGCAGCTCGCAGCCCCAGTGCTCGCCGAGGAACTTCTGCACCAGCTGGACGGGGCCTGTGGCCTCTTCGTAATGCGCCACCGGGGTGAGGAAGTCCCGCGGGTTGGCCAGGCCGTTGCTGCCGATCGGGCCGAGGTCTGGGATACGTAGCGGCGCGCCGTGGTTCTCGGCGATATAGCCGCGGGCCTGGGCGTCGAGCAGTTCGACACGGAATTTCATGCCGCGCGGAATCACCGCGATTTCCAGCGGCTCGACCTCGAGCACACCCAGTTCGGTGGCGATGCGCAGGCGCCCGTGCTCGGGCACCAGCAGCAGTTCACCGTCGGCGTTGAAAAACACCCGCTCCATGGAGCGGTTGGCGCGGTAGATATAGATGCTCACGCCCGCCGGTTTTTCCGACGCCGAGTTGGCCACCATCGGCAGCCAGCCATCGATGAAATCGGTGGGCTCGGCCGGCATCGGCTGGGGACTCCAGCGCAGGCGGTTGGGATTGACCGGGCCCAGGGCGCCGGTCAGCGGTTGGCGCGCCAGGCGCTCGAAGCGCGGGTGCAGCGCCGAGGGGCGGATGCGGTACAACCAGGTGCGACGCAGCTCGCTGCGGGTCATGGTGAACGCGGTGCCCGACAGCAGTTCGGCATACAGCCCATAGGGCGCCTGCTGCGGCGAGTTCTGTCCCACCGGCAAGGCGCCCGGCAAGGCTTCGCTGGCGAATTCGTTGCCGAAGCCGCTCAAGTACTGAAGTTCAAGGGATGTAGCGCGGGTCATCGGTGCCTCCGGGCTGCTGGGAGCCGTTGCGGGCAGCTGGCTGCGAGCCCGATCCTGAAACCGGCACCTAGGGCGGCAGCGCGTCTGCATTGTTTTTATCGTAATCAGATTACGAATAACGTAATTTGCTCCTGCACGGGCGTCAAGCTATAAAGGCGCCACCCTGTAAAATCCGCATAGAAGCCCCCCCATGGCCAAAGCCAGCAGCAGCGCCGACAACGGCAAACAAAAGGTCCGTTCGGCGGAAGTCGGCACCGACATCCTCAAGGCCCTGGCCGAGCTCTCCCCGTCCACCTCGCTGTCGCGCCTGGCCGAGCATGTACAGATGCCGGCGAGCAAGGTCCACCGCTACCTGCAGGCACTGATCGCCAGCGGCTTCGCCGAGCAGGACCCGGCCACCAATCACTACGGACTGGGCCGCGAGGCATTGCGGGTAGGCATGGCGGCGCTGGGCAGCATCGATGTGCTCAAGGTCGCGGCATTGCCACTGTCGCAGCTGCGTGACGAGCTCAACGAAAGCTGCTTCATCGCGGTATGGGGTAACCAGGGTGCGACCGTGGTCAGCATCGAACCGGCGGTGCGCGCGGTGACGGTGGTGACCCAGATCGGCTCGGTGCTGCCACTGCTCAGTTCGTCCACCGGGTTGGTGTTCGCCGCGCACCTGCCAGAGCGGGAAACCGTGGAGCTGCGCGATCGGGAACTGGCGGCGCTGAAGCACGGCGCCGATGCCTATACGCCATTGCTTGCGCAGATCCGCCAGCGCGGCCTGCACCATGTGCATGGTTTGCTGATGCCTGGGGTGGATGCGTTGTCCGCGCCCATCTTCAACGCCATGGGCCAGGTCGCCGCGGTGATGACCGTGGTCGGGCCGACGTCGATCTTCCATGCCGACGAGCAAGGGCCGGCAGCGCAACGCCTGCTGGCGGCGACAGGGGCTGTCAGCAGGCGGATGGGGCATGAGGCAGCGTCCTGATCGGTTCAACAGCCCATTACCGCTGCTCGTACCTCACTTCAATGCATGAGGCGCACCTGGTGCTGCTGGTTAACAGACAATTGCGTGAACCACTTCAGCTCTTGCTTGAATTCACCATAAAGCTGCTTGGTCGGGAGGCGTCCGGCATCCAGCAACACATCATGCTTCTCGTACATCGTCTTGAGCGTCTGGTATTGCTGCTTGAGCCATAGACTCAGCGTGGATGAAGGCCCGGGGAACAGGGACGACCAGAGTTTGCTGCCTTGGTCGAATAGCCGGTTACCGTAGACCTTCAGCACGTCGGTGAGCCCTGGCAGGTTGCCGACGCCTTTGAGCAGCGCGAGCAGGGCCACGGTCTTGTCGCCATCGCGTAGCGCCACGAGGCTATTGTAGAACCCGACCCCAGCCTTGATGAAGCCCAACACGACACGCGCGGGCGGGAAGGCCAAGGATACGACATCCGCCACCAGGCCGACCAGCCACAACACTTCCTGGGTAATGCGCCTCGCCGCACTGTAGGCGTCACGTTGCGCCTCAGCCAACAGGCGCTTGATGCGCTGGCGCAAGGCTACCGACAGGTCGCGGATGTTGTACAGCACTTGCAACGACTGGACGATTCTGAAGTCCCCCGTCTCGCCCGAGTCATCGTCGACGTCATCATTGCGCACATCCTCGTTCAATTCGCGGATCAGCAGTTCATCATCAACCGTGACGTGTTCGTAGACCCACTCCTGCATGGCGTCGCCACGCCATTGCTCGACGAAATCACCGACCGTGTACAGGTAGCCGCCTTGCGGCCCATCGCTGAGATAGATCAATGTGCCCTGGGCCTGTGACGATTGCAGCAGGTACCCACCGACCACGCCGGCACCATTGATTTTCAGCTCAGCCAGGCGGCAGTCCTCAACGAAGCTGCCCTGGTGAAAACGCATGCAGACCGGTGTCAGCCAGCCGGCATGCGCGCTGCTAAGGCGCCCGCTCTGCAGCGCCAGCAGACTATCCCGTTGAATTTTCATGCCCGTAATATGGCGGTGTAGCGCCAAAGGCCTGGATTGAGCGTCCCCCTCTGGGTCGAGGTAACTGCGGCGAATCATGGCACAGTAGCCCTCACCCAACTTGGCGGCGCGGATGTAGCCATCGATGGCCTGGACATCCAAGTGCGACAAGTCCTGGCCAACGCTGGAAGAGATCCGGGCGAAATCCTTGAAGTTGAAATCTGCCGGGTATCCAGTGGCCACCACGTGGGTCAACGACTGGCGTACGCCATCCTCCAACTCGACCAGCACGGTATCGGCATCGATCCACCCGCCTGGGTTGCCTGGGTAGCGGTTGATGCGCTCGCTGACTTGGTCACGGGCATAGGCCATGAAGGTCTGGACCTCGGCAACCACCTGATAATCGGTCATGAGCACGCGCAGTTCGTGATCGAGATCCACAACGCGTCGTTGCAGGGCCTCGTCCGGCTTGCCGCGCACCGGCGGTCGAACGGGTTCAAGATCGTCGACAATCTTCAGCACCCTCAGGTCCGTCCAATGCTGGAGCAGTTGCTCCCAACCCTCAATGTCTCGCGCATGCACAGTGATCGTCTCGTGGGACCATTCTTGCGGCAGCCTGGCAATCTGCCGCAGATACCGGGTCAACGCCGGGCGCTGGGCGTGCTGGACATGCTCGACAAGGTAGTCGCGCCCATTCGGGGTCGCGGTCAGTGCGCCCAGTGCGAAACTCAATTGCCCGCAAGAGTTGAACGCCTGGACATCGCCCGCCGGCGACCCCGGTGCATACAGCACATGGATATCGTCGTTATACAGATACAGGTGATCGGTCAGCAGCATTTCACCATTGATGGCCAACCATGCCACATTGACCGTGCCCGCATAGGACGGCTGCATAGCCTGCTCGAACAAGGCGATGGCCCGGCGGTCGATGCCCTGGAAGTCCGCGGCCTGCCAGGCAAGTTGCAGCCTTGCCTGCAGCGCCTTGCCCAATAGGTGCTTGATCCAATCGCTTGCATAGGCTTGCTCGACCTGCTCGACGTAACCCTGTTGTAGCTGCAGCTCATCGGCAAGCGTCGAGACGCCACCCTGCCCCAGGGCACCACGCAACTCCTCATGCTGGATCGTCACGCTCAAGCGCTCACCGTGGTAGGCACCACCACAGACCCACTCGAGCAGTGACACCACTTGCAGCGGCGCATCCGGGGTGAAGTCATGGGTGATATGCAATTGCACATCATCGGCTGCCAACGCTGGAAAACCTTGATCGGTCAACCAAAGGCCGATACGACGACCGGCATAGTCATGGAAATCGCCAGTCCCCGATTGCTGGGCCAACTGCGCCTCAGCCTCGCCCACCGCTTGCGCGAGCGACGCGAGCTGCTCGGCCTCGGCGTGCGACAGGTTGCGCAACCAATCCGGCGACAGATCCGTGCGCAACGCGCCCATGACCTCAACCACACTCCCCTGCAATTGCTCGAACCAGGCGTCGAGGGTCACAGCGGCTTCACCTGTTTGCTCGGCCGCCAGGGCCTTGATGACCAACTGGCGTTGCAACCAGCGCATCGCGTCGACCAGGAAGGTCTCGAGGGGCACCGCCAACGGCGTCAACCTCAGCTCGACGGCATCAGCGTGCGCTAACACCCCGCGCGCTTGCTCAGAGAGCGCCTGCTGCCAGCAACCGTCAGTGCGCAGGTAGGCGAGCAGCGAGTCAGCCATGCGTGGAAGCGTATCGAACCAGACCGACGCCCCCACGCCATGGAGAATAAACGGTTCCTCATCATCGAACTGGCTGTGGCGCAGCGCGAGGAAGCCCGGCACAGGTACCTCCTCACCCGCGTCTGTCACCAGAGAAACAGACGCGACCGACGGATCAGCATCCGGCAGCAAGGCCTCTATGTCAGCTCTCGGGGCGCCCCGGCGCAGGGCGCGGGCACGTACCTGCAGCGTCAACAACGCTCGCAGTTGTTCAGCTACCCCTGCAGACTCCTGCCCCCACCACTGGTCAGCGGCCGACTGCCATTGGTCATCCAGCCAGCGCGCGGGCTCGTCAATAGGCGCATCACGCGGTGGCAGCCCCGGCGCCAGGGCCATTCGCGCCTGTAGCAACAGGGTCAAGACGATAAATGCACTCAGCACCTGTTGATCAGCGACCGGCGAAACGGCAGAAGGGACGGCAAGGGGGAAATGTGAACTCATGACTTCTATCTCAATGCAATGTAAGAAATTGCACAGTGCAGAAATCAGAAAACCCAGAGCGGATGGAAAGGCTCGCGCAGGAACCTACACTCCCCTAGGAAGGAACCACGAACAACGCGTCGGTGAACGCGGAAAACCTTGGGGATTATCACGGTTGATGTAACAGAGAATGTCAAAAGCAGGTATTTTTCCCGCAGAACAATGTGCCTATTCTTACCTCGTTGGTTCGGCACGAAGGGCTCTCCCCCCCGCCTTTCGAGCCACCAAGGTTCACCGACGTTGATTTTGAAGCTCCTTGATCTAACGTCTCGATTGGCCGCTGCGGATGCAGCGGCCTTTTTTATTAGTGCAGGATTCGCAAAATCGGCGCAGGGTTCAGCGCCGTGCATGCATCAACCCAACGGATACTTCTGCAGGTTCGCCATCATCTGCTGCATGGCCTGCAAGCTGTCCTGCGGATGCTGCGCCCCATCGAAATCGCCGATTCGCGACCAGTTGTCCGCCACCTGCTCGGGGGTGAAGCCTTCGCGCGGGTCGAAGCCCACGCCCTGGCTGCGCTCCCAGCGCACCTTGCCGACCCAGCCACCGCCCACCTCGTACAACTCCCCCGTGTCCTGGCACTGGTCGCTGCCCAGATACACCACCAGCGGGCTGATCAGCTCCGGGCGCAACCGCTCGAACACCTGCGGCGCAATCAAGCCTTCGGTCATGCGCGTGCCACCTGTGGGGGCAATGGCATTGACCAGCACCCCGTACTTGCGCCCCTCGATCGCCAGGGTGCGGGTCAACCCATACAGGCCGAGCTTGGCCATGCCATAGTTGGCCTGGCCGAAGTTGCCGTAGATACCCGAAGTCGACGAGGTGAAGATCACCCGCCCCCAATGTTGTTCGCGCAGGTGTGGCCAGGCGGCATGAGTGACCTTGTAGGCGCCCTCCACATGCACCCGGTAGACCAGCTCCCAGTCGCTGTCGTCCATCTTGTGGAAGGTCTTGTCGCGCAGGATGCCGGCATTGTTCACCAGCACATCGACCCGGCCGAAGCTGTCCAGGGCCTGCTCGACGATACGCGCGCCGTCGGTGACCGAATCGTGGTTGGCCACCGCCGTGCCGCCGGCGGCGCGGATTTCCTCCACCACGCGGTCGGCCGCCGAGGCATTGGCACCCTCGCCATGGGTGCTGCCGCCCAGGTCGTTGACCACCACCCGCGCACCATGGGCGGCGAACAGCAGTGCATGGGCCCGGCCCAGGCCACCGCCAGCCCCCGTAACGATCACCACTCGGTCTTGCAGGTTCACCGGCTCGCTCATGCTCAAGGCTCCAGGCACAGAAAGGATGCTGCACAGTCTCCGCCCGCCGCCCGGGCCGGGCAATCAAGCCCACCCTGGCGAATGCCGGGCGATAACGCCCGGCGATGATCACCCGCTCACGACCAGGCGACCTTCAGCGGCACATAACTCATGGGTTGCTCACGAAAGGCCAGGTAGTGCCGCAGCACCTGCACCGGCGCCTCGGTATGCGGGTAATGGCCGATGCCCTGCAGCAGCACGGTATCCGGGGCTGGCACCACCTGGCGGTAGCGCTCGACCATGTGCGCCCCGGACAGCGGGTCGACCGCGCCATTGATGAAACGCAGCGGCACGCCCCCGCCCTGCATCGCCGCCACCCAGCGCTCGCGCTGCGCGCGGCGCTCGGGCAGGAAGGCGATCAGCTTGTGCAGGATGCGCGGGCCACGGTTCGAGGCGATCAGGCTCCAGTAGTCGTCCAGCGCGCTTTCGCTGGGGTGGGTGCAGGGGCCATAGACCTGGGTGACGTTGCGCACCAGGTCGTCGCGGCCGAACGAGCGCCCCACCAGCCAGCCGACGCGGCTGAGCAGCAGTTTCTGGATCAGCAGCACCCGGCAGCTTTCGGGGAACAGCCCGCTGTTGAGGAACACGCAACTGGCCACGGCCAGGCGTTGTTCATAGTGGCGCGCCAGCAGTTCCTGGGCGACGCTGCCGCCATAATCATGGGCCAGCACATGCACCGGCTGGTCGATGCGCAGGTGCGCCAGCAACGCCTGCTGCAGGTCGGCCTGCTCCAGCAGGCTGTAGTCGTGGTCGGCCGGTTTCGCCGAATCGCCGAAACCGAGCATGTCGCAGGCGATCACGCGAAACCGCTGGGTGAGCGGCCCCCACAGATAGTGCCAATCCCAACTGGCGGTGGGGAAACCATGCAGTAATAGCAGGGGCTCTCCCTGCCCTGCCGTCCAGTAACGGATGCTCTGGCCGCGGAAGGTGAAACCTTGGCTGCGGGTGCGCCAGACGCACAATGGAATCTCGGCCAGTGGCATCACGATCGTCCCGCGCAGTGGTGTTCGATACAGGGCAAGGTTGCGTTCATGGTTGGCACCTCGGCACATGCATGTGCTCTTCATGTCGAGGCTGAGTCTAGAAGCCAATACGAAGGTGATAGGTCGCCTTGGCAGCCAGCCTGATGACCGAGCGAGTCAGTGGCACGAACGGTCAGAGCAGCATCACCAGCAGGGGCGCGGCGAACAAGTTGAGCAACCCAGTCAGGACCATCACCAGCCCGGCCACCGAGCCCTCCTCACGGCCGACCTCCCGCGCCCGGCTGACGCCCGCGCCGTGGGCGCCCACACCAAACAGCGCACCCCGCGCCAGCGGCGTGCGCAGCGGCAGCCAGCGCAGCAGGATGCCGCCGAACATCGCCCCGAGCACACCGGTGAACATCACGAACACGGCGGTCAGTTCCGGCACGCCGCCCAGGTCCTGCGCCACCGGCATGGCGAACGGCGTGGTGATCGAGCGCGGCACCAGCGACAGGCTGACCGCCTCGTCCAGCGCCAGCAGGTGGGCCAGGGCCCAGGAACTGCCGATCGACACCACGCTGCCAGCCAGCATGCCCACCAGCAGCGCCGGCCAATGCCGCGCCAGCAATGCCCGCTGCTGCCAGATCGGCACGGCGAAGGCTACTGTCACCGGGCCCAGTACGCCCATCAGCCAGTGGGTGTTGCGGGCGTATTCGGCGTAGGCGGTATGCAGCGGCACCGCCACCGCCAACAGCAGCGCCGGTACCAGGATCAACGGCGACAGCAGGTAGCGCCCGCTGCGCCGGTAAAGCCAGCGGCTGCCAAGATAAGCGGCCAGGGTCAGCGCCAGCCAGAACAACGGCATCGGTTCAAGGCTCATGACGCAAGCTCCAGCGGCACACCAGCTCGACGGTCACAGCGGTGACCACCATCACCAGCAAGGTGCTCACGGCGATCACCAGCAGGATGCGCCAGCCTTCGCTACGCAACAGGCTGCCATAATCGAGCAGGCTCATCAGCGCGGGGATGAAGAACAGCAGCATCTCGGCCATCAGCCAACCGGCACCGAGTTGCAGCATGGCCGGCTTGAGCACGCCGCTGGCGAACAGCAGCAGCAACAGCGCCAGGCCCATCACGCCACCGGGGATTGGCCAGCCAAGCCAGGCGGCGAGTTGGCCGCCGATCAGGAACAGCGCCAACAGCGCCACCAGCTCAGCGAGCAGGCGCAGGGTTTTCTTCAGTAATGCAGGATTCATGGGCGGGGGTTCCTCGACAACGTGCCCATTGTAAAAGTCGACCTCCCAGGCCAGAAGCGAATTGTTAGACTGGAAGCCATTCCAAAACGGAATCCAGCCCATGGAATTCAAACAACTGCGCAGCTTCATCGAGGTCGTTCATCGCGGCGGCTTCACCCAGGCGGCGGGCGCCCTGCATATCAGCCAGTCGGCGGTGAGCAAGCAGGTAGCCCAGCTGGAACAGGACATCGGCTACCCCTTGCTGGAGCGCCAGGGCTCGCAACTGCACCTGACCGCCGCCGGGCGGATCGTCGTGGAGCGCGGCGAAGCCTTGCTGCGCCAGCGCCAGGAACTGCTCAACGAGCTGGATGACCTTAGCCACCTAGCCCGTGGCGAACTGCGCCTGGGCCTGCCACTGCTGGGCAGTGACGCCCTGTTCGCCGGTTTGTTCGCCGAGTATCGGCGCCGCTACCCGAACATCTCGATCCAGTTGCTCGAAGGTGGCAGCCGGATGGTCGAGCAGGCGGTGAAAAGCGGCGAGCTTGAGCTCGGTGGCAGCCTGACCCCGAGCGACCCAGCGTTCGACTACCAGCCATTTTGCAACGAGCCACTGGAGGTTTTGCTGCCGGCGGCGCATGCCCTGGCCGGGCAAGCAGAGGTGGCGCTGGCGCAACTGGCCGACACGCCGTTTTTGCTCTATCAGCGCAGCTTCGTGCTCAATGACCGCTTGCTCAGCGCCTGCCAACAGGTGGGGTTCACGCCCAAGGAAGGCGGGCGCAGTGGCCAGGCGGACTTTCTCGCAGCGCTAGTGGCGGCCGGGCAAGGCGTGGTGCTGCTGCCGGCCATCGTCGCCCGCGCGCTGGAGCGCCCCGGGGTGGTGCGCCTGCCGCTGCGGGCGCCGGATTACCTGCGCTGGGACATCGCCTTCATCTGGCGGCGCGGGGCCTACCTGTCACGGGCGGCGCAGGCGTGGCTGGCGCTCTTGGCTGAAACACGCCCATCCCTGTAGGAGCCGGCTTGCCGGCGAACCTGGCAACGCGATGGGAGCGGGTACCGACCTCAGCCCTTGAGCGTCGCCACCAATTCGCCCAGCCACGGCTCGGCATCGGTCTCCGGGGTCACGGTCTCGCTGGCGTCCAGGCGCAGCATCGGCAGCACCTCGCGCACCCCCAGCTCGGCAAACAGTTCGCGCATCTGCTCGCCGCCGCCGCAGTAGGTGTCGCCATAGCTGGAATCGCCCAAGCCGATCACCGCCCCCGGCAACCCGCGCCAAGCGGCCGGCAGCACGTCGCGAATGGTGCTGTACAGCGGCATCAGGCTGTCGGGCAATTCACCCATGCCCGTGGTCGAGGTCACCGCCAACAAGGCGTCCGGGGCAAAACCCTCGATATCCTGCAGGGTGGCGCGGGCGGCGTGCCAGGCCTCGAGGCCCGCGGCCTTGAGCAAGGATTCGGCATGGCGAGCGACTTCTTCGGCGGTGCCATACACCGAACCGGAAATAATGGCGACTTTCATCGAGCGGGATTCCGAAACTGAGTGAAAACGTAGGATACTAGCACTCGACAGTGGCAAAAGGCCGCCTACGGCCAAAGTCACAGGCATTCGTCCGGATGCATTGCCCGCCGACGAATGGCCGGAACGAAGCGTATTGGCCAGTGTCCACCGCCGTGAAGAAATCGCCCTTATCGATCGCCCCTTCGAGTTCGACCATGCAAGCAGACGCCCTCCTCTCCCAGGACGAGCTGGATTTCATCCAGGACATGCAGCATTCGCCCCAGCTGAACCTGGCCGACCCGATGTCGAGCCTGCTGGTCAACGGCGACCGTCGTCTCAAGGACTTGCTCACCCGCCTGGTGGCCAACGAGCAGGTGACGCTGCAGGCCAGCTTCAACAACCAGCAACTGAGCTTCCCCCTGCAACTGGTCGAGGACGAATTCCACGCCTTGCACCTGCAACTGGGCTCGCCAGACATCTACGAAGACGGCCCGATGCTGCGGCCCTGGCGCCTGTCGCTGGAGCAGCCGGCGGCGCTGCTGGACGACCACGGCCAGGCCAGCGACCTGTGGGTACGCGACATTTCCTTCAAGGGCGTGCTGCTGGAGGTGCGCGGCGGCGCCAAGGCGCCTGCGCAATTCGACCTGCGCTTCGCCGCCGAGGACATCCCGCCCATCGGCCTGCACGGCACCTTGCGCCGACGCATCGGCCCGCGACTAGCCGCCTACGACCTGACCCAGACCCCGGCCGAAGAGGTCGAGCGCCTGCGCGAGTACATTCTCCAAGCCCACCGCCAAGCCCACCCCGAGCTGCACGCCCAGGCCCCCAGCGTACTCTGACGACCACCTGGCGGTTGAAACTGACCGGTCATGATCGATCGGCGATAATCCGCGCCCGATTCTTGCATGCATGCCTGCGCCGCCCACCACCCCGGGCCGCACGCCAAGGGGCCGGCTACCCGCCAGCCCCGTCGCCAGGAGATACACGATGTCTACCCCCGTCACCCTGATGGTGTCGCGCCGCGCCGCCCATGGCCGCTACCAGGACCTGCTGGCCTGGCTGCACGAAGGCGAGCAACTGGCCACCGACTTCCCCGGCTATCTCGGCTCGGGCATCCTCGCGCCACCGGCCGAGGGCGATGAGTTCCAGATCATCTTCCGCTTCACCAACGAACAGACCCTGCACGCCTGGGAGCACTCCGCCTCCCGTCGCGCCTGGCTGCAACGCGGCGACGGCCTGTTCGAGCGCCCCAAAGAGAGGCGCGTCAGCGGTATCGACGACTGGTTTGGCACCAATCCGGTGCAAAAACCGCCACGCTGGAAGCAGGCCACGGCCATCTGGCTGGCGTTCTTCCCGGTGTCCTTGCTGTTCAACTTGTTGTTCGGCCACTGGCTGGCGCCGCTCGACCTGGTGCCCCGTGTGCTGCTCAGCACCCTGGCCCTGACACCGCTGATGGTCTACCTGTTCATCCCGCTGTCCACCCGCCTGCTGGCCCCTTGGCTGAACGCCGCGCCGCGCACCGTCGACGAGCGCCCGCAGGGCCTGCGCAGCCGCTGAGGCCAAGGCTCGCAAGGCGGTTGAGTTCGGGTATGCTGGGGCATCACGCACGCACAGACGAACAGACCGCCCGAACATGAACAGCCCAATCCTCATCACCGGCGCCAGCCAGCGCGTCGGCCTGGCCCTGGCCCTGGAGCTGGCCCAGGCCGGCCATACGGTGGTCAACGCCAGCCGGACCCAGCTGGCGCAGGTGGCCCACCCGAACATCCGCCAGTTCCAGGCCGACCTCACCCGCGCCGAAGACCGCCAGGCCCTGATCGACCACCTGCAACGTGAATACGACGGCCTGCGCGCGATCATTCACAACGCCTCGTTGTGGCTCGACGACGGCCTGGACAACCTCGAGACCATGTTCCGCCTGCACGTCGAGGCGCCCTACCACCTCAACCTGGCCCTGGGCGAGCTGTTGAACAAGGTCGACAAGGCCGACATCATCCACATCTGCGACGAAACCTCGTCCCGTGGCAGCAAGAGCCATATCGGCTACGCCGCGACCAAGGCCGCGCTGCAGAACATGGTGCTGTCGTTCGCCGAAAAGTACGCGCCCAGGGTGCGCGTCAACGGTATCCTGCCCGGCCTGCTGATCCTCAAGGAAGGCGGCGACGAACAGTACCGCCAGCAGACGCTGAAAAAAGCCCTGCTCGAATTCGAACCCGGCGCCCGCCCGCTGATCGATGCCGTGCTGTTCCTGCTCGAAAGCCAGTACAGCACCGGCAGCCAGCTGGTCATCAACGGTGGCCGCCATCTGAAGAACCGCATGACCTGAGAGGCCTGCCCATGACCCCGCAACAACAGCTCGAACTCGAAGCCGCCGCGTTCCGGCGCCTGGTCGACCACCTGCAAAAGCGCACCGACGTGCAGAACATCGACCTGATGAACCTCTCCGGCTTCTGCCGCAACTGCCTGTCCAAGTGGCTCAAGGCCGCCGCCGACGATCGCCAGATCGAGCTGAGCCTGGACGATGCCCGTGAGCAGGTGTACGGCATGCCCTATGCCGAGTGGAAAGCCCAGCACCAGAAAGAAGCCAGCGCCGAACAACAGGCGGCGTTCGAACAAGGAAAACCCCGTGACTGACCTGACCACCCTGCGCAATGGCCTCGCCAGCGGCGAACACGTTTTTGCCGATACCCTGGCCTTTATCGCCGCGAACTACAGCTACCAGCCCCAGGCCTTCGACAATGGCGACGTGCACAACGCCGCCGGGCAGAACGAAGGCTCATGCAAGACCCTGGGCCTGGCGCTGCTCGAAGGGTTGAGCGACCAGGAGGCGCTGCTGGCCTTCGGCGAGCACTACCGTAGCGTGCTAGCAACGCCCGAGGGCAGCGACCATGGCAATATCCGGGCGCTGATCAAGCATGGGCTGGCCGGGGTGAAGTTCACCGCCCAGCCACTTGCGCGCCTGGGCTGATAGCAGGTGGGGCCGCTGTGCGGCCCCAACCGGACATCAACTGATGAGCTGGCCGGGTGTTTCAGCCGCAAGACGCCCCCTCTGCAACCACTCCAGCGCAATCGGCCACAGACTTTCACGAAACCGATCGTGAAAGAACGCGAAATGCCCGATCTCCCCCACCGAGATATCCACAGGCGCCACCCGCAGATGCCGCCGCTCGCCCGCTTGCAGATACCCCAACAAACGCTCAGTTGCCGCCACCGTGCCAAACGGATCGTCAGTCAGGCTAATGGCCAGGGTCGCCGCCTGCACCTGGGCAAATGGCGCCGCCGACAGTAGACGCCCACTGGGCCGCTGCTCGTAGCGCGGGGTGGGCGTGCTCCAGTCACTCACCACGCCCGCCGGGGTGTCCTCCAGCCAGCCCAGGCGCTTGCCGGGGAAATAGCCAAACAGCCGGGTCAGCAGCGGCATCAGCACATGCCATTTGCCGACCAGCCGCCAGCGCTGTTCCCGCGCATAGTCGCGCCAATAGGCGAACTGGGCGCCCACCAGCACCGCGTGGCGCACCTGCGCCGCTGAAGGCGCCAGGCCCAGTGCCCAGCCACCGAAGCTGTGGCCGACCACATGCACGGGCTGGCCGGGGTGTTCGACGACGGCCAGTTGCAGCATCGCCTCGAAATCCAGGCGGCCCCAGTCGCTCCACGATGCCTTGAACCCGCGCAACGAGGGCGGGCGCGATTCGCCGATGCCACGGTAGTCGTAGGTAAGCACATCGAAGCCCTGGGCGAACAGGTAGTCGGCAAACCGTGAGTAATAACGGCAGCGCACCGAGGTGGCGGCGTTGATGATCACCAGCGGACGCTGGGGATCAGGCTGGGCGTGGCGCCAACGGAAACCGCCGAGGCTGTAGCCGTCGGCGGCGACATGACGAAAGGCACAGGCGGGTTGGGTGAGGCTGCTCATGGCGCGCTCCCTGCGGCGTCGCGCCAGGCTGGCGGACGGGCTGTTGTCGTGCGCCAACGCTAGCAAAAAAAACCTTGCCTGTAATCGCGGGGCAGGCTCAGGTGGTCGGCAAGGCCCGCGCCACGCCTGGCTTGCGCAGCACCGCCAGGCGCGAGCCATCGTAGCGGGTCTCGCGGAACAGCTTCCAGCGCCCGAACAGCCCATACACGTGCATCACCCGCCCCTGCTCGTGGTAGCCCATGCGCAGGTGCAGCTTCATCGCCGGCACGTTATGCGTCTCCACCACGTCCACCACCTTGTGGCAGCCCTTCTCGCGCATGGTGTTCCACAGCTCGACCTGGGCCGTCACCGACAGCTCGCTGCCAAAGTACGGCCGCGTCATCTCGCCGCCGAACTCGAAGAACTCGCCGGGTTTCACCGGGAAGGTGCAACCGTAGTAATGCTTGTCGTGGTAATCGACCACGCTGGCCCAGATGAATGCCACGGCATCGCCCTGCTCATCCAGGTACATGTGCCCGGTATGGCCCTCGGCGGCCAGCTCGCGCATGGTCTCGACCCGGTCGCCGAAATGTCGGGCGAAGGCATCGGCATTGGCCGTGGTGATCTGCACCAGGGTGACCGGCGCATGCGCCTTGAGGCTGTGCGGCGGCACCGGACTGATCAGGTCGCGCTCCATCCACAGCAGTTCCCAATGGAAAAACACGTAGCGCTCGAAAAAAGTCTTGAAGGTGCGCTTGAGGCCCTTCTGGCGGATGCGTTCTTGTAGTTTTTGCAGTACACCCATTGCTCCCTCCTCGGCGCCAGCGAAATTGCCAGGCCAATAGCTGGGGTATAGATCAGGCGGAGGGTGGCCATGGCAAAGGGCCAGCGAGGGATTTGTTTCAGAATATTAACAAGTCGTCGGCGGGAACCGCGCAGCCGTCATGAACGGCTGCGCGGTCAAGGACTTGCTTACAGCTCGACGCAGTCGAACCGTACGTCGGTGGCCACGTCTTCGTCGTAGTTGACGTCAGCGCGCTCGAAGCCGAACAGGTTGAGGAACTGCTTCTTGTAACCGGCGTAGTCGGTCAGCTCGAACAGGTTCTCGGTGGTCACTTTAGGCCACATCGCACGGCAGGCGTCCTGCACGTCATCGCGCAGCTCCCAGTCGTCCAGACGCAGGCGGCCTTCGTCGTCCAGTGCCGCCGGCGCACCGTCCGCACGGTACATGCGCTCACGGAACATGCGATCCAGCTGGTGCTGGGTACCTTCGTGGATACCCTTCTCCTGCATGATCTTGAACACCATCGACAGGTACAGCGGCATCACCGGGATCGCCGAGCTGGCCTGGGTAACCACCGACTTGAGCACCGCGACGTTGGCACTGCCACCGACTTTCTTGCTCAGGCGCTGGGCGGTTTCGTCCAGGTCCTGCTTGGCCTTGCCCAGGGCGCCGTCCCAGTAGATCGGCCAGGTGATGTCGGAGCCGATGTAGCTGAAGGCCACGGTACGGGCCTGTGGCGCCAGCACGCCGGCGGCGTTAAGGGCGTCGATCCACAGCTCCCAGTCCTGGCCGCCCATGACGGTGACGGTGTCCTGGATTTCCTGCTCGGTGGCCGGCTCGATGCTGGCCTCGATGATGGTGTCCTTGTTGGTGTCGATGGCGGTCGACTTGTACGGCTGGCCGATCGGCTTCAGGGCCGAGCGGATCACTTCACCGGTCTGCGGCAGCTTGCGCACCGGCGAGGCCAGCGAGTAGATGACCAGGTCGACCTGGCCGCCCATTTCGTTCTTGATCAGCTCGATGACCTTGGCACGGGCTTCGTCGGAGAAAGCGTCACCGTTGATCGACTTGCTGTACAGGCCTTCGGCCTTGGCGAACTTGTCGAAGGCGGCGGCGTTGTACCAGCCGGCGGTGCCGGCCTTGGTCTCGGTGCCCGGTTTTTCGAAGAACACGCCCAGGGTGTCGGCCTTGAAGCCGAACGCCGCGGTGATGCGCGCTGCCAGGCCGTAGCCGCTGGAGGCGCCGATCACCAGGACTTTCTTCGGACCATCCTCGCGCACGCCCAGCTTGCGGGTGGCTTCGATCTGGTCACGGACGTTGAGCTCGCAGCCCTTGGGGTGAGTCGTGGTGCAGATGAAACCGCGAACCTTGGGATGAATGATGGCCAATGTCTGTACCTCGTCAGGTTTAGGCTGGGGCAGCGCCCGGATTCGGGGTGCTGCCGTTTGATCTAGAGGGTGAGACTACCCTCGTGGGATATCCGACACATATTACGGGGTGATTCAAAATCATCGAACATTTTGTAGGAGCGGCGCTGGCTGCAGGGCTTCGCGCAACCACCCCAGAAACTGCCGCGCCAGCGGATCCTCCTGGCTTTCCCAATGCACCAGGCAACTCCATACTGGCCCACGCACGCGTAGTGCCGACAAGGGCCGCAAGCGCCCGTCATCAACCAGCCGCCGCGCCAGCAACTGGCTGACCAGGGCAATGCCCAGCCCCTCGCCCGCCGCCTCCAGCAGCAAACCCGGGTCGGAGAAATTCAGCCCTTTGCCCTGCTGCCCCACATCCTCGCCGCCTTCCAGCTGCCAGTGGCTCCAGTCCATCTCCCGCTCGCCGTGCAAGGTGGTGCGCCCTTGCTCGGGCAGGTTCGGATGGCAGGCCGGGTACAGCAGGTCCTGATGCAGCACGCTGAAGCTGCATTCGGCCTGGGCGCCGATGTCGTCGCGGATCGCCAGGTCGATGGTCTCGCTGGCCATGTCCGGCGCCTCGAAGCTGGTGAACAGCCACAGGTCCACTTCCGGGCAGCGCTGGTGAAATTCGCCCAGGCGCGGCAGCAGCCAGTGACGGGCGAACGCCGGGGTGGTGTTGACCACCAGCTGGTTGGGCTTGCGGTACTGGTCGAGCCGACGAATACCCACCGCCAACTGCTGCAGCATGGCCTGGGTGGTACTGAGCAGATCGTGCCCAGCGTCGGTGAGGCTGACACTGCGCCCGCTGCGATGGAACAGCGGCTGCTCAAGGTAGCTTTCCAGGCTGCGGATCTGCTGGCTGATTGCCGACTGGGTAAGGTTCAGGGCCTCGGCGGCCTTGTGGAAACTACCCAGGCGGGCGGCGGCTTCGAAGCCACGCAGGGCGTTGAGTGGGGGCCAATGCTTGAGCATGCTGATAAGCCTTGCTGATCAGAAGTGCGCTAAATCTATCGTTTGTCGCACCAGCCTGCCAGCCATAACATTGGCCTCAACACCCGCGACGGCGGGCTTCGTTGATAAAAATCCCTAATAGATCGGAGTTCACTATGACCCTGTCCCACGACAGCGGCTGGCACATGCCTGCCGAATGGGCCCGCCACGCCGCCACCTGGATGATCTGGCCGCACAACCAGCCGCTGTGGGAGTCGGGCTGGGGCGTGACCCTGGCCGATGTACAGCGCGACTACGCCCGGGTGGCGGCCGCCATCGCCCGCTTCGAGCCGGTGAAAATGGTGGTCGATCCCTCGGCCATGGCCATCGCCCGCGAACTGTGCGGCGCCGGTATCGAACTGGTCGAGCTGGACGTGGACGACAGCTGGTGCCGCGATAGCGGCCCGACCTTCCTGACCCACCCGCAACACGGCGTGGCCGGCCTGAGCTGGCGTTTCAACGCCTGGGGCGGCAAGTCCGAGCACGGCAAGGACCGCAGCCTGGCCCGGCGCATCCTCGATCACCTTGGCCTGGAAGGCCTGAGCACTGCGCTGTGCAACGAAGGCGGCGCCATCCATGTCGACGGCGAAGGCACCCTGGTCACCACCGAATCGGTGCTGCTCAACTCCAACCGCAACCCGGGCCTGAGCAAGGCTGACTTCGAGGATTGCTTCGCCCGCCTGCTGGGCATCCGCAAGACCATCTGGCTGCCGGGCGACCCGCAGTACGTCACCGGCGACATGACCGACGGCCATGTCGATGGCGTGTGCGCCTTCGCCCGCCCCGGCGTGCTGCTGGTCGACGCCACCCACGACCAGGGCTCGGTGTATGCCGAAGTGGCCCGCGAGAACCGCCGTGCTCTTGAGCTTGCCACCGATGCCCAGGGCCGCTCGTTCGAACTGCTCGACCTGTTCGAGGCCACGGCGGCCGTGGACACCGAAGCAGAGGTGTTCTGCGCTTCGTACACCAACTTCTACCTGGCCAACGGCGCGGTGATCATGCCGGCCTACGGCATCGACGCCGACCAGGCCGCCGCGCAGCAACTGGCCCTGGCCTTCCCCGGTCGCGAAGTGGTACCGGTGCGCATCGACCATATCGCCCACGGCGGTGGCGGCATCCACTGCATCACCCAGCAGCAGCCGGCCTGGCAGGGAGCGCGCCCATGAGCACGCTGCGCATCGCCACCACGCAGATGGCCTGTAGCTGGGACCTACCCGCCAACCTCGACCACGCCGAACAACTGGTGCGCCAGGCCGCGGCCAAGGGTGCCCAGGTGATCCTGTTGCAGGAGCTGTTCGCCACCCCGTACTTCTGCATCGAGCAGTGCCACAGCCACCAGGCCCTGGCCCAGGACTACCACGATAGCCCGCTGCTCAAGCGCTTCGCCGCACTGGCCAAGGAACTGGGCGTGGTCCTGCCGCTTAGCTGGTATGAACGGGCCGGTAACGCCTTCTTCAACTCGCTGAGCGTGGCCGATGCCGACGGGCGCCTGCTGGGCGTGTACCGCAAGACCCACATCCCCAACGCCATCGGCTACCAGGAAAAGGAATACTTCAGCCCCGGCGACACCGGCTTCAAGGTCTGGGACACCGCCTTCGGGCGCCTGGGCATCGGCATCTGCTGGGACCAGTGGTTCCCCGAGACCGCCCGCTGCCTGGCGCTGATGGGCGCCGAAGTGCTGCTGTTCCCCACTGCCATCGGCTCGGAACCTGGCGCCGCCGAACTGGATTCACGCGACCATTGGCAGATGGCCATGCGCGGCCATGCCGCCGCCAACCTGCTGCCAGTGGTGGCCGCCAACCGCGTCGGCCATGAAGTGGCGCGCAGCGATGACAGCCTGAGCATGCGCTTCTACGGCTCGTCGTTCATCTGCGACCACAAGGGCGCGATGCTGCAAGAGGCCGACCGTGACAACAGCGGCGTCTGGCTGCACGACCTGGACCTGGCGCACATGCGCGAAGATCGCCTGAGCTGGGGCATCTACCGCGACCGCCGCCCCGACATGTATGCGCCGCTGCTGACCCTTGACGGCCGTACCCCACAGACCGCGAGGGCCTGAACCATGCCAAGCTGTCCATCGAAACTGCTCGCCATCGCCGCCCTGCTGGCCTGCGCCAGTGTTGCCCAGGCCGAACAGGACGCCCTGCGTCTGTACAACTGGGCCGACTATTTTGCCGAGGACACCCTCAAGCGCTTCACCGCCGAAACCGGCATCCCGGTGATCTACGACGTCATGGACGGCAGTGAGGTGCTCGAGGCCAAGCTGATGTCCGGGCGCAGCGGCTACGACCTGGTCTTCCCTGGCGACACCGTGGCCGAGCGGCTGATGCGCGCCGGCAGCCTGCAGCCGCTGGACCGCAGCCAGTTGACCGCGCTGGACGATATCGACCCCAGCCTGCGCAAGCTGCACGACCAGTACCCCAAGGCCAGCCAAGCCACCGTGCCTTACACCTGGGGCACCATCGGCCTGACCATGGACGCGAAGAAGATCCGCGAGCGCATGCCCGACGCCCCGCTCGACAGCCTCGACCTGCTGTTCAAACCGGAGCTGGCGGCCAAGTTCGCCGACTGCGGCATCTCGATGATCGACTCGCCCGACGAAGTGCTGGCCGTGGTGCTTCACTACCTGGGGCGTGAACCGCGCAGCGCCAAACGTGAAGACCTGGCCGCCGCCAGCGAGCTGCTCAAGGGCATCCGTCCGTACGTGCGCAAGCTGCAGTCGCAACCGGTCACCGAGCTGGTCAATGGCAACACCTGCCTGTCGCTGGGCTACAGCGGCGACGTGATCCAGGCCCAGCGCACCGCCGAAGCCGCGGGCAAGGCCATCGACTTCCAGTACCGCGTGCCTCGCGAAGGCACCACGGTGTGGATGGACACCATGGCCATCCCCGCCGATGCCAAGCACCCGGAGTACGCCTATCGTTTCATCAACTTCGTCATGCGCCCGGAGAACATGGCCGCGATCAGCAACTTCACCGGCTACCCCACTGCCAGTGCCAAGGCCCGCTCGCAGGTGGACGCGCGCCTGCGTGACAACCCGGACATCTACCTCAGCGATGCCACCTTCACCCGCTTGATCCCGGGCAAGGACATCCCCCAGGCCGACATGCGCGCGCGCATGCGTGTCTGGACCCGTTTCAAGACCGCACAGGACTGACCCCATGCCCACTCGCCGCACCTTCCTTCAACAGCTGAGCGTGGTCGCCGGCGTAAGCGCCGCCGCCAGCTTCGGCCTGCCCCTGGGCAGCGCCCGCGCCGCCGAGGCGGGCCGCTGGTTCATGCCCGACGAGGGTGAAAAACAGCAGTGCGCCTACATCGCCTTCGGCGCCCAGGACGCCATCTGGGAGGACTTCACCGAAGACGTCCAGGCCGCCCTTGGCCGTATCGCCCGGGCCATTGCCGTCTACCAGCCGGTGACAGTGTTCTGCCGCGCCAGCGAACGCGACATTGCCGAGGAGGAATGCGGCAGCCACAACATCACCTATGTCGAAACCGAGCTGGACGACATCTGGATGCGCGACATCGGCGCCAACTTCGTAGTCGACGACGATGGCGCGCTGGGCGCGGTGGACTTCAACTTCAACGGCTGGGGCGGCAAGCAGCAGCACCGTCACGACGCCAAATTGGCCACCCGCGTCGCCAAGCTGGCCGGCGCCCAGTACCAGCGCAGCGAGCTGGTGGGCGAAGGTGGCGGCATCGAGGTGGATGGCCATGGCACTGGGATCATGACCGAGAGCAGTTGGATCAACAGCAACCGCAACCCAGGCTGGAGCAAGGCCCAGGTCGAGGAGGAACTCAAGGAACGACTGGGCCTGCGCAAGATCATCTGGCTGCCGGGCATCAAGGGCAAGGACATCACCGATGCCCATGTGGACTTCTACGCGCGCTTCGCGGCGCCCGGCGTGGTGGTGGCGAACCTGGACAACGATCCGGACTCCTACGACCACGAGGTGACACTCAAACACCTTGAGATCCTGCGCAACGCCACCGATGCCGATGGGCGCAAGCTGCAGGTGCATACGATGTCGCCGCCGTTGAAACCGCGCCGCAACAAATTCAGCAAGGGCAACCCGGACTTCGCTGCGGGGTACATCAACTACTTCGTGATCAATGGCGCGGTGATCGCGCCGCAGTTTGGCGATCGCAGTGCCGACGACAAGGCCCGGGCGTTGCTGGTGCAGCTGTATCCGGGGCGCAAGGTGGTGCAGCTGGATATCGATGCGATTGCGGCGGGTGGGGGTGGGATTCACTGCGTGACCAACCAGTGCCCGGCGGTGTGATTGCAAATACAGGGGCTGCGTTGCAGCCCTTTCGCGGCACAAGGCCGCTCCTACAGAGGATCGCGGTCGCCTGTAGGAGCGACACCGGTTTCACCGATCCTCAGGCGAGCGCCGCCACCCAGGCACCACCGGCTCCCTAAACCTCACACTCTTCAGCACCAGCGCATGGCAGGAAGGCGTGGCCTGCCGCCGTTCATTCATTTGAAATTCGGATCAATGGCAAAGAAAAACAAACTTCCCAAATAAGCGCCCAGCACCGATGCTGTGCCAATCACGCCCGTATTCGGAGAACAACAATGAACGAAGTCGTCATCGTCGCCGCCACCCGCACTGCCATCGGCAGCTTCCAGGGGGCGCTGGCCAATGTGTCCGCCGTCGAGCTAGGCGCCGCGGTGATCCGCCAGCTGCTGGCCCAGACCCAGCTGGACCCGGCCCAGGTCGACGAAGTGATCCTCGGCCAGGTGCTCACCGCCGGCGCCGGGCAGAACCCCGCCCGCCAGGCCGCGGTCAAGGCCGGCCTGCCCTACGAAGTCCCGGCCCTGACCTTGAACAAGGTCTGCGGCTCGGGCCTGAAAGCCCTGCACCTGGCCGCCCAGGCCATCCGCTGCGGCGACGCCGAGGTGGTGATCGCCGGCGGCCAGGAGAGCATGAGCCTGGCCCCCTACGTGATGCCCTCGGCGCGCACCGGCCAGCGCATGGGCCACGGCCAGCTTGTCGACAGCATGATCAGCGACGGCCTGTGGGATGCCTTCAACGACTACCACATGGGCATCACCGCCGAGAACCTGGTGGACAAGTACAGCCTCACCCGCGAACAGCAGGACGCCTTCGCCGCCGAGTCGCAGCGCAAGGCGGTGGCCGCCATCGAGGCCGGGCGCTTCAAGGATGAGATCACCCCGATCCACATCCCACAAAAGAAAGGCGAGCCGCTGGTATTCGACACCGATGAGCAACCGCGCCCCGGCACCAGCGCCGAATCCTTGGGCAAGCTGCGCGCCGCGTTCAAGAAAGACGGCAGTGTCACCGCCGGCAACGCCTCCAGCCTCAACGACGGCGCCGCCGCGGTGCTGCTGATGAGCGCCAGCAAGGCCAAGGCCCTGGGCCTGCCGGTGCTGGCGAAGATCGCCAGCTACGCCAGCGCTGGCGTGGACCCGGCAGTCATGGGCATCGGCCCGGTGTCGGCGACCCAGCGTTGCCTGGCCAAGGCCGGCTGGCAGCTCGCCGACCTGGACCTGATCGAAGCCAACGAAGCCTTTGCCGCCCAGGCACTGGCGGTGGGCAAGCAGCTGGAGTGGGATGCGGCGAAGGTCAACGTCAATGGCGGTGCCATCGCCCTGGGCCACCCGATCGGCGCGTCGGGCTGCCGGGTACTGGTGACCCTGCTGCACGAGATGATCAAGCGCGATGCCAAGAAGGGCCTGGCAACCCTGTGCATCGGTGGCGGCCAGGGCGTGGCGCTGGCCATCGAGCGCTGATCGGTCGCGGCCACACGCCAAGCCCGGCAGGTTCCCCTGCCGGGCTTGTCAACCGAGCAAGCGCAACCTTGGCCAGCGCTGCAACCAGCCCTTCTCCCGCGCCCGCGCGGCCATCGCCTCGGCCTTGCCCGGCGTGGAACGCAGCCGCAGGCCGAACAGATCGTCCAGCCCCAGCGGTGCCAGCACCTCGCACTGGTCATCGGCGGTGCGCCGCACCGCCACCGCCGTGGCGACTTCCGCCCAGTAGCGCATGGCATCGCCGGTCGAGGCATAAGGCGCCTGCCCGTGACGCAGGTGCATGCGCGCCTGGTTCTTCACCGACCACAACACCTCCGGCGCCCAGGCCTGCAACTGCGCCTCCAGCCGCAGGTCCTCGGCCCGATCCATGCGCGCCGGATCGAACCACAGCACATCCACATCCCCTTGCGGCGCGGTCATGGCCCGCCCATGCAGATGGTCCCACACGGCATTGCGCACGAAACCCGCGCCGATCCAGGCATCCGCCACGCCAAGATCGCGCACCAGCGCTAGCAGCGGCCAGCGCACGGGGTCATTGCAGACAAGGGTCTGCACCTGTCGTTCGAAGTTCACCTCAGAAACGCTCATCACGCAGCGCGGGCAAGGTGATGTCGCGCACGTAGCTGGCCGACGACAGGCTCAGCATCATCCGGCACACCTGGACCACGTCGTGCAGCGGGATCAGCGTCCCCTCGCCGCGCTGTTCGGCTTGCGCCAAGGGCACGTCCAGTCCATCTTCGGTATTCAGGTAGCCGAGGTTCAGGCAACTCACGCCCAGGCCTTGGTCGCGGAAGCCTTCACGCAGTGTCTCGGCAATGCCGCGCAGGCCGAACTTGCTGGCGCCGAAGGTGACTTCTGGGCGACCACTGCCTGGCACCCCCGATGTGGAGCCGGTGAGGATGATCCGTGGCCGTTCGCTCTCGAGCAGTAGCGGCAGCAGGCGCTTGATCAACAGCAGCGGGGCGGTGATGTTGGTGCCGACCATGCGCTCGATCTGCCCATCGTCATCGTCGAGGAAGCTATAGTCCTCCTCGAAGGCCCGCGCCTCCCAGATGCCGACGTTGTACACCAGCACGTCCAGCCCACCGTCCGCCACCGCCTCATGGATCATCGCCGCGGCCTGGCGCGGCTGGCCGAGGTCAGCCTCGATCCAGTGCAGCGCGCCCGTCAACGACGCCGGCCGGGTACGCGACACGCCGATCAGCGTATCGCCTGCGTCACCCAGGCCCTCGACCAATGCCTTGCCCAATCCCTTGCTCGCACCCACCACTAGAATTCGCATCGAATCACTCCCTATGGACTGCGCCAGATAGTACCCTGCCCCACCTAGTAATTCAGTCGGAAAAACCGAGCCATCCGTGGACAGAGATCAACTCGAACGCCATCAGATCCCCCTTTACTTGATCGCCGTGGTGCTCGCCGCCGCCATCGGCCTGCTTGCACCCAGCGTTGGCCAACCGCTGGAGGCGCTGGTGACACCTGCCATCGCCGTGCTGATGTACGCGATGTTCCTGCAGATTCCCTTCCTCGACCTGCGCGCGGGCCTGGGCAACCGGCGATTCATGGGCGCGCTGCTGCTGGCCAACTTCGTGCTGGTGCCAGTGCTGGTATGGGCCATTACCCGCGGGCTGGTCGATCATCCGGCGGTGCTGGTCGGTGCCTTGCTGGTACTGCTGACGCCGTGCATCGACTACGTGGTGGTGTTCACCCATATCGGCAAGGGTGACTCGCGCCTGACCCTGGCCGCCACGCCGGTGCTGCTGCTGGTGCAACTGGCATTGCTGCCGTTGTACCTGGCGCTGATGCTCGGTGGCGCTGCTGATGTCGAGATTTCCGTGGCGCCGTTCATCGAAGCCTTCGTGCTGCTGATCATGCTGCCGCTGTTGCTGGCGGTCGCCACCAGTGCCGGCGCGCGGCGCTCGGCGCGGGTGGCGCAGTGGAACGACGCCTGGGCCTGGCTGCCGGTGCCGGCCATGGCGCTGGTGCTGGTCGCGGTGATCGGTTCGCAGATCGGCGTGGTTGCCAGGCGCCTAAACGACCTGTTGCCGGTGCTGCCGGTGTATGTCGGCTTCGCACTGCTGGCGCCGCTGCTTGGGGTGGTCGCGGCGCGGCTGGTGAAGTTGTCCACAGGCGAGGCCCGGGCCGTGACCTTCAGTGCCGCCACGCGCAATTCGCTGGTGGTGCTGCCGCTGGCGTTGGCGTTGCCGGAGTCGATCCGCACGCTAGCGGCGGCGGCGGTGATTACCCAGACATTGGTGGAACTGGTGAGTGAGTTGATCTATGTGCGCGCCGTGCCGGCGCTGGTGCGACGCTAGGCAAGCACTGGGGCCGCTGCGCGCCCCTATCGCGACACAAGGCCGCTCCTACAGGGGATCGCGTCAGCCCAGTTGCAACCGCCATTGGCCGTAATGGCTGAAGCACACACGCGCCAGCGGCGGCACATCGATGCGCTGGAAAGACTCTAAAGGCGCCCCCAGCGCATGCAGCATGGCGGCGCGGATGACAAAGGGATGGGTGACAGCGACCCATTCCCCCTCGCCCAGGGCGCTGTCCATCCAACACGCGACACGCTGGCACAGGGCGGCAATCGATTCACCGCCATGGGGCGTGGCCTGCGGGTCGGCCAGCCAGGCCTGCAGCTCGCGCTCGTCCAGTTGCTTGAGCGGTCGGCCTTTCCAGGTGCCCAGCGTGCAATCGCGCAGGCCTTCGTCGACAGTCGCGTTCAGGCCCTGCGCGGTCTGCCGGGTACGTAACTCAGGTGCCGTGAGATAGCGGGCAGCGGTGGGCAGGCCGGTCAAAAGCGACGGCGGCTCGCGCAACTGATCGTCGTCGAGTGCAAAGCGCCCCACCCGCTGAGCCTCGGTGCGGGCGTGGCAGATCAAGGTGAGGTGCAGCGGCTTCATCGAGGGCTTTCCGGGCAGTTGTTCAGGCCACTCTAAATCAAGTACCCGCCGCGCAGAACCGTTCGCCGGCAAGCCGGCTCCTACAGGCATGACGCCTTCTCGTAGGAGCCGGCTTGCCGGCGAATGGGTCAGCCAGGCCTCAAGCCGTGGCGCGCAGTTCGCGGGCGGCGGCCACCATGTTCACCAAGGCCGCCTCGGTTTCCGCCCAGCCACGGGTCTTCAAGCCGCAGTCCGGGTTCACCCACAGCCGTTCGGCCGGGATCCGCTGGGCCGCCTTGCGCAGCAGCTTGACCATCTCCTCCTTGGCCGGTACCCGCGGCGAGTGAATGTCGTACACCCCCGGCCCGATCTCGTTCGGGTAGTCGAACTTCTCGAACGCCTCCAGCAGCTCCATGTCCGAACGCGAGGTCTCGATGGTGATCACGTCGGCATCCATCGCCGCGATCGACTCGATCACATCGTTGAACTCGCTGTAGCACATGTGGGTGTGGATCTGCGTCTCGTCGCGCACACCCGAGGCGCACAGGCGGAAGGCCTCGGTGGCCCACGCCAGGTAATGCGACCAGGCACCGCGGCGCAGCGGCAGGCCTTCGCGCAAGGCCGCCTCGTCGATCTGCACGATCCTGATGCCCGCCGCCTCCAGGTCGACCACCTCGTCGCGCAGCGCCAGCGCCAGCTGGCGCGCCTGCACCTCGCGCGTCACGTCCTCGCGCGGGAACGACCACATCAGCATGGTCACCGGGCCCGTCAGCATGCCCTTCATTACCTTGTGGGTCAGGCCCTGGGCGTATTTGATCCAGGCCACGGTCATGGCCTGCGGGCGGCTCAAGTCACCGAAGATCACCGCCGGCTTGACGCAGCGCGAACCGTAGCTCTGCACCCAGCCGAAGCGGGTGAAGGCATAGCCGTCCAGTTGCTCGGCGAAGTACTCGACCATGTCGTTGCGCTCGGCCTCGCCGTGCACCAGCACATCCAGGCCGAGGTTTTCCTGGATTTCCACCGCATGGCGGATCTCGCTGTGCATGGCCTCGACATAGTCGGCCTCGGTCAGCTTGCCCTGCTTGAACGCCTGGCGCGCCAGGCGTATCGCCGAGGTCTGTGGGAACGAGCCGATGGTGGTGGTTGGAAAGGCCGGCAGGTTCAGCCCGGCGCGCTGCTTGACGATGCGCTGCCCGAAAGCGGTGGCACGCTGGCTGTCGGCCGGCTTGATCGCGGCGACCCGGGCCTGCACCGCCGGCTTGTGAATCCGTGGCGAGGTGGCGCGACTGTGCTGCACGGCGCGGCTCTGCGCCAGGGCGGCGCGCACATCGTCGGCCTCGGGCTGGTCGACCGCCTTGGCCAGCAACGCCACTTCCTGGCACTTCTGCACGGCGAACGCCAGCCAGCTTTTCAGTTCGTCATCGAGCTGGTCTTCACGGGCCAGGTCCACCGGGCTGTGCAACAACGAGCACGACGGCGCCACCCACAGGCGCTCGCCCAGGCGCTCATGGGCGTGGCGCAGCACCTCCAGCGCCTTGTCCAGATCGCAGCGCCAGACGTTGCGGCCGTTGACCAGGCCCAGCGACAGCACCTTGTAGGCCGGCAGGCGGTCGAGGATGGCCGGGTACTGCTCCGGGGCGCGCACCAGGTCGATGTGCAGGCCATCCACCGGCAGGTTGGCGGCCAGGCCCAGGTTGTCTTCCAGGCCGCCGAAATAGGTGGCGACCAGCTTCTTCAGCGGCGCGCGCTGAAGGATGTTGTAGACCCGCTCGTAAGCGTTCTTCCAGTCCTGAGGCAGGTCGAGGGCGAGGATCGGCTCGTCGATCTGCACCCATTCCACGCCTTGGCCAGCCAGGCGGTTGAGGATCTGGTCATACAACGGCAGCAGGCGCTCGAGCAGCTCGAGCTTGTCGAACTCGGCGCCCTTGGTCTTGCCCAGCCACAGGTAGGTCAGCGGGCCGATCAGCACCGGCTTGACCGCGTGGCCCAGGGCCTGGGCTTGCTCGACCTCTTCGAACAATTGCTCCCAGCTCAGGGCGAACTGCTGGTCGGCGCTGAACTCGGGGACCAGGTAGTGGTAGTTGGTGTCGAACCACTTGGTCATCTCCTGGGCGTGGGCACCGCCGCAGCAGCTGTCACTTCGGTCCGTCGCCACGGTGCCTCGGGCCATGGCGAACAAGGTTTGCAGGGTCGGTTTGGCACCGTCCTTGGCACGGAAGCGCTCCGGGATCACGCCGAAGGTCAGCGAGTGGGTGAGCACCTGGTCGTACCAGGCGAAATCGCCCACCGGCAGCAGCTCGATGCCGGCGGCCTTCTGCGCCTGCCAGTGGGCGGCACGCAGGCCACGGCCCACGGCGCGTAGGCCGGCTTCATCCAGTTCGCCCTTCCAGAAGGCCTCCTGGGCTTTCTTCAGCTCACGGTCGCGACCGATGCGCGGAAACCCCAGGTTGTGTGCCAGTGCCATGTCGTCGTCCCTCGAACCTTGAATGTGAATGAGGGGATTCTGCGCGGCGCAACAACGTGAGACAAACTCATAAAATTTGAGATGAACTCAAGATTTGTTCATGATTAGAGTGTTGTATCGCGAAAGGGTAGCCCCGGGGTTTCTGTGTTGATGCAAAGACCGCTGGGGGCGCTTTGCGCCCCTTTCGCGACACAAGGCCGCTCCTACCTGCCTGTGGATGTCTCAACCAGTACAATCCCCCGCGCAATCAGACATGCCCGGCCCCACCCGCTGATGCACACTGCCACCCTGCCCCAACCCGGTAGCCAGCCCCCATGAGCCTGCTGAAAACCACCCTGGACGCCAACGCCTTCGCCTGCATCCTGGAATTCGTGCCCAAGCCCAGCGCCGAGCGTTTCGCCATCCTCGACACCCTCATGGCCCGCACCCAGCTGTGCGGCTGGCCGCTGACCGTGGCCATCGGCGACCGCGTCGGCAGCGCCCTGGACATGTCGCCGCTGGACGCCTTCGCCAGCCTCGCCAAGCCCGCCCCAGCCCTGCTGCACTTCTCCGGCAAGGACCGCGAACGCCGCGACCTGCTCGCCCAGTTGCAACGCATGGACGCCGCCGGCCTCGACCAACTGCTGCTGCTCAGCGGCGACCGCCTGCCCGGCCACGTCCCCGGCCAACGCCCGGTGCGCTACCTCGAATCGGTCGCGGCCTTGCAGATTGTCCGCCAGGCCCGGCCACACTGGCTGCTGGCCGCCGCGCTCAACCCGTTCAAGTACCAGGAGGCCGAAGGCGGCGCGCAGTACAGCAAGGCGCAGAAAAAACTCGCTGCCGGCGCCGACCTGTTCATTCTGCAACTCGGTTTCGATATCGATAAGCATCAGGAAGCCTTCGACTGGATGCAGCGCCAGCCCCACCCCAAGCCGCTGATGGCCTGCATCATGGCGCTGAGCGAGGGCCGTGCCGGGATGCTCGAGCATGTCGCCGGGGTGACCGTCACGCCATCGATGCGCGCACTGCTGGCCGCTGAGGCAGCGGTTTCCAAGGCCTACGCCAAGGAGCGCGCCAACCAGCGCCTGGCCTTGCAGGTGATCGGCCTGAAATTGATGGGTTATGCCGGCGTGCACTTGTCCGGCATTCACGAGGTGGCGCAGTTCGACGCGCTGGAGCAGGCCATCGAGCACTTGCAGCCGCAGTTCAGCTCACTGCAGGACTGGACCCCGGCCTGGGAAGCGGCCTGGCAGGCACCTGGCCTGACGCCAGTCACCTTCCACCCACCCGGACACGCCTGGCGCCTCGGCCAACGGCAGATCACCGCGTCCAACAAGGAAAAGGTTCGCTATCACCTGCTGTCGGCGATGCACCACCAGTTGTTCAGCCGCACCACCGCCTTGAGCAAGGCCTTCGGCTGGGCTGTGACCCGACCGCTATGGGCCAACCCCACGGCAGCGCAGTGGCTGTACCAGCTGGAACGGCGTATCAAACGGCCGATGGTGGGCTGCGATACCTGTGGCAGTTGCCGGCTGGAGGACACGCTGTATATCTGCCCCGAGACCTGCCCCAAGGGGCTGGCAAACGGGCCGTGCGGCGGCACCAGCCTGGATCGTTGCGAGTTTGGCGATCGGGAATGCGTGCACAGCGCCAAGTACCGGCTGGCGGTGAGCGTGGGCAGGACCGAGGTGTTGCGTGAGCGGCTGATTCCTTGTGTGCAGGTGGAGAACCGGCAGCGCAGTTCGTGGCCGGGGTGGTTCGAGGCATCTCCGTCTCAGGCGCCCTCCCGGCAACCTGGCATTGCGCCAGAGTTCAACGAGTAATACGCCTGTCGATAATTGTGTTGTCGGAATGGTGAAGCCGGCGCACCCGCTGCGAGGATGGGAGGAACGGGGCAGATTACTGTTCCCGCCCGTCACCGGCAGCAACAGTGCCAGGCAAAGCCCCCCTGGCCGGCAACCAAACGGTGAAGGTAGTGCCATAGATTGCATCCGAGCGCATGCCGATCCTGCCGCCATGCGCCTCGGCAATCTGCTTGACGATGAACAAGCCCAGGCCCACCGAACGCAGCGGCCCCTCGCGCTCGCTGCCTCGCGTCATCGGCTCGAACAGCGTCGGGATCAACGCATCAGCAATGGCCGGCCCGTGATTGTGAACGCTCAAGGTCGCGCCTTCGTCGGTCAGGTCGGTGGTCACGGTGATCGGCAAGCCCAGGTCGCCATAGGCCACGCTGTTGGCGACCAGGTTGCCGAGCATCTGCTGCAAGCGGTCCTGATCCACTTCGAAGGTGCCATGCCCGCGCCAATAATGACGAATACCGGCCTGGGCGAACGCCACCCTGAGCTCGCTCACGCACTGGTCCACCGCCTGGCGCAGATCGACCTGCTGGCGCGTCACGCGGATGCCCTGCCCTAGCCTGACCGAGGCGAAGTCCAGCAGGTCGACGATCATCCGCTGCGCCCGGTCGGCGGCACTGCCGATGCTGCCCAGCAAGCGCCGGGCCCGGTCGCTGTCGGCATCACGTTCGAGCAGTTGGGTCGCCATCTTGATGGCCGTCATCGGGTTCTTCAGGTCATGGCTGGCGACCGCGACCATCTGCTCGGCGAGGATGGCGCGGCGCTCGGCGTTTTCATAAGCCGCGGCAAGTTCGGCCTGGGCCCGTTGCAGGGCGGCCTCGGCGCTGACTTTCTGCGCCAGCAGCTCTTCGGCGCGCTGCATGGCCACCAGCGCCGCCCGTTCGTTGCGGTCGCGCTCGCCGGTGCCGAGCAGCGCCAGGTGGTAGCGCACCCCCTCGACGGTTTCACGCCGCACGCCGTTGAGCAGCATGGCCAGCAGGTGCCCATCGCGGTGACGCAGCTCGAGCTTCACCTCCGATACCGAGCCCTGCAGGTTCATCAACGGCCCCCAGTGCGTGAGCTGGAACGCCCGCCCCGCAGGCGTCAGCAACTGATCGAAACTGCGCGCCTGCAACGCCGCCGGATCATGCCCCAGCCACTGGCTGAACGTCTGGTTGCAGCGCAGCACGGTGCCATCTGCGGCCATGACCACCAGCCCGCACGGCGCGTGCTCGAACAACGACTCATCGAACAACAAGGCGGCATCATCCATGGCCGAATCCATGGCCAGCAAAGAACGCATCCATCGCCGCGGCGCAGGCTCCCGGGGCGCTCAGCTGCGGGTAATGGCCCATGTTGTCGATAAGGCTCAGCTGGCTGTCTGGGAGCACACGGTGCAGGTACTCGCCCACGGCCAGCGGCACCACCGGGTCGCCCGTGCATTGCACGATCAGCGTCGGCACCGGCAGGCCGCTGACCTCCTGGCGGTGGTCGCAAAGGAAGATGACCCGGGCAAAGTGCCGGGCGATCTGCGCGTCGGTGCGACAGAAACTGCTGGTCAGCTCCGCCTGCAGTAATGGTTGCCCCGGCGTGCCCATCAGCGTCGGGGCCATGGAACTGGACCAGCCGAGGTAGTTGTCATCGAGGGTGGTGAGCAGCGCCTGGATTTCATCTGGCGCAAAGCCACCGGTGTACCCCGCCGAATCGATGTAGCAGGGCGAGCCGCCGATCATCACCAGGCCGGCAAGCCGCCCGGGCCGCTGACGCTCGGCCAGCACGCCGATCATCGCGCTTACCGAGTGCCCGACCACGATCACCGGCCCCTCGGCGTATGCCTCGATCAGCTCGTTGAGGTCCGTGGCATAGCCCCAGAGCGACGCATATTTTTCCGCCGCGTAGGCCGCAAGGTCGGACTGGCCGGCACCGACCAGGTCGTAGGTGACCACGCGAAAGCGCGTGACCAGATGAGGCAGCAGGCAACGCCACATCGACTGATCACAGCCGAAGCCGTGCGACAGGATCAAGGTGGTACTGCCGCTCCCAGCGATGTGCACGTTGTTACGCTTTTGCAGGGTCATTACCTATCCCGATGTCGTGCAACGTTGTGCTGAGCAGTGCCGAGCGGTCCATGCTGCGGGTGAGAATGGTCGAGGCGCGCCCGCGCTCGACGTGAGGGGCAGGCCGGGTGTTTCCAAGGAGATCTGGCTGACACCATACGCGATATGGGCGGGAAGAGCGCGGATTTTGCGTACAAAGGCGTCACACGTCCTTGGCGTGCGTGGAGCGGCCTTGTGTCGCGAAAGGGCTGCAACGCAGCCCCAGTGATCGGTGGCATTCGATCGATCACCGGGGCCGCTGCAAGGTCTTGCGCAGCCGGGGCTTAGAACGCCCAATCCAGGGTCAGGCCGACCCCGTGGCTCTTGTCGCGGCTGCCCAGCAGACCGTTGTAGTCCAGGTTGACCCGGGCCTCGCGGCTCAGGGCGATGCCCGCCCGGGCGCCAACCACCGCCGCGTCGCGGTCCAGCGACAGCGCCTGGACCTTGTAGGTGTCGCCCTGCCCGGCAAAGGCCAGGTGCTGGTCGGCCCCGGTCGAGCTCAGGTTGTGCTGCCAGCCCAGGGTGGCGGACAGCTCAACCGCCTGGCCGCTGGACAATTGCAACTGCTTGCCGGCGCGCATGCCCAGGGTCGAAAGCCAGGCATCGCGGTTGTCCTCGCCGCCCTTGAGCGCGGCGGCGCCGCCGTGCTCGGTGAAGCTGTCGCTGGCGATGTGCACATAGGCCAGGTTGGCGAACGGCTCCAGCGCCACGCTGGGCAGGTCGAGCTTCCAGGCCGCCTCGCCGAACACCTGGGTGCTCTGCGCGTCGCGCTTGCTCTTCTGGCGATCGCTGACCTCGTTGTAGTGCAACTCGCGCTTGGTCTCGATGCGGTGCCAGCTGTGGTTGACGCCCGCGCTCAAGCGCATTTGCTCCAGCTCCTTGCCGGCATAGGCGCCCAGGTGGTAGCTGTCGACGCTGGCCGAGGAGTGACGATCATCGCCCATGCTCAGCGAACTGTCGCTGTAGCCGGTGAAGACGCCGATGCGGGTGTCCTCGCTGATCTGCCCGTCGATACCCAGCAGCATGCCACCGATGGAACTGCTGTAGCGGGCCCGGCCGGAATCACCCTCGGCCTTGCCCCAGGCGCCCAGGGCCTTGATCCACAGGCCGTTGTCCTGGCCGTCCAGGCGCTGCTGGCGGGTGCGCTCGACCACGGCATCGCGCACCTGGCGGCTGTCGTTGAGCAACAGGTTGCCCACCGCTGGGTGGATTTCCCCGGACAACTGATCGAACGCCTGCTGGGCGCTGGCAGCATCGGCCGACAGCAGCAGGCTCTCGTAGACCGGGTTGCCCGCGCCAAGGCGATCGGCCGCCGCGGCCAGCGAACGCTGGTTGGCGGTCAAGCCGACACTGGCGAAGGACGTGGCGTTGCGCTGCACCGCCAGTTGCACCCCATTGGCGCTGTAGGCCAAGCCACCGCCAAGGAACAAGGCGTTGGTTTGCACGGCGGCGAAACTGCCCTGCACGCCGCCCGCGGCACTGAGGATGTCGAACTGCCGCCCCACCAGGCTGGTGGCCTGCTGCGATTGCAGCGAAACCCCGGGGTTCTGCAGGTCCAGGGCCAGGTTGGCGCCGCCCACGGCCAGCGTGCCGTCGCTGACCAGGCGGTCGCTGCCGGTGCTGTCCACCTCCACCGCATAGGTCGAGCCCGGCTGGAAGGTCACGTCGTTACTGACGCGCAAGGTGCCGATGGAATTGCCGGGCGCCACCACGCCGCCACGGCTGACCACCAGCGCGCCGATCCGGCCATTGCCGCCGAGCACGCCGCCGTCGTTGACCGTCACCGTCGATTGCAGCGAACCATTGACCGCCAGCCGCCCCTGGTTGACCAGGGTCGGGCCGGAGTAGGTGTTGTTGCCGCTGAGCACCAGGGTGCCGATGCCCTGCTTGGTCAAGCCGCCATGGCCGGAAATGTCGTTGCTCCACAGGTCGAGCCCGCAGCTCAGGCCGTTGCAACGCCGCTCAGTGGGCCTGCCGGCGTCCACCAAAGCGCCGATACCCGGCAAATCAGCCACGAACTGGCTCGGGCCGTAGCCACCGGCGATGCGCAATTCCTCGGGGATGTCCTGCTCGGTGACCAGCATCGCCGGGCCACGGATACCTTTGTCGAGGTTGATCATGCCCCAGCCGTACAAGGCATCGATGCCCGGCGCGCCCATGTCGGTGGCGGTGGTGCGCAGCACGCTGGCGATCTGCGCGCCGCTCATGTACGGGAAGCGCTCCATCAGCACCGCCGCCGCGCCCGCGGCATGAGGCGCGGCCATGGAGGTGCCGTTCTTGTTGGCGTAGCCCTGGGTCAGGTCGGCCAGGCTGGTGCCGCCAATCACCGCGCTGTAGATGCGCGTGCCGGGGGCCGAGACGCAGAAGCTTGCGGTATAGCCGCAACGGGACGAGAAGGTGCTGATGACGTAAGGGTTGGCGCTGCTGGTGTCGGGGTTTTGCTGCAACGCTGCCACGGTCATCCAGTTGGGGGCGATCTCCGGGACGAAATAGCCCAGCCCGGCAATCGCATCGGGGTTGTTCAGGTTGTAGTCGTTGCCGGCGGCGAAGATGGTCAGCACGCCACTGCGGGCAGCGGCGATGGCGCCGTCATAGGCGCCGCCGGGCATGGTGCCCAGCAGCGGCTGGATCTGCGCGAACTGCGCCCGGGCATCGTCCAGGGTGAAATGCGGGAAGTCCGGATTGCGCCCGCCCTTGGCGAAGCGATCGGTGATGCCGATGCCCCAGCTGTTGTTGATGATCCGCGCGCCGCTGTTCACCAGGCTGTCCCAGCCGGCCTTGTACACCGCGCCATCGTTGCCCAGGACGATGCCGTCCTCGGGGCCGGGGTCGCCGTTGTCGGCGCTGATGATCTGCGCGGCGAAGGCCACGCCATGCATCTCGACGCCATCACGGTTGCCGGCGGCGATGCCGCCGACGTGGGTGCCGTGGGAGCCGAGCTTGCCATCGGAGCCCACCGACGGGCTGCCGTCATAGCGAAAGGCATCGCCGGCGTTCACCTTGATGTAGGGGTCGGTGTACTGGCGAATGCCGCTGGTGACCAAGGTGACGATCTTGTCCTTGCCGGCGAACTCGGGGTGCGGGGCGTAGACCGGCTGGTCGAAGATCCCAAGCTTCACGCCCTTGCCGCTGTAGCCGGCGGCATAGGCACTGTCGGCGTTGATCGCCCCCAGCCCCCAGTCGGCCTTGAACTCGCTGCTGCGCCAGCTGCTGGCATCCCCCAGGCGCCCGCTCTCGACATAGGGCGCCGCCTGGGCCGTGCCCAGCAACGCCGCCGAGCCCAGCAACGCCCACCCCAGTGGGACCAGCGCCCCGCCCTGCCCACGTGCACCGTCATCCTTTCTGATTTGCTTCACTACAACCTTCCTTAGCTGCATGGATGGAAAACTGCGTTGGTCGAACTCCGTCTTGCCAGGCGCGCGACGCCTCAGAAGCGCCATTGCAGGCTCAGCCCTGCGCCATGCTGTTGTTCACGGCTGGCCAGGCGGCCCTGATAGTCCAGGCTCAGGTCCAGGTCGCGGGCCAAGCCCAGGCGTGCCTGCAAGCCCACCAGCGCGGCGTCGCGCAAGGCCGGCGCGGTGTGCACCGGAAATGCCTGGTCGCTGCCGGCGAAGGCCAGGTGCTCGCTGTCCTGGGTACCACTCAGGCGGTGCTGCCAGCCCAGGCTGGCCGCCAGTTGCAGGTCTTGTTGCGGGCCCAGCTGCCATTGCTGGCGGCCACGCAGGCCCAAGGTACTGAGCCAGGCATCGCGCTGTTCATCGCCGGCATGCAGCGCCGCGGCGTCGCCCTTTTCCTGGAAGCTGTCGCGCTGCAGGTGCTGGTAGGTCAGGTTGGCGAAGGGCTCCAGTTGCAACGCCGACGACCCCAGACGATAGGCCGCCTCGGCGAACAGCTGCTGGCTGCGCGCATCGAGCCGCGCGCGCTGGCGGCCGGAGACCTCGGCATAGGCCAGGTCGCGGCGCACCTCGCCGCGGTGCCAGCTGTAGCTGCCGCCCAGGCTCAGGCGCAGTTGGTCGATGTCGTGGCGCACATAGCCGCCCAGGTGGTAGCTGTCGACCGTGGCCCGCGAGTGGCTGCCACCCATGCCCAGGGAGCTGTCGCTGTAGCCGGCGGCCAGGCCGGCGCGGGTCTGCGCGTCGAAGTCACGGTCCAGGCCCAGCAGCAGGCCGCCGAGGGAGCTGGTGTAGGACTCGGTGCCCTGCACGCCCTCGATGCGCCCCCAACTGCCCAGGCCCTTGAGCCACAGCTGCGACGCCCCCGCCTCGCTCGCGGCTGTGTTGGCTTGCAAGGCATCCGCTTGCACGCGCTCGCCCAAGGCATCACGCAGCACCGCGCCCTGGCTGAGCAGCATCGAGTCCAGCGCCGGGTAGATCTCCCCGGCCAACTGGCGCAGGCCGTCCTGGGCCTGGGCCAGCGAGGTCGACAGCAGCAGGCTTTCGTACACCGGGTTGCCCGGCCCCAAGCGCTCCACGGCACCACCGCTGGCGCGCTGGTTGGCCGTGGCACCGACACTGTCGAAGGTCGCCGCGCTGCGGGTCACGTCCAGTTGCACGCCATTGGCCGAATAGTCGAGCACGGCCCCCAGGAACAGGTAGCCGGGCTGCACCTGGGCGAAGCGCCCATCGACGCCACCCGCCGCCTGCAGGATGTCGAACTGCTGCCCCACCAGGCTGGCGACCGGGCCACCAGCCAGCAGGTTCGGCCGCGCCTCGGGGGCCAGGCCCAGGTTGGCGCCAGCGACACGGGCCTGGCCACCCACCACCAGGCGGTCGCTGGCCGTGGGCGAGAGTTCCACCCGATAGGTCGAGCCCGGCTGCAAGTCCAGGTTGCCGGCGACATTCAGGGTGCCGATGGAATTGCCCGGGGCCACCACGCCGCCGGCGCTGGCGGTCAGGGCCGCGACCCGGCCGCTGCCGCCCAGGGTGCCCGCGGCGTTGACCGTCACCGCCGATTGCAGGCTGCCATTGACCACCAGCAAGCCGCCGTCGACCCGGGTCGGCCCGCGGTAGCTGCTGTCGCCGGTCAGCTCCAGCCAGCCGGCCCCGGCCTTGACCAGGCTGCCCTGGTAGACCCGCTGCGCGGCCGCCGCGTCGCGGGCCATGCCCAACGCATAGTCGCTGCGATCCTGCTGGCTAGCCCCCGCGCCCAGGCCCTGCTCCCAGCCGCGCTCCTTGAGGGTCTGCTGCCAGGCCTGGCGCTCGGCGGCGTCCTCGGCCTGGCGCTGCGCCAGGGCCTGGTCGGAGATGCCGTTACTCCAGCTATCGCCCTGCCCACGCCCCAGGTTGACGTTGAACTCGCCCAGCAGTTGCCCCGGGCCGTGCAACGCCCGGCCAAGGTCCGGAACACCCCAGCCCACTCGCTCGCTGGGCCCCTGGGTGGGCGAGCCATCGAGCTGGCGCGCGGTGGTCAGCAGCACCTCCAGGGCCTGCTGGTTGTTCAGGTAGGGGTAACGCTGCATGACCAGGGCCAGCGCCCCGGTGGCATGGGGCGAGGCCATCGAGGTGCCGTTGTAGGTGGCGTAGCCGCCACCGGGCACGGTACTGGTGATCGCCGCGCCAGGGGTAGCCAGGCACCAGTACTTGGCGATGCCGCACTGGTTGTATTTTTGCTGGTTGTTCTTGTCCAGGCCCGACACCGCCAGCCAGTGGCCTTCCAGCTCCGGCTGGAAGTACGGCAGCGCCGAGCGCACGCTGGCATTGGCATAGCCGCTGTTGCCGGCGCTGAACACATTGATCACACCCCGCCGCGCCACATCGCCAGCGGCATCGAGCCAGGTGTTTTGCTGGTAATGCTGGGCGTAGGCCGCGCGCAGACCCTCGAGGGTCTGGTAGCTGACATCCTTGGGCTGGCTGCCCCAGCTGTTGTTGATGGCCCGCGCGCCGGCATCCACCAGGGCGTCATAGGCCGCCTTGAAGTAGCGCGGATCCGGGTCGGTGCCGAACAGGAACTTGTCGTTCTTGTTGGTGTTGCCCACATACACCTGGGCATCGAAGGCCACGCCATGCATGCCCACGCCATCGCGCGCCGCGCCCATGGTGCCGGTGACATGGGTGCCATGGCTGTCATTGGCGCCATTGAGCACCCCGGACACCGTGAACGGCGTGCCGTCCAGGTACTGGCCGGTGGCGGTGACGGGATGAAAACGCCCGGGGCTGGCTTCGGGATGGGCGGCATCGAACCCCGAGTCCAGGGCGCCGATGCGAACCCCGGCGCCGGTGATACCAGCGGCATAGGCCTGGTTGGCCTGCATGCGCTCCAGGCCCCAGTCCTGCTGGTATTCGGCCGAGCGCCAGCTGGCAGGGTCGCCGGCACGGCCGGCTTCTTGATAGGCCGCCGCAGCCGTAAGCGGCAATGCGGGGGCGAACGCCAGGCACAGGGTGGCCGTCAGCGTCTTGAGCTGATTACATCTCACATCCATGTCGATGACATCTCTTGTTTTTGTTGTTGGGCCGAGCGTTCCTGTTCGACCTGTTGTCACGGCCTTGCCCGGCCACGCATTCGCCGGCCATCGAGCAAGGGGCGGTCGCCCGCCACTGCGCAGGGTACTTCGGCGTCAGGCGAAAGGGATAGCTATATTTTTTCGCGATTGCGCGGCAAAAAAATCGCTTCGGGGGAAGGCGCGCCCGTCGGTATGCGCAGCCCCCAGAAGATAAATCGGCCAGACAACGCAATAGCCAGATGCCACCATTTGCCGGCCTACCGTGCGTCATGGAAAATCGCCATTTGCCTCGTAAGGATGCGTGCAGATGAAGTTCGAAGGGACTTTCCAATACATGGGCAATCACGGGATCGTCTTCAACGTCTCGCAGATCACCCTGACCGACAGCGAGCGCGGGCGCCTGCGCGAGCTGCATTTCGGCGAAGCGAGAAACGCCCACTACGAGGTCAACAGCAAGGTCGTCGAGGTGTACGACAAGATGTTGGCCAAAGGCTTGCCGTGCGTGATGAAGGTCGGCATCTCCAAGCCGCTGACCCGCCAGCAGGGCGACACCCTCAATGCCCAGCGCACCAAGGTCGCCAACCTGGCCGCCTCGGCGTTCGCCGCCGCCACCAGTGCCGTGGCCACCTCCTATGTGGGGGTGCCGGTGGGCGCAGGGGTGCGGGCCTATGCCAATGACATCCTGTCCACCTACCATGCCGGCGACGTGCTGGTCAGTATCGAGGCACAGGTCAACGGCGGCATTGGCCCGCAGCACACCACCTCGACCCTGATCATCAAGCCCTGAGGACGCTGCCTGTGACCGAATTGATTTATGCGCTGCTGGCCTTGGTGCTGTATGGCCTGCTGGATCGCTTGCTCAAGCCCTACCCACTGCGCAAGTGGCTTGGCGTGGCGCTGATGGTGGCCGGTGCGGTCGGCTGCCTGGTGCTCAGCCAAACCCGGTGGTTCGTGCTGGACCTGGGCCTGCTGTCGGTCTTTGCCACGGCGCTGGGCGTGGGCTTGTTCGTGAGGCGCCGGCGATTCCATTCGCAGGGATAAACCAAGGTTTTAGCCAAGGTATACTGCCGCCCCGCCGCGCCCAGAGTGGCGCGTTGTCTCTACGTGCAGGATGCCCCATGCCCCTTCGACAAGCCGTTGCCAGCCCCGATACCAGCCTCACCGCCACCCCAGCCCCGCTCAGCCAAGCCCTTGACCAGGCGCAGCAAGCCGAAGCCCGCCTGCGCCAGCGCAGGCGCCAGGTCACCCTGGCCTTCATGGGCCTGCAGACGGCCTACTGCGGCTACCTGATGCTCAAGTGGATGTGGCAGGGCCATTACATCGGCGGGCCGATCTATGCGCTGTTGCTGTGGTGCCTGCTGTGGCTGCTGTATTACCCGGTGTCGGTGCTGTGGTACCCGCGCCAACGCGCGCTGGACAAGGCCTGCCACGCCCTCGATGCGACGCGCATGGAGCAAGGCAAGGCGTTTCTGGCCAACCAGGCCCTGGGGCCGTATCGCTGGGTTTGCCGCGGCGGGCGCATGCTGGCGGTGTTCCCCGACAGCCGCGTGCTGTATGTGCTGGCCCCGGAAACCGGCGAGCGCCACGCGCTGATGGATGCGCCGCAAGTGGTCAAGCAGGTGCGCGTGGACGAGCAGGCCGTCACCCGCAGCACCACCAAGACCACCACCAAGCACGGCTGGCGCAACGTCTATGCGTTCAACAACCATTTCGGCATGATCGGCGGCGGCAAGTCCCGCTCCACCTCGACCACCACCCACGACACCGTGCGCAGCTTTACCCTGCACGTTCAGTTGCAAAGCGCCGGCCAGCACCCGTACTGGCTGCAACTGCCCTTCGCCAGCGACTGGCAGGAAGCCCGCAACTGGCAATTGCTGATCGAGCAGGCGAGCACCCGCTGACCGCGTTGCATCCCCCCCTGTAGAAGCGGCCTAGTGTCGCGAAAGGGCCGCGAAGCGGCCCCGGGGGCCCGAGGTTGTGAACCCGCTTCGTGACCCGTAATCACCCAAGCCCACAGCTCAGAAAATCACCTGCCCACAATCACACTGCGCCGCAGCCGCTGATTCATCTGCGCCTGAAAAGACGGTATAAAGCGCCAGCACCCCCGACGTTCGCAAAAGGAACTCCCCGTCATGCTTCGGCCCTTGCTGCCAGCCCTGCTCCTGGCCCTTGCCGGCTGCGCCACCAAGCCCCCCGCCAACCCCGAGAACCTCTGCGAGATCTTCCGCGAGAAGCCGAAGTGGCACGAGGCGGCGTTGAAGATGCAGGCGCGCTGGGGCGCCCCGGTGCAGGTGCCGATGGCGATGATGTACCAGGAGTCGTCGTTCAAGCACGACGCCCTGCCGCCGCGCTATTACTTCCTCGGCTTCATCCCCTGGGGCCGGGTCAGCAGCGCCTACGGCTACGCCCAGGCCAAGGACGAGACCTGGGCCGACTACAAGCGCGAAGCCGGCGGCTGGGGCGCCGCCCGCGACGACTTCGCCGACGCCCTCGACTTCATGGGCTGGTACATGCAGAAGAGCCAGCGGGTGAACGGCACGTCCAAGTGGGACGCCTATGGCCAGTACCTGAATTACCACGAAGGCTGGGGCGGCTACCGCAACCGCAGCTACGACGCCAAGCCGTGGCTGAAGAACGTGTCGCAGAAGGTGCAGGCGCGGGCTTCGGTGTTTGGGGCGCAGTATCGGAGTTGTGAGCAGGAGCTGGCTCGGGGTGGGTGGTTCTGGTAGGGCCTGATGTGGGGGTGCGTTGAAAATGCTGACCTGCTCAGTTAGCGCTTCATCGCCACTAGCGAGGTTGCTGTGCAGCCCTTCGCGGGCAAGTAGCATCGGCACAGGACTACGCAGAATCTCAAGCTAACGCCGTACCTGTAGGAGCGGCCTTGTGCCGCGAAAGGGCCGCAAAGCGGCCCCAATACTCCGCAGCATCAATCCCCAGAAACACTCTCCTCCTTCATCGCCTCCAGCTTGCCGAACTGCTCGCTAGCCAACCGGCTGATGATCCGGATCGCCTGGTGAATGCCCGCAGTGTTGCGGAAGCTCAGTTGCGGGTTGTGCTCGCACTCGAGCACCTCGTCATGCTGGACCAGCGCCTCGCCTAGCAGTTCGAGGGTCCAGACGTAGCTTTGCAGGGTAGACATGCGTTCATGGTCAGTCATGGGGCACCTCGCGGTTGGCGCGGTCGGCGAGGGACTGGCTGTCGATCGGGTAGAAGGTTGGGGATGGGGTGGCCGCACGGGTTGGGCGGCGGAGAGCGGATGCGAGGATCCTGTACAGACGTTTGATGGTCATGCATGAGACTCCAAGTTAGGTTGGAACCACCACGCACTGTCGCCAAACAATGGGTGGCAGCTGTACGCAGGTTGGCGAACCGGGAACTTGGAACCCGGCAGACCCGAAGGTCTCCCGCGCACAGCCGCCATGGCACGAGGCTGCGGGCACAAAAAAAGCGCCTGCAATCGTGTGGGGCGCTGCTGCGCCAAGTTTATCCGGGTCGCCAAACCCGGTCGCGGAATTTGCCGCGACTGGTAGGGAATTTATTCCTTGGGGGCTTCTAGTGCAAGGTTCTTGGGGATGGGAAATGGCGATTGGAAGCGTAGGAAATGGCTTGCACGGAGGGATTGGGTGGCAACAGTACGTGGGTTGGCCGACCGGGACGAAAGGAACCGGCACACCGGAGGTGTCCCACGTGCTGTCGCCATGATGGAAAAGTGCCCGATATGGACAGCCCTACGTGTGGAGAGGGTGGCAGCTGTACGCAGATTGGCGAACCGAGGAAAAGATAACCCGGCAGACCAGGTGGTCTCCTGCGTATAGCAGCCATGTCACAGCAGACGTGTGCAGGTTAGCTGCATCTGGTCATTGATGAGGCTTGCTGAGATAGCTAGAAACAAAACGCCCGCACTCTAAGGACTGCGGTGATAGGTGCGGAGACAGACGGACGGTTGTTGGTCGTAAGGGCCCGATTTTCGCGGGGCTGGATTTTGGTGGATTTTTTGATTTACCTCATAGGGTATCTATAAACAAATCAGCTGGTTATGGCTTTCTGTGGAATCGAATCGGGAATTGCGGAGGCTCCTCCCACCCACTTCAAATGGTACGTAAGGAACGGCAGAAACGACCCATAGCAACCGCAGCTATCGTCCAGCCAACCATTCCCCTGAAATTTACTTGCCGTATCTCCAGCAAATGCTGGGAGCGACACAGTAATAAAGAAGGCTGCATAACCACAAGCTAAGAAAGGCTTAATTTCATTCACTCCAAAGGTATATACCGGCCGCGGTAAGCAGCGTCGGCTTGAATGAATTGTTAGGTCTCAGGCCCACCTGATCCACGTCAGTAGGTCACGAGCGGAATCAGACGAGGGTAGGTCTATCTTAAACAGTTGTCGTTCGCCTGCGAGTTGAGGAGAGACCCGGGCAAGTGCAGTCGAGGGGTTTTCAGGTGGATAGCATGTGATTTTGCCGAGGCGGGCCTTCATACGCTCGGGGAGTTTGCTGACGAAAACAGAGCACTTCGTGGTGGTACGAGGGTCAAACGCCACCTCGGCGCCTGTGTCAAAGCGGTAGCTCACCAGGTATTCGTTATTGTCCTGTTCTAAGCGGACGGCATGCGGATCTGCATCCAGCATGGTTCTCAAATCTTCCCCTTGCATAAATATTCCCCTGTGAGGCTTAACTATAGTTGCCAGCATGCTGGCCTGATCGCAGATTAGCGTGCAGTCTGGGGCTAGACAACGAGTCAGCTTCCGCATCGGAAAGTATCGAAATCACTGGGTCGGATATCTAGGCAATGAGAGGGAAGTGAGTCGCCCCTGCTTTCTTAGATGCTTTTGAGCGCCTGCTTTTGGCCGGTTGCTGTCGTTCGCGAGAGGCAGTATTAGCAACGTAACTCCGAACGCACGTTGCTTAAGATGCTTCCACTCCAGTTCTACTGATCAACATCCGGATATGGCCAGATCTGAATCGCCGACTTGGCCAGCGACGCTCCCCTAGCGAGAATCTCCTGCTCCGACCATTCTTCATGGTCATGCAAGGCACGGCTGAGATTCAGCTTGCTCCACTTCAAGAGTTCCGGCTTTTTGGCTAGCCAAGCGCAGTTGGACAATGCAGGGTTCAGGCTGCTGGTCACCAGTGTCAGATTGCCCAGCGTATGCTTGATTCGATCACGACGCTGGCTGAATTCCACCTTAGCCTGTGGATCATTCTGCACCTCTGCGGGCAGCGGCCAGTGCTCCTGCCACTTCACAGGCAGAATATGCTCGATGGTCAACCCCTTCGGCAAGCTGACAGCCTCGCTTTTAGCATGCGCCAGTGCCCCCTCTAAGGCTTTGAGCACCGCCCGCACACGGTATTGCGGCCACCACTGGTACAGCGGGTAATCGAGTAACGCCTTGCCCAGCTCGCCATCTTTCGGGAAGCGCACACTTTCCCCGTCGCTGGAGAGCAGGAACGCGCCAACCACCTGGGCAGTGATGTGCTTTTCACGCTCGAGATGACGAATCAGATCAAGGAATAATCGGTTGTAATTTTTGGTGGTCAGGCTACAGATCATCCGACGGAACAGATAAGACTCAATCACCGTCAGGATCGCCTCAAACTCGGTTTGCTGCTGCGGCCGCAGTCGCTGACTACATAGCAGTAGCAGCGGATAAACCGTCGAAGTATCGATCACCACGAGGCGCGCCAGAAAACGAGCCAGACGAGATCCTGTCGCAGGCGAAGAGAACTGCCGAAAATGCTCAGCATAGGTCTTGAGCAGCGCCATATGCTCACTGGCAGTGTAGGCCTGGTCGATGAAGCAAGAGCTCCAGTCGGCCGTGTACTGCACGTAATTCCTATATTCGTTGAAGATGTGACCAACACGAATATCGCGGCGCATCGCCAGGGTTAGGAAATGGCGGATGAAGATGTCTATGCGCGGACGGTTTTCCCGTCCCTGCTTGACCTCTTGGCGCCAAAACTCTCCATCGAACTCTGCCCAATGCTCTTCATACAGCGTATCGATATCACAGCCTTCGCTTTGAGCACGCCGGAAGAGAAAATTCTTGATCAAATCCGCCGGTAGCAACTGCGTGCCACGTGCATTGAGCGTCTCAAAGATCACTTGCGATTCGTCGTCTTCGCCGAGATCGATCACCACCAACTGCAAGCCATTGCGAACTACAGCCCAAAGGGCATCCAACTGTTTCTCCGGCGACTCTTCGGCTTCTGCAGCCTCTGGCCGCAACCACTCCTCGAACTGCCCATAGAAGTACAGGTAGGCTCCTACGATGCCCTGATCGTGGCTGAAGTCCACACCCTTCTTACTCGCCAGCTGCAATAACGCATCCGGACTGCCCGCGCCATGTACCAAGGCAAAGGCGTGACGATCGGCATTGGTTGGCAACAGTTTGGGCACCTCTGACGGGTCATCGACCATCGTGTCGCTGTTAGAGACCATTGACTCAAAGCGCCCGGCAAAGCGCTCGCTACCCCGGCTGCGGCACAAGTCGCGAGCGGCGATCAGCAGCAGCTGCAAGGTGGTGAAACGCTGCTGCCCATCAATGACCTGGCGGCCCTGCACAGAACCGGTGTCATTGCGCAGTTGCTCAAGCACAACGGCACCGAGGAAGTGCGGGCGCAACCTCTCACCAGCCAGCACCACACCGAGCAGGCGCTCGAAGTCCTCCCATAGCGGTTGCCAGTTATCCTCACGCTTCCAGACATAGGGCCGCTGGAACAGCGGAATCTGGTAGCAGACCGTGGGTTCGAATATTCTTAGCAGAGGACGGCTGTTGGCTTCCATCGTTCATTCAATCCTTAGTTATCTACTAGCGCAGTCGACTCATCAGCAACTGCTGTCTCGCTCGCGTACAACCTACATACAACCGGTTGCGGAACACCGGCTGACCAAGATCGTACTGGTCGATCATTGGCATCAGCACAACATCGAACTCCAGCCCCTTTACATGCAGCACCGACGTGAAGTGCACCAAGTACTTTTTCGACAGATCGATCTGCTCTGATACGCTCATCTTGCGGAAACTGCCCTCCAGTTCCTGCTCACATAAAGCATGCAGGGACCGAGCAGTTACCTGATCAGGCAACACTACAGCAACCGACTGATTCTCAGGGATAGCGGCGATTACCTCGCACAGATACCTGAACTCTTCTTCACGTTCGGCAAAGCAACGCATCATGTAAGCACCTTGCTCGCTAACCTGATCATGCAGAACGTCAGCGTCTAGATGCTGTACATCCGTATCGGCTCCGCGCTCGAACAACTGCCGCAGTACCGTACTCAGCGCGGCTAGATCCGGCTGCCCTTTCTGCCGCAAATTCTCATCCAACGCCACAAACTCTGGGCGTTTGCCAATCGGGAAGCAATCCGCAATGTGTATTTCTTCATTGTGCAGCAACTGCTGCGAACGGTCTCCCACCACCGTGATCGCGCTATAACGCGGATCAGCCTGGGAGGTCATCAAATAGATCTGCTGCTCGCTAAAGTCCTGCACTTCATCGATAAATACGCTCTGATAGAAAGAGGCCTCGCGCAGGCTGGTGGGGAGCGTGGCTGTTACTCCGGTACTCAGGTCGTGAGCCAGGCATAGCAGCAAGTCGATATCGGTCTCGCACAGGCGTTGCTCTTCAAGACGCTCCAGTACCTGCCATGCAGTGGCCGCATCAGGGAAGATGTCGGCATGTTCATACAGCGCCTTCGCATACAGCCCGGCGAAGTTCTTCAGCGGCTTGGCCAGATAATCCAACGCTGTCTGCAGGAATATCTTGCGCACCGAAGTTCGCGCCTGCTCGTCCTCGCCAGGTAGCACCTGACTACCAATCCCACTGCTGACCTTCAACCACTTCAGTCCCTCACCATCCAGATAGAGCAAGGACCTGGGCGTACCAAGCGCAATGAACAGCTCATTGACCGGCATGAATTTTGCCTCATACCCTTCAGCAGTTACTATCGATGGCAGCAGAGCGCGGACGCTCGAGCCCGCCAGTGAGGCCTGCACAGCATCATTGAAGGATAGGGGGTGGTTATCTGCCGAGAGGTATTGGTATCGACTGCTCGATACACAGGGCAATGCCTCAGCCCCCTCGGCCTCGGCCCTGTACAGCACCAGAACCTGATTGGGTTGCTGGAACAAATCGACGGGCAACTCTGCCAGCCTTTGCGCCAGTTCCGGAATGCCCTCGCCATAGGCCATTTGCTCCCCCAGATGAACACTCTGGGTTGCCGGACCAAGAATGCGCTGAGCCAGCGCCTGAATCTTCTCCAACAATCTGGCCGCCAACCGATACAAGGCTCGTTCCGCAGTCAAAGGCGAGAGCAGCTCTTGCACCAGTTCATCAACACTTGCTACAAGCGCTTGGCGGGCAGCGGCAAACTGACTACGCTGCTGGCCAGTAAACCGTCGCAGATGCTCGCTGTCGACCTCAACTAGCGCGCTCTGCAAGTCGGCGGCGATCACCCGCGCTAGCGCAAGCCGGGCGGCATTGAGCCAGGCCAGCGTCGTGGTCAGAGAATGCCCCTCGTCGCTACTGCGTTTGAAGCGCTTACCAGAAGCCCCCGAAGACTCCAGATTGCGATAGTTGCGCAGCTTGAAGCGCAATTCGTGATACTCAAGCACCGGCAAACTGGTCATACCTAGACGGCTGCAGGTTTCCTTGAGGTACTGAATCAGCTCGCCAGTGCGCACAAAGCCGACGCTGCCGTCCTGAGAAAACTTGCCAGCAAACTCGCCCTCCCAGTAGTCGAAGTCGTCGCCGAGAATGGACCGGAACGTCTCACGATCTGTCACTTCATTCGAGTTGAAGTCACAGAGCATCTTGGTCCTCCCAAGGGCAGCCGAGGTCTTGCCTGAGCCCGCAACGCCCTCGACCCACATTGGCCCAACCGGTGCACGGGAAATGATCTTGTCCTGATTCGGGGTTCGATTAAGAAAAAAGTGCTCATCCAGGCTCATGCGCTCAATTAGCTCACCGCCAACGTCATCTTCCACATCATCGAGATCAGCAATCGACAGTGTCGAATCTTCTTCCTCGTCATCATCGAGAATCTGCAGCTGCGGTGTGACAGGGACGGACGGTGTCAGCTCTAGCGGCTCGTCCGCTGGCTGTCCGTCGTCTGGCAGGTGCGTAAAAAACTCTGTCACCGGTGTGTTTGGAGGCCCGGCACCGTTAAATGCTTGCTCGGCAGGCACGGGCAGCTCCTTGCCAATGGGCGGCACAATAGCGACAGGCTGCTCTACGCTATTGGACCTTGCAGACTTTTTACTCGGTTCAGTGGTTTGCTTGCCGGCAATCTGTTGGTCTGTCGAGTTAGCCTTTGTCAAAAAGGCTCGCAGATCCATGACCTTTCCTTGGCCGTTCGCATTCTCTACCCCCACCGCCAGAAAGTTGCGCGCATGACGCTCCAGCTCTTCAAAATCATGGCGACGAAACTGGCGAGCCTCAGTGACCCTGTATTCACCCCAGGCCTTAGAGAAGCTCTCAAAGCCCATCCCTGCCACAGCGCAAAGGCGGCCCACCGGTGAGTGGGGAGTGGTGTAGCCCGAGCTGGCTTTGGGGTATACCAGCGAGTCCATACCCAGCCGGAATGTAGCAACCCCCTCGTTCTCTCGTTCGATTACCAGTGCCTTGCCGTAGGCGTTGCGCTTAAGATTCCGGTAAGCCAAATCGCCTTCACGGATCATCCGCTCGGCGTAATCAATAATGCCCTCAAGAACCTCCAATTCTTCGTGGGCAACCTTGCGCAAGAATGCTTCACCAATCTGCGTTGCCATACCTGTCATTCCTTATCCTTAGTAGAAAACGTCTACACCCAAGGTGTGATTATCTTCCCAATCCGAATTGAAGAAGGGTTTGCGGTATTCGATGGCGGCTTCTAAGGGTAATAGTTCGCAGCACTGAGGATCCGTGTCTAATGATGTCGGTCACAGGCCCACACGGACCTATGGTGCTGGCCCGTCAGCGATGGGGCTGAGTGAGCCTACCGCTGGCGAACCGGCTTTTGCAGCCTTGCGCCTGGCCACACCCTAGGGGCGGGGCGGGTTCATCACACGACCTGTCGGACAAAGGTACCGACGCGCAGGTAGGTTTCGTGGGAGTCCGGCGCGTAGAGGCACAGGGCGCCCTGGTCGTTGGCTGCGAAGTACTTCCAAGTACCTTCCTCCAGCATGATTTCCTTGAACGTCTGCCCGTCGTGGCTGACGTGGATGCGTTGGTGATTGTTGCGCGACGGGAATAAACTCAAGTCGTCGAGGTGGTAGCCGGTATCGACACCGAGCCCGCCCGAATGGCGCTTCCAGTCGTAGCCCTTCTGCGAAGTCAGCAGGTTGCCCCAAGAGAAGCACATGAGTGTGCCGCCCATCGCGGTGACGACCGGATCGTGGAAGGTGAGGGCGTCATCAGGCCAGGTGCAGTTGCGCCAGCCCTTGCCCTGCACGTTGTACATCACCGACGAACTGGTGTTGGTCTTCTTCTTCACCATGGTGTAGAAGCTGCAGTACTTGCAGAAGGCCAACAGGCAAGCGGTGCCTGGAATGGCACGCAAGTACTCCACTTCCTCGCCCTCGGAGAGGTTCAGGCGGCTCTCCCAGCGCTCCCAGGCCGCGCTCGGTTCCTTGGCGCAGAAGAACACCGGTTTGTAGTAGGTGGAGGTCTTGGTCGAGTCGAACAGGAAACCTTTGTCGGTGTATTCGAACTCGGCGCGCTCGGTAAAGCGCCACAGCCACTGTCCATTGAAAAAGACCAGGTCTTCAGTGGCGGAAAACACGTAGTTGTCGCGCACGTCCGGGTACTGTGAACGCTCCCAGTTCAGGGCGTCACGGGAGTAGTAGAACCCCTCGGAGCCCACCATCAGTACCCAAGTGCCCTCAATCACGTCGAGGCGGCGAATCCAGATGCGTTCATCGTCGACATTGGGCTTGACCGCCTGCCAGTTCTCGCCGTCCTCGCTGCGGTAGAACTGTTCGTCGTTGTCCACGATCAGCCACACCTTGCCATCGGTCTTGATATGGCGAATCTCTTCTGGGTCGCAAGGCGGATTTTCCATGTCGTGCCAGTCGATGGCAAACAAGTGTCGCTTACCGTCGTGCTCATAGGTGACGGATTGTTTTTCCAATGCCTCGCGCAACTTCTGCTGTTCCTGCTCTTCACGCTTGCGCACGCGGGCCAGTACCACCGAACTGTCGAAATCGCCCTTGCGGAAGTAGCCGAGCTGGTCATCCGCATCGGAGCAGGCATCGGAAAATGCCGTGAGCGTCCGGTCGATCTGGCGCTCGCAGTCGTTCAACTGGTGGTACCAGTCATCGTTCTCCGCCGCGTTGTCCAGGTCGTAGTCGGACCAGGATATCTCGTTCTCGAACTCGATACGTGGCAGGCCCCACTGGGCGATCACGCGGTTGGCGGTACTCAGTGCCGGGCTGTTCGCGGCGATGAAGTCCTGCGCCTTGCGGCGCATATCGTTGAGGCTGGACAGGACCGACTTGCGGCCGATGGTATAGGCTGCACTACCGGCAGCCGTTGCCATTTTGCCAAGGAAGCCATCATCGAACGAACCCATGAACGATGACCAGTCGGTGGCTTTGCTGGTGGCGGTCATAAGGTCCATGGTCATGTTGGAGGCATCCATGCCGGCGGCATAGAGCTGCTTCTCCGTGGCGATCCAGGACTGCTCGAAGCGCAACGTGCGATAGCGCACGACGTTCTTCCAAGCCTGGGTCAGCTTGGCCAGGCTTGCCGCCGCCTTCACCAGTTGCGCTTCATCGCCCTCATTGAGCAGCGCCTGTACCTGCGGCAGGTTTTCCTTGAAGTTGCCAGGCTTGAGGGCGAGCAAGATCCGCAGCATACGCGGGTTCTCAACCTTCTTGCGGCACAGGGTCAGGAGGAAGAAGGCGTCGATGAGCCATGTATAGGCCTTGTCATCGTCATTGAGCAGCGCTTGCAACGCTGACAGGTGCTCACGCTCCTTCAACGGATTGTCGGCGATGCCGAGAACCTGCGACACCACCTCCGGGCAGCCACTGTGTTCGGCCAACTGGCTCAGGAATTCCTGGCCCGCGCCGTCCAGCGAGGCCGCATTGTCGAAGCACAGCGCGAACAGGCGCAGGTAGGTACGGCGCGCTTCGTCGTCGGCCTTGTCGAGGAAACAATGGGCCTTGATGTCCGGCAGGTCGGAGGTCAGCGACAGGGTTTCTGGTTGATCCGCATCCAGGGCCGCGTCAGAGCTGACGTTGAAGCCGTTCTGTTCCTTGTAGATATCCAGCGCTACCAGGCTGCCGCCAATGACTTCGCCGATCAGGTCACGCACACCATAGTTGGTATAGAGCCCGCCAAATTCGTTGCCGAAGAAGCGCGAAATGATTTTTTCTCGGGCCAGGTCGCTGTTGCACAGCTCATCGTCGGTGAGGTCGATGATCTTTTCGTACTGCTCCGAGAGGAAGTACAGCGCGTTAAAGCCAAGCCCCGAGATGTTTTTCTGAATGAAGTGCGAGTCCAGCACGTGGTCTTCATCGACCGCCAACTCGATCATGCTGCGGTAGCGATCAATGCCAAAGACCTCGATCTGGTCGATCAGTTCGATGATGAACCCCAGCATCTCGACTTCGTCATCACAGTTGACTCCGAGTTTTTCCAGAGTAACCACGAGATGGTTGACATCGCGCTCGGTCAGTTCGATGTCGCGATGGGCGCGCAGGAAGTCATAGGTCAGGTGCAGGATCAGCAGGTTGCCTGGAATGGATTTGAAGCGGCGCTTGTTGGCCTCGATGTTCAGTGACCAGCTGTGGAAACTGGCGCTGTTCTCGACGGTCTTCAACCGGCTGTTGATGCGGTCGATGGCGGTTTCCAGGAAGTCACGGGTCTCGATGATGTAATCGTTCATCGTACCCAGGTTGTTGCGGATGACCGCGATGCTCTGCGCGTTGATCAGGTTCTGCTGTTGCAGCTGCTTGAGGTAGTGCCAGGCGTACTTCTGCATTTGCAGGGTGTCGGCTTGGTTCAGCAACTGGTTTTCGCTGGTCTTGCCGGTCAGGCTATTGGCGAAACGCTTGAAGAAGCCGGCGCCCGACTGTTTGTTCAGTCGCTCCTGGCTACTGGTAATCAGGCGCGAGGCATCCAGAGCCAGTTGCTGGGTCAGGGCAGCATTGGCTTTGTGGCGGTTGACGAGTGTGGTCACAGCCTCAAGTTCGGGCCCCTGCAGCGGCTCATGGAAAATTTGCTCTTGCAGCGCTGTCGTTGTCTCGCTCATGGTTCCGGCCTTAAAGATTGTTGATCTTGTTGCTGAGTCGCTTGCTTTGCGCTTCCAGAGTCCTGACCTGAGCGGCGAAGTGCTTCTCCGACAGATACAGGCCCTTATGGAAGTCACCGTAGAACTGTTGCGAAACCTGTAGGTATTCCAGGGCTTCATGAACGGCAACGCCGTTGCTGAGCACGCGTTCCGTGGCTACCAAGGTCAGCTGGAAGCTCTTCTCGATGTGGTTGTCCACGGCAATGTTCATCGCCAGCGTCGTGATCAGGCCACCGACGATGCTGCCCACCAACGCACCCGCAGGGCCGCCCAAGGCGCCAATAGCTGCGCCCACCGAAGCACCGCTCACGCCGGCGCCGGTCAGCAGCAACCCCTTGCCGGTGCGGGTTTCAAGTTCTTCGCCGGTGATCTTGCCGGCGGCGAACAACACCAGGTTCTGCACCACGTCCACCGCGCAGACGGCCGCCCCGGCAATACCGCCATTGGCGAAGGTGCGCTTGAACACTGAGCCAGCGAACAAGCCGGGCATCGAGCGGGCAGCGATGCTGACGCTTGCCGAGGCCACCCCGGCCTTCAAAGCGCTGTCGCCAGCGGCGATGGCCGTATTCTGAAGGATCAGCACGGTGGCGCGTTCGGCGCTGATTTCGCCATCCCTGACCTGGCGGATGTACTGGAAGGTGTTGATGCTGCCGGCGATGACCGTGGTGACGATGGCCGCCGACCCAGCCGCACGCATACTTTGCTGGAGCGTCGCCTTGTTCAGGTAGCCCGTCTGCATGTTCTCGTGCAGCGCCTTGCCGGAAGACGATCCCGCGCCGACGTGCTCGGCATCGCGCTTGCTCAACCCGGTGGACTGAACGCCCTCGACGTCGAGGCGTCCAGCGGCCTTGTCATGCACTTTCTCGGCGGCCCGGGCGACCTCGGGGCGAGTGTCGCGATTCTTCAGCATGTCCTTGTGCGCGGACAGCTTGATGCCTTCAATCTGGTCGGACGGCCCGAGGAACACGTCGGCGTTCTCGTAACGGTGAACCCCATCCTTGCTGGAGCGAAACGCCTTCTGCGTGGAGTCGGCATTCTTGAAATATTTCAGCTGTGCGCCCTGCAGTTGGGTATCGCCCTTCATGATGACGATGTCGTGGGTCATGTCGTTCTTCGCTAGCGGTGTCTTGGCGAAGTTATCGGTGAAGGCCCGGACATCCTTGTCCTTGAGGATCGCGTCCAGGTTGAACGACTCGGCATGCCAGGTTTCCGCCGCGAACCCGCCCTTGATCGCTTTGCTCTGAGCGGTGGAAGCGATTTTGGCCATGATGTCGTTGGCCTGGCTGATTTCGCCGACCATACGGCCGATCTTTTCCGAGGCCTGAGTGGGCCAGATCGGGCACAGGCTGACCGAGTGGCTGATAAGTTTGCTGTCCTGCTTGTCCATGAGAAGGCCTCAGGCGTTGTGCTGAACGACGGCAGTACCGACGCTGGAGTGTGGAGAGGCGGCACCGACAAGCGCCTCCTCGGCCAGATAGAACTGCTGCATTGATTTCAGGCGCTGACGGATCTCGTCGACCCAGACTTTGGGGGCATGGACGCGGATATTCTCGTTGAGGCCGAAGATCCACCAGAGGGTCTCGCTCTCCAGAGGAACATAGGCGCACAGGCGTTTCCAGGCTTGGCCGGGAAGGTCGTGCAGGGACTGCTCGTCACTGAGCGGTGTCTCGCTCAACAACTCGGCGATTTGCGGATGTATGTCCGCAACCAGTTCAACGCGCTCGTCGCCCTGGCGTTGGCTGAAGCGGCCCCTGGCGATGTAATCGTCGATGTTGAAGTCAGGTTGCTCCTTGCTCTCGGTTTCCAGCATGCGGATTGACTGGATCCGGTGCAGGGCGAACTGGCGCAAGTCATCGTAGCCGTCCACCGATGCGAGCAGGTAGCTAATGGCATGTCGGGAAACCAGCCCGACCGGGTGCAGAGCCAGTTGCTTCACCTCACCTTTGCTGCGGCTGCGGTAAGCGACCTCGATCTGGCGACGTTCCAACAGGCTGCCGGAGACCGTTCGCCAAACCTCGGGAGCGATTGATGCTGGCATCAAGGTTTTGCCGTTGGGGATCGCACGGACGCGACGCGCCCAGTCCGCCAAACCGTTGTGGCCCACATCACCGAGGAAATTCCGCGCTCGGCGGAATTGCGGACTGAGCTGGTCGAGCACGGTCTGTGGCAGCAGGGTTGTCAGATGGCTTTCGGACAGGCAGAGGGCGAGCGCGGTGGGCGCGTCCATGTCCTGCAGCTTCAGCGGTGCATCGCGCGTGAAGCTCCAGCGGAAGGGTGATTCGCTCTCGTCACATAGCAATGAGAACGGCAGGGACAGCCGATTAAGGTCGCGCTGAATGGAGCGCAGCGTGACGGAAAAACCCTTGTCATGCAGCTTTTCCAGCAGTGTGGTGCTGGCGATACGCTGTGGCTCGGTAGGAATCAGGCGCAGCAGGGCGAACAGCCTGAGCAGCGTATCCTTCGCTTGAGACATGGAGGCTTCCTTGTTGTGCATCAGTCGGTGATGCCAGATTGGTCACGATGCTAATAAAAATGCTGGCTCAATGCCACTTCACCGGCATCGCACATGACTAAAGTCAGATGGGTACGCGACCCGTTCAGGGGCCTTCGGGCGCGTGGGCTTCCTTGTAACGCTTCAAGTCTTGGTATTCGCGGTATAGCTCACAGGCCTTCTTCAGCACTACAACACAACCGATGGCGGCAAGTAGGTTCTTCATGACAGTGAGCTCCTAGTGTTTTTTGCATCTTGTTATGGGGGGGCGACAAATCGTGTCGTCGCGTAGAGGTGTCCAAGGTCATAGCCGACTCTCGCTGACAAACAGCTCAGCCGCGTTGAGGAGGCACTGATGGATGGCACTACGGTCAGCCTGACTACAGGTAACCGAATCGATCGACTCGGGAGAGGAAGAATTGTAAACACGGTACATAAAACATGATGGCCATTGACCAAGCTCGTCCAAAGCGTTGCTGAGGACCGAGAGCGGCGAAAGCAACACCCAAACCATCTTACTCTTGAAGTTAAGGGCAACCCAAAATACACTTTAGCTATTACCCCTCACCCCCAGGTGCTCCCCATGCTTCCTTCGCCCACTTCTCCCGACTTTCCTGCTGCTCTGAAAGCTAGGCGCGAACTTCTTGGATTGAGCCGCGCCGAGCTGGCCCGAAAGGCCAATATTCATGGCGTGATGCCCCGTCGCTATGAAGAATCTGACTGCGGGGAATTTGCGAGCCCCCGTGCCGACACATGGAAAAAGCTGAACGAGATTCTTTATCCCGAATTCACCATGAGTGCCGGGGTGCAGCAGGAGCCGTCCGAGTCAACGACCAACTCCAAAACGTCAAGTTTCCCCTCTGGGGTCAGCGGTTTGAGCATCGCTGAGGCCAAAGCTGGCTTGGCAATCACCTTTGGAGTGGACATCGAACGCATCGAGATCATCATTCGCGGCTAAATTACTGCACTCATGAACATACAATTACAACTTAAGGGCAACCCATGAATATCCAGATCGCCGAGTGGGATGAGGTTTCGCGAGTACTCAAGCAAAACATCGCGGTAGTTCCACCGGGGCAGGAGTTCACGATTCGGCAGATTATCGGGGAACCAGCCTGGGCACCGTTGCAACGTAAGACGCGTCATGACTTTGGCCGACACGTACGGCGGAATCTTGAACAATACGGGTTGGTGTTCGCACGCATGGCCGGACGAGTACTCGTATACAAAAAGTCCCCTGTCTAAACCTGGCTTGGGGGTCTCTACGAAACCAGGGGCAATTCAGGCCCCCTGTTCGGAGCGGCACCATTTGACGAATGCCTGCCACCGATCACAGTGCGCCTTGACCGTGCCGTAATGACCGCCGCCGAACATGTCTTTCAGCGCTTGCGGCCCTGCGTAGCTCATTTGCCTGCCGTAGCCAAAATTGCGGCCATCTCGTTTACCCACCAATGCCATTTCGGTCACCTCATCTTCTGCTCTCCGATCCTCACCCCACGTCATCCCGCCAAGAATGCTGAGTGTTATCAGGGATCAAGGCCCCTGCGACCTGTGGGGTTGCCCTCTAACGCGGGACTGGCGGCTCCTTACGACCGGGAGCAAGGGCATCTCATGATCTGGCCTCCTGAGCACCGTTACCGGTGGGCGGGTGGAGGCTGCATTGGCTGACGAGACCAGTGCCGCGAGATCCTGAGCCGGGTTAACGCAGCGATGCGATGACCGGGGCATGCCTGACTGTCAGTCAGGTGCAGTCCATTCCGTGGTCTGCGGCACCATCATCTACAGCGCTGTTGCTGGTGATATCGACGTTTGTCATGCCGATTGTCACAAGTGAAGTAGCCGCAAAGCTAAGTGCGATGAGGGCTGCAGCAGTGTTAGAAGCGCCCGTCTCTTTCCAGGAGAAAGAGACGGGCGCAGGTTGGCGCATGATTCGGCCAAGCGGATAGGTTGCTGCAGGGCAGCGAAGTAGAAATGTCGTCTGGCGCACGAGGGCCATGTTCTGAAGTAGGCATCCATCACCGGGGAGGTGACCGGGCGAGCTGCCGGACGCGAATCGCCATTTGGGGGGAGAACCACCGTGGGAACGGCGTGACCTTGAAGGTTCGAGCCACCTGGGGTGCTGTCATCGACAGCGCTTGCACGGCCAGTTCTACGCCTGTGGATAAACCCGGTCAAGGATCGAAATTCGGCGATATTGAGAACATGAAAAGCGATCATCCACCGGTGGAATTCCGTGGTAAACCCCGGACAAAGTTGTGGCTTTTAGCTTTGCAAAGCTAGGTCCATCCAAACAGGGCGGCTTTGCAGCCCTGTTTGGATGGACCCGCGTGAAAGAGCAGCCAGCACCGATCTTGCAGGCTCACCCTCGATTGAATGCGCCATGACCATTTGGCAAGGCTGCGACGTTGTCGCCTACCGGATGGGCAAACTCATGCGGAGTGACATGGCCCGACCTATTGGCATCGATGTAGTTACTCCACCACGCCATGATCAACCGGCGCTGCTCCAGAAATTGGGCCTTGTGGATGTAAGCAGCGCGCACGCGGTTACGCTCCTGATGGCTCATCTGCCGCTCAATCGCCGCGTCCGTCCACAGCCCTGATTCGAGCAAGGCACTACAAGCCATGGTCCTGAAACCATGCCCGCACACGTCCTTGGTGGTGTCGTACCCCATATTGCGCAGCACCTGATTAACCGTATTCTCCGACAAGGGTTTCCAGTACCTGTGATCACCGGGCAACACCAGTTCAGAGAAGCGATTCAAGCCGCGCAGCCGTTCAAGGATCTCGATGACTTGAGGCGACAACGGCACTATCTGAATGTCTCCGCTCATCTTGGTCCCGCGCGTGGAATAGCGGACGCCCTCAATCGGCTTGCGGGTATCGGGGATCTCCCACATCGCACGTTGCAGGTCAAACTCATCCCACCGTGCAAAGCGCAGTTCGCTGGAGCGCACGAACACATGCAGCGTCAGCAGCACTGCGAGCCGAGTCAGCTCGCGACCGGTGTAGTTGTCGATTCGGTCCAACAGTTCTGGAATGCGGTTTAGCGAGAGCGCAGGACGGTGCACGGTGCGCGGCGCTTGAATCGAGCCGGCCAGATCGAGCGCCGGGTTTTGAGTGATCTGCCGCGCCCGCTTCGCACCCCGCATGATCGTGGAGAGATAGTTCTGCACACGCAGCGCTACATCCATGGTGCCGCGATCCTTGATCCGCTGGGTGACCTCAAGGAGATCATGGGTATCGAGTTCAGCGATAGGCCGCTGACCAATCAGTGGAAACACATGGGTGCGCAACCTGCTCAGCACCGTCTTGGCGTGGCCCTCGGTCCAGCGCCGGGACATTTCGGCGTGCCACTCCAAACCGACGGTTTCAAAGAGAAGACTCGCACGCTGGGCAGCGATCTTGGCCTTCTGCTTCTCTTCCATCGGATCAAGGTTGTCGAGCAACAGAGCCTTGGCCTCATCGCGCTTGGTCCTCGCGACGGCCAACGAAACGATGGGGTACTTGCCGATAATCAGCGTGCCTTCCTTGCCGTTGGGTTTGAAATACCGCAGCCGCCAAGTCTTCGAGCCACTGGGCGCGACGTACAGGTACATACCCCCGCCGTCGAACAGTTTGTAGGCGCGATCACGCGGTTTGGCCGTGCGGCATTTGAGGTCGCTGAGCGGAATGGCTAGGCGTGGCATAGGGGTACGTTCTCCATTCAGGAAAGACGCTGTACCCCAAAAATACCCCCGGTTATTGGGGGTTTTATTGGTTCCCGACGGAGGGTCGTGGAAACAAAAAAACGGCCAAAAGGCCGTTTTAGAGGGCTTCCAAAGCATTCAGCGGAATGCAGTGGAGCTAGATGTGGTGCCGGAGACAGGAATCGAACCTGCGACCTTCGCGTTACGAGTGCGCTGCTCTACCGACTGAGCTACACCGGCGTGTTGCGCAACGTACCACTGCCGTGTCGGTTACGCAAACCCCTGTTTCACCTCACTTTCATTGCACCGTGCAGCCGTTGGGCGCGAGGTCTTCCTCTACCGTGGTCACGCAGCTCCAGCCTGCCTGGGTACGCGCCAGGGTCACGGTCTTGCCCAGCACATTGGCCGGTGCGTCGGCCAGGGTGCAGGCGATGCTGGCGGTGCCGTCGGCGGCCTTGCCGCTGGCGGTGATCGCGCAATGGGCGGTGGCGGGCTGGCCGCCGAGGCTGGCGACGTCGGGTACGTCCTTGCCGTCGTTCAGGCGCACGTCCATCGGCGTCTTCAGCGCGGAAATCTCCAGCAGCGCGGCAGTAGCCTTGGCGCGGGCCTGGTGGTTGGTGTACATGGGGATGGCGATGGTCGCCAGGATGCCGATGATCGCGACGACGATCATCAGTTCGATCAGGGTGATACCTCGTTGCCCTTTCATGAACGGTCTTCCTTCGTGATACGTGGAGGCGCGGCGGGCGCTTTCATCGTGGCGCGCCCCGGCCGGCAGGCGCGCAGTAGGCCTGAACCGACACCTTTTGTCACCCCTGCGCGGCGGGGCGTCATCTTCGCTGGACTACTCTAGTGAGCCACAGGGAAACGCGCCCGGCAGCAGGCCGGGCAAGCTGTTACCGGGCTTTTCGCCCCCGCGCAAAAGGACTCTCGCCATGCCTGCTTCCACCCGTCTGTACGCCTGGGAAGGCGTCGATGCCAGCGGTACGCCGCAACAGGGCCAGCACACTGGGCGCAGCCCGGCGTTCGTGCAGGCCTGGTTGCGCCAGCAGGGGATTCGCGCGACGCGGGTGCGGCTGGCGGGTGGGCTGCGCTGGCGCTGGCCGCAACGGGCGGGCAAGGCGGATGCGCCGGGGTTCAGCCGCCAGCTGGCGACCTTGCTCACGGCGGGGGTGCCGTTGTTGCAGGCGTTCGAGGTGATGGCGCGCAGCACGGTGAACAGCGCCATGGCGGCGTTGCTGGCGCGGTTGCAACAGGATGTGGCGGCGGGGTTGGGTTTGGCGGATGCCTTGCAGCGCCATCCGGGGTGGTTCGATGCGCTGTACTGCAACCTGGTGCGGGTGGGCGAGCAGTCGGGCACGCTGGACCGGCAGCTGGAACAGATGGCGACCATGCTGGAGAAACGCCAGGCGCTGCGGCAGAAGGTGCGCAAGGCGATGCTGTATCCGGCGCTGTTGCTGCTCACGGGGTTGGGGGTGGCGGCGTTGTTGCTGCTGGAGGTGGTGCCGCGGTTCCAGGGGTTGTTCGCCAGTTTCGACAAGGCGCTGCCAGCGTTCACCCAGTGGGTGATCGATTTATCCACAGGGCTGGGCAATCACGTCGGGTGGTTGGTGCTGTTGATAACTGCACTGGGGTTTGGCATTCCGGCGTTGTACCGGCGGCATCTGCCGGCGCGCCTGTGGATATTGCGCGGGGTGTTGCGGGTGCCGGTGGTAGGCACCTTGCTCGGGCAGGCGGCGTTGGCGCGCTTTGCCCGTAGCCTGGCGACCTCTTATGCCGCCGGGGTGGCGTTGCTGGATGCACTGGCCACGGTGGCGCCGGTGAGTGGTGACAGCCTGCACGAGCGGGCGATCCTCAAGTTGCGCCAGGACGTGGCCGGCGGCATGGGGCTGCAGCAGGCGATGGAGGCGGATGCGCTGTTCCCGCCGCTGTTGCGCCAGCTGGTGGCGGTGGGCGAAGCCAGCGGCACCCTCGACCGAATGCTGGACAAGGCCGCGCTGCATTACGAAGAACAGGTGAGCCAGGCGCTGGAGCAGTTGACCACGCTGCTGGAGCCGGCCATCGTGCTGATCCTCGGGCTGCTGGTGGGGGGCCTCGTCGTGGCGATGTATTTGCCGATCTTCCAGTTGGGTAGCCTGATCTGAACATGAATGCCTGGACCGTAATCGTCGAACATCCGCCGTTCTTCCATACCTTGGCCGCGGTGCTGGGGTTGCTGGTGGGCAGTTTTCTCAATGTGCTGGCGTACCGCCTGCCGATCATGCTCGAGCGCCAGTGGCAGCGGGAGGCGCAGGAGGTGCTGGGGCTGCCGCAGGCCGAGCACGAGCGCTTCGACCTGTGCCTGCCGGCTTCACGTTGCCCGCACTGTCAGCGCCAGATCCGCGCCTGGGAAAACATTCCAGTGCTGAGTTACCTGGCCCTGCGCGGGCGGTGCGCGGGGTGCAAGGCGCAGATCAGCGTGCGTTATCCCCTAGTGGAGCTGGGCAGCGCCCTGCTCTCGCTGTTGGTGGCCTGGCATTTCGGGCCGGGTGTCGAGGCGCTGGGGGTAATGCTGCTGACCTGGGGGCTGATCGCCTTGAGCCTGATCGATGCCGAGCATCAGTTGCTGCCGGATGTGCTGGTGCTGCCGCTGTTGTGGCTGGGGTTGATCGTCAACGCCTTCGGGCTGCTGGTGCCGTTGAGCGATGCGCTGTGGGGCGCGGTGGCGGGTTACCTGAGTTTGTGGTCGGTGTACTGGGTGTTCAAGCTGGTCACCGGCAAGGAGGGCATGGGCTTCGGCGACTTCAAGCTGCTGGCCATGCTCGGTGCCTGGGGCGGCTGGCAGATCCTGCCGCTGACCTTGATGCTGGCGTCCTTGGTGGGGGCGCTGATCGGGCTGACGCTGGTGCGTTTCAAGCGCACGCAAATGGGCGCGGCATTGCCTTTCGGGCCTTATCTGGCCATTGCGGGGTGGATCGCATTGCTCTGGGGTGATGAAATAGTCGCCTCATACCTGCAACTGCTTGGAACCTGATGAGCACAGCGCCCTTCACACCCTGGATTCTTGGCCTTACCGGCGGCATCGGCAGCGGCAAGAGCGCCGCCGCCGAGCGTTTCGTCGAACTGGGCGTGCACCTGGTCGATGCCGACCAGGCCGCGCGCTGGGTCGTCGAGCCGGGGCGCCCTGCCCTGGCCAGCATCGTCGAGCGCTTTGGCGCAGGCGTGCTGCAGGCGGACGGCCAGCTCGACCGTGGCGCCCTGCGCCAGCTGATCTTCGCCGACCCGAGCCAACGGCAATGGCTGGAACAACTGCTGCACCCGCTGATCGGCCAGGAGATCTTCAGCTACCTGGCCAAGGCCGAGACGCCCTATGCAGTGTACGTTTCGCCGCTGTTGATCGAGTCGGGGCAGCACCAGAAGACCCAGCGCATCCTGGTGATCGACGCGCCGACCGAGTTGCAGGTGCAACGCACCTTGGCCCGCGACAACACCAGCGCGGAACAGGTGCAGGCGATTCTCAAGGCCCAGCTGGCCCGGGAAGAGCGCCTGCGCCATGCCGATGACGTGGTGGTCAACGACCGTGACCTGCAATCGCTGCACGACGAGATCGACCGCCTGCACCACTTTTACCTGACTTTACGAGGAGGCCAGCCATGAGCCAGCCGATGACCGTTGATTGCCCTACCTGCGGGGCACCCGTGGAATGGGGCGAGCAGAGCCCGTTCCGGCCGTTCTGCTCGGACCGCTGCAAGTTGATCGACCTGGGCGCCTGGGCGGCCGAGGAGCATAAGATCGCCGGGGCGGAGGAGTCCGAGGACGAGCTGTATTCGGGGGATCTGGAGCCTCGGCATTGACCTGGTTTCTGGGTTGGCTGTGATGGCCTCTTCGCCGGCAAGCCGGCTCCTACAGGTTTGGCGCCTGCCCTGTAGGAGCCGGCTTGCCGGCGAACATCAGCGTTCCTCGTCCTTCCAGGGCGCCTGCAGATAACGGGAGCGATTGAAGGTTTCCAGCCACTCCGGGCAGAACACCACCAGCGCACTGATCACCGTGCCGTTGATAAATGCCTCGGGGAACATCATCAGCCATAGATAGCCAACGAAGTCGCTAAGCCATTCCGGCATGGCGAACCGCTCGTCCATCCACAGCAACCCCAGCCCTGCCATCAGGCACAGCAACACCGTCAACGCCGCCGGGAAGAACCCGCAACAGAAGATATACACGAACAGGTTACGCGGCTGGGCGCGCTCGACCAGGATCGCGCACACCTCGGTGACCAGCACCGGCAGGCCGACGATCAGCAGGCCGTTGACGCCGATGGCGGCAAGGTCCTGCCGGCCCATCAGCAACAGGCCGAGCTGGGCGAGAAAGCCGCCCAGCACGGCCAATGGCCAGTCCAGTAAAAGGGTTACGGCGGTCATGCCGATGAAGTGGTACGACACCCCGGTATCGAAGTCGCGGCGCACCAGCCAGAGTATGAACAGGCAGAACACCGTGCCGAACAGCAGGTGCTGGCGGCGGGTGTCGGTGAACAGCTCGACCCAGCGGGTGCGGCTGGCGGCCCAGATCAGCAGGGGCACGTAACCTATCCAGCCAAGGGTAAGGCTGGTGCTGGACAAGACTTGTGCGCTGATCACCTGAACAATATCCCTGTCGGCCATGTGGACAAGCCTGAGTCTACACCCATTCTCCCTTTCAGCCGGTTGCTATAGGCTGGCACCTCCTTTCGATGCAGGACGCATCCGCCATGCCTGAAGGGCTTAACCTGCCGCTGCTGCTCGGCGCGGCGTTCAGCGCCATCGCCGGCGTGCTGCACCTGGCGGTGATCGCCATTGGCCCACGCTGGTACCGCTTGTTCGGCGCCGGCGAGCGCATGGCCAGGGCGGCGGAGCAAGGGCGCGCCTACCCGGCCCTGGTCACTGCGGCGATCGCGGCGGTGCTGCTCGTCTGGTCGGCCTATGCCTTGTCGGCGGCCGGGCTGATGCGCCCATTGCCCTTGCTGTTGCCGGTGATCTGCCTGATCACCCTGGTGTACCTGGCGCGGGGCCTGCTGGGGCCACTGGTGCTGGCCGGCACCGGGCGCAGCCGAAGGTTTATCGCGGTCAGTTCGGCCATTTGTTTGGGCGGCGGGCTGTTGCATCTGCTGGGGGTGGTGCAGCAGTGGCTGGTGCTGGGCTGATTCCTACGCACAAACAGCATCTTACCGTCATCAATTAGCGACTAAGCTTGTCCCCATGGATGACTCAGACTACCTGCGCCTGCTTACCATCCAGGCCGAGCAAGCCAATGCGTTCCTGTCCAATGCCCGCAAATGGGAGCGTGAGCGTTGGGTCTGCCAGCGCCTGCTGCAAGGGCTGAACATCCCCTACCGCAGCGAGGACTTCACCCCGGCCGGGCAAGAGCCGCCGGACGTGCTGTTCCGCGACGCGGCGTTCGAGGTGTTCTTCGTGCTCGACGAGGGCCGCCGGCTCAACGACGAATGGCGCGAGGAGCTGCAACGGCGGCGCAGCGCCTTCTCCCTGGCCCAGCTGGTGCGCCGCGAGCAGCGGCCCCGGCGCATCAGTGCCCAGGAGCTGCTGGCGCGCCTGGCGCCGACCCTGCGCAAGAAGTCGCACAACTACCGCGAGCGCGGGCTGGACCTGGGCGAGCTGGACATCATCGCCTTCGCCAGCCTCAAGCGCGAGGTGCTCGACCTCAACAGCCATTTCCCGCCGCCCACCGAGTACCTGCGCCAGGGCTGGCGGTCGTTGTCGCTGGTGGGGCCGACCTTCGCCCGGGTGCTGTTCGCCCACCCGGACGCGCCGGATTTTTTGCGCGGCAACCTGGGGCGCAGCATCGTGTTCGACGTAGGTATCAGTCTTTGATCCAGTGCCGGGTGTCTTTGCGATCACGTACACTCGGCGCCAGGGATAGAAAGCATTATCATTCGACCCATGCGTTTGCGTGGCCGCTGTGGCGTACACGCAGTCACGAACGTCTATCTGACGAGGCCCAGCATGACCAGCCGCCTGAATCCTGAAGATCAGCGTCGCGTCGATGAGTATCTGAGCGCCCCCCAGCATCAAGTCGAGCGCCGGCCCTTCCGGCCATGGCTGCTCCTGTTGCTGGTGGTGGCCGTGACCATCGGTCTGGGCCTGTTGAGCCGCCTGCTGAGTGGACTGGTGCTATGAGCTGCCTTGCGCTCGCCCGCCCCTCATGCCGAATGCGGCCGGACCTTGTGTCCACGAATTCCGTAAAACTTGTGAGATATCCCCATGACTCATCGCATCGTGATTGTCGGCGGCGGCGCCGGCGGCCTGGAACTGGCGACCCGCCTGGGTAAAAGCCTGGGCAAGCGCAAACAGGCCGAGATCACCCTGGTTGATGCCAACCTGACGCACATCTGGAAGCCACTGCTGCACGAAGTGGCGGCCGGCTCGCTGAACTCCTCGGAAGACGAACTGAACTACGTGGCGCAGGCCAAGTGGAACCACTTCAACTTCCAGATGGGGCGCATGAGCGGCCTGGACCGCGAAAGCAAACTGATCCAGCTGGCCGCGACCCTCGACGACGAGGGCCGTGAGCTGTTGCCTGCGCGCACCATCGGCTACGACACCCTGGTGATCGCCGTGGGCAGCAACACCAACGACTTCGGCACCCTGGGCGCGGCGCAACATTGCCTGTTCCTCGACAGCCGCAAGCAGGCCGAGCGCTTCCACCAGCAACTGCTCAACCACTACCTGCGCGCCCATGCGGGCGACGTGGCCAGCGAGCAGATCAGCGTGGCCATCGTCGGTGCCGGCGCCACCGGCGTGGAGCTGGCGGCCGAGCTGCACAACGCGGCCCATGAGCTGGCAGCCTATGGCCTGGACAAGATCCAGCCGAAAGACATGCACATCACCATCATCGAGGCCGGCCCACGGGTGTTGCCAGCGCTGCCGGAGCGCATCAGCGAGCCGGTGCACAAGACCCTGGAAAAACTCGGGGTGACGGTGCTGACCAACGCCGCGGTCAGTGAAGTGACCGAGGATGGCCTGAAGACCGCTTCGGGCGAGGTTATCCAGGCCAGCTTGAAGGTCTGGGCGGCGGGCATTCGCGCGCCGGGCTTCCTCAAGGACATCGACGGCCTGGAGACCAACCGCATCAACCAACTGGTGGTGCGCCCAACCCTGCAGACCACCCTGGACGACAACATCTTCGCCTTCGGCGACTGCGCCGCCTGCCCGCAACCGGGCACCGACCGCAATGTGCCGCCACGGGCCCAGGCCGCGCACCAGCAGGCCTCGCTGCTGGCCAAGAGCCTGAAGGCGCGCCTGGAGAACAAGGCGCTGCCGACCTACGAATACAAGGACTATGGCTCGCTGGTGTCGCTGTCGCGCTTCTCGGCGGTCGGCAACCTGATGGGTAACCTGATGGGCAGCGTCAAGCTGGAGGGCTGGCTGGCGCGGATGTTCTATGTGTCGCTGTACCGCATGCACCAGATGGCGCTGTATGGGTTCTTCCGCACGGCGATGATGATGCTGGGTAGCAAGATTGGCCGGGGGACCGAGCCGCGCCTGAAGCTGCACTGACCTGACGCGGTTCGCCGGCAAGCCGGCTCCTACGGGCGACACTTCTGTAGGAGCTGGCTTGCCGGCGAACTCCGCGGTGCCTGGTTCACCAGCAGGGCTGGCTCCTACAGATTGGCTGCACTGCTTTAACGAACGATGCGATACGTGCTCTGCACAAACCCGCTCTCGTAACTGGTCGTCCTCATGTGCTGCAACAGCACATCCTTCGCCAACCCGCCGAACAACGGTATCCCCTGCCCCAGCAGCACGGGGATGCGGGTGATGGTCAGTTCATCCACCAGCCCCTCGCGCAGGAACCCCTGAATCAGCTTGCCGCCATCCAGGTACAGGCTCTTTGCGCCCGTGGCCTGCAGGTGCTCGAGCAACGCCGGGATCGGCCCCGGGTGCAGCTCGACGCGCTCTGACACGCCCCTGGGCAGCGCCTCGAGGGTACTGCTGAGCACCACCACTCGCGTATCAGGGTATGGCCACTCGCCAAAGGTCATGACCTTGTCGAAGGTACCGCGCCCCATCACCAACGTATCGACGCCCGCCATGAACCCGGCATAACCATGGTCGTCAGCGGACTGGGTGGCGCCCATCAACCAATCGAGGCCGCCATCTTCACGGGCGATGTAGCCATCCAGGCTGGTGGCGATGAAAACACTGGCTTTGAGTGGCATGCGCGGGCGCTCCTGCGGGCAAAGGCCACAGGGTAGCAAAGGGCGGGGATATAAATCGCGGGCAAAAGAAAAAGGGCATCTCGATCGAGATGCCCTTTTTACATGGTGGGTCGTGTAGGATTCGAACCTACGACCAATTGGTTAAAAGCCAACTGCTCTACCAACTGAGCTAACGACCCGGAAAATGGTCGGGGTGAGGGGATTCGAACTCCTGACATCCTGCTCCCAAAGCAGGCGCGCTACCGGACTGCGCTACACCCCGAGATTGGCTCCGCGACCTGGACTCGAACCAGGGACCCAATGATTAACAGTCATTTGCTCTACCGACTGAGCTATCGCGGAACTGAACTTCGGTACATCTTTACTGCTTCGAAGTCTGTGTTAGCTTCGATCTCTTTGGCTATCCGCTTTCGCGTTGTCGCTGCTGAGGCCGGCTATTCTACATTCTTCGTTTTGCTTGTCAACCACTTTTTTTCGTTCAACTTACTGATTTGTAAGTTATTTTCAGATCGTCGGTGTTGCTGGCGATCTGCTCAGTGCCTGACAGCGGGGCGAATATTAGGGGCACTCTGGTTTTTGTGCAAGCACTTTTTTCAAAATTTTCAGCGAGTTATGGCTGAAGCTGGAAAATCAGGGGTTTGAGGGCCCTATCGCCGGCAAGCCGGCTCCTACAGGGAAGGCATAACACCTGTGGGAGCCGGCTTGCCGGCGATGCTTTTTCAGGCAAAGACGATCTCGTCCCCTTCCACTTGTGCGGTAATCGCCGCGCCAGGCACGAACTGCCCGCCGAGGATCAATTGCGCCAGCGGGTTCTCGATCCAGCGCTGGATCGCACGCTTCAATGGCCGTGCGCCATACACCGGGTCGTAACCGACGGCGATCAGCTTGTCCAACGCCTCCGGGCTCAGGCTCAGCGACAACTCGCGCTCGGCCAGGCGACCACGCAGGCGGCCAAGCTGGATCTCGGTGATACCGGCGATCTGCTCGCGGCCCAGCGGTTCGAACACCACCACTTCGTCGATGCGGTTGATGAACTCCGGACGGAAGTGCGCGCCCACCGCGTCCATCACCGCCGCACGCTGTGCCTCGCGGTCACCGGCCAGTTCCTGGATCTGCGCCGAGCCCAGGTTGGAGGTCATCACGATCACGGTGTTGCGGAAGTCCACGGTACGGCCGTGGCTGTCGGTCAGGCGGCCATCTTCCAGTACCTGCAGCAGCACGTTGAACACATCCGGGTGGGCTTTCTCCACCTCGTCGAGCAGTACCACCGAGTACGGCTTGCGACGCACGGCCTCGGTCAGGTAGCCGCCCTCCTCATAGCCCACATACCCTGGCGGGGCGCCGATCAGACGCGCCACGGAGTGTTTCTCCATGAACTCGGACATGTCGATGCGCACCATGGCCTCTTCGGTGTCGAAAAGGAACTCGGCCAGCGCCTTGCACAGCTCGGTCTTGCCCACCCCGGTGGGCCCAAGGAACAGGAACGAACCACTCGGGCGGTTCGGGTCGGACAGCCCGGCGCGGGACCGGCGCACGGCGTTGGCCACGGCGGTCACCGCCTCGTCCTGGCCGATCACCCGTTCGTGCAGCAGGCTTTCCATTTTCAGCAGCTTCTCACGCTCGCCTTCGAGCATCTTCGCCACCGGGATGCCGGTCCACTTGGACACCACTTCGGCAATCTCTTCCTCGGTAACCTTGTTGCGCAGCAGCTGGTTGTCGGTCTTGCCGTGCTGGTCGACCATCTGCAGGCTGCGCTCCAAGTCCGGGATCACCCCGTACTGCAGCTCGGCCATGCGGCTGAGGTCGCCCTTGCGGCGGGCGGCTTCCAGTTCCTGGCGGGCCTGCTCGATCTTTTGCTGGATCTGCGCCGAACCTTGCACCTCGGCCTTTTCCGAGGCCCAGATTTCTTCGAGGTCGGAGTACTCGCGCTCCAGGCGCTCGATTTCCTCGGTCAGTTTTTCCAGGCGTTTCTTCGCCGCTTCGTCTTCTTCCTTCTTCAGCGCCTGGGATTCCACCTTCAGCTGGATCAGGCGACGGTCGAGACGGTCGAGCACCTCCGGCTTGGAGTCGATCTCCATGCGGATGCGGCTGGCGGCTTCGTCGATCAGGTCGATGGCCTTGTCCGGCAGCTGGCGGTCGGTGATATAGCGGTGGCTGAGCTTGGCTGCGGCAATGATCGCGCCGTCGGTGATGGCCACCTTGTGGTGCACTTCGTAGCGTTCTTTCAGGCCGCGCAGGATGGCGATGGTGTCTTCCTCGCTCGGCTCCTCGACCAGCACCTTCTGGAAGCGGCGCTCGAGGGCTGCGTCCTTTTCGATGAACTGGCGGTACTCGTTGAGCGTGGTGGCGCCAACGCAGTGCAGCTCGCCACGGGCCAGGGCCGGCTTGAGCATGTTGCCGGCGTCCATGGCGCCCTCGCCTTTACCGGCGCCGACCATGGTGTGCAGCTCGTCGATGAACAGGATGATCTGGCCTTCCTGCTTGCTCAGTTCGTTGAGCAGGCCTTTGAGGCGCTCTTCGAACTCGCCGCGGTACTTGGCGCCAGCGATCAGCGCGCCCATGTCCAGCGCCAGCAGGCGCTTGCCCTTGAGGCCGTCGGGCACTTCGCCGTTGATGATGCGCTGGGCCAGGCCCTCGGCGATGGCGGTCTTGCCGACACCGGGCTCGCCGATCAATACCGGGTTGTTCTTGGTACGGCGTTGCAGCACCTGGATGGTGCGGCGGATCTCGTCGTCACGGCCGATCACTGGGTCGAGCTTGCCTTCCTCGGCGCGCTTGGTGAGGTCGACGGTGTACTTGTCCAGGGCCTGGCGCGATTCCTCGGCGTTGGCGTCGTTCACCGCCGCGCCGCCGCGCAGGTTGTTGATGGCGTTTTCCAGGGCCTTCTTGCTCACGCCCTGGCCGAGCAGCAACTTGCCGACCTTACTGTTCTCGTCCATGGCAGCGAGCAGCACCAGTTCGCTGGAAATGAACTGGTCGCCCTTCTGCTGGGCCAGGCGGTCGGCCTGGTTGAGCAGGCGCGCCAGGTCCTGGGACATGTTCACATCGCCGGTGGGGTTCTGGATTTTCGGCAACTGGTCGAGCTCTTTGGTCAGCGCCTTGCGCAGGCTATTGACGTCGAAGCCGACCTGCATCAGCAGCGGCTTGATCGAGCCGCCCTGCTGGTCGATCAGCGCCTGCAGCAGGTGCAGGGGCTCGATGGCCGGGTGGTCCATGCCCACGGCCAGGGATTGGGAATCGGATAACGCGAGTTGCAGCTTGCTGGTCAGTCGGTCTATTCGCATGGGGGATACCTTCCTTTAAAGGGCAGGCGGAGCGATGGACAGCACCTGTAATGATGAACCTGCCTGAGATGACCAATAGATAAGGGTGATTCTGGAAGATTCAAGCGTAGCGGGATTGACCGGGGTCAGCACGCGGGGGGATGGCTGGGGGCGCTTTGCGCCCCTTTCGCGGCACAAGGCCGCTCCTACAGAGGATTGCACTCCCCCTGTAGGAGCGGCCTTGTGTCGCGAAAGGGCTGCAAAGCAGCCCCCGGCGTCCTTATGGCTGCAACCACACCAACGAAGCAAAGCGCCCACCCTGCGGGGTACGGCGATAAGAGAAGAAGCGTGGATCGCTGACCGTGCAGAACCCACCGCCATAGACAGCCGTAACACCCCGCGCCGCCAGGCGAATCCGCGCCAGCTGGTAGATATCGGCCATCAGTTTGCCAGGGCGCGCGCCATCGACAAAGGCAGTGGCGGCCTCAGGATGCACGGCGGTAAAGGCATCGCGCACTTCCGTGCCCACCTCGAACGCCTGCGGCCCAATGGCCGGGCCCAGCCATACCAGCACCTCTTCAGGTGGCAGGGCCAGGCGATCGAGGGTGGCTTCCAGCACGCCACCGGCCAGCCCGCGCCAGCCAGCATGGGCGGCGGCCACGCGAGTACCGGCGCGGTCGCAGAACAAGGCAGGCAGGCAATCGGCGGTCATGACGGTGCAGGCTATACCGGGCTGGTCGGTCCAGCTGGCATCGGCTTCGGCGACCACGGCGGGATCGGCATCGGCAACCACCAGCCCGTGCACCTGCTTGAGCCAGGCGGGCTGGATGGCGAATTCAGCGCTGAGGCGACGACGGTTCTCGGCGACCGCAGCGAGGTCGTCGCCCACATGGTCGCCAAGATTGAAGGCTTCATAGGGCGGCAGGCTGACGCCGCCCTGGCGGGTGGTGACACAGGCGCGTACCGAGGCCGGGGCTGGCCAGTCGGGAAAGAGCAGCGCCTGGGTCAGACCGTTCATCCGATAAAGCTCTCGCGGTCCTGGTCGAGCAGCGACAGCAGCCACCGGAAGTCGTCCGGCAGCTCCGACTTCCACTCCATGCGCTCGCCGGTGGTAGGGTGGTCCAGCGCCAGGAAGCGGGCATGCAGGGCCTGGCGCGGGAAGTTCTTCACCGCCTCGACCATGGCCACGCTGGCCGCCGGCGGAATACGGAAACGCACGCCGTAGGTCTGATCGCCGACCAGCGGATAACCGACATGCGCCATGTGCACGCGGATCTGGTGGGTACGGCCAGTTTCCAGCTTGACCCGCACATGGGTGTGCGAGCGGAAGCGCTTGAGCACGCGATAGTGGCTGACCGCCGGCTTGCCGCCGTCGGTCACCGCCATGCGCTGGCGCTCGCCGCCGTGACGGCCGATCGGGGCGTCGATCTTGCCACCGGCGATCACCACGCCGACCACGATGCACTCGTAGATGCGGCTGACCGAGCGCTTCTGCAGCTGGTCGACCAGGTTGGTCTGCGCTTGCAGGGTCTTGGCCACCACCATCAGGCCCGTGGTGTCCTTGTCCAGGCGGTGCACGATACCGGCGCGCGGTACGTTGACGATGTCCGGCACATGGTGCAGCAGGGCATTGAGCAGGGTGCCGTCGGGGTGGCCCGCCGCCGGGTGGACTACCAGCCCGGCCGGCTTGTTGATCACCAGGATCTGGTCGTCTTCATAGACGATGTCCAGCTCGATGTCCTGAGCCACCCATTCGCCCTGGGCCTCCTGCTCGGCCTCGAGGGCCAGGATAGAGCCGGTGTGGACGGTGTCGCGCGGTCGCAGCACCGCGCCATCGACGGTCAGGCGGCCATCTTTGATCCACGAGGACAGGCGCGAACGCGAGTACTCGGCGAACAATTGGGCGGCGACCTGGTCGAGGCGTTGGCCGCCCAGTTCGGACGGGACCTCTGCGCTAAGTTGAATGATCTCGGACATGCTCGAATCGACGGGCGTTCAGCCTTTGGTTTCGGCTGCGCGCTTGTGGTTAAATACGGCTTCTTTTGCCCCGGGGTTGCCCGGGGGTGCTCATCATAACAGGACGGCACCGCCCAAGACAGCGGCCGTCAAAGGGACGCAAGCCGCCATGCAAGTGAAACACCTGCTGCTGATCGCCATCCTCGGGCTCACCGCGGCCTGTTCCTCCAACAAGGAAGTCATTGACGAGAACCTCAGCGAAGCCGAGCTGTATCAGCAAGCTCAGGCCGACCTGGACAACTCCAGCTACACCAGCGCCGTGAACAAGCTCAAGGCCCTGGAGTCGCGCTACCCGTTCGGCCGCTACGCCGACCAGGCGCAGCTCGAGCTGATCTACGCCAACTACAAGAACTCCGAGCCCGAGGCCGCCAAGTCGGCTGCCGAGCGCTTCATCCGCCTGCACCCGCAGCACCCGAACGTCGACTACGCCTATTACCTCAAGGGCCTGACCTCGTTCGACCAGGACCGTGGCCTGCTGGCGCGCTTCCTGCCGCTGGACATGACCAAGCGTGACCCGGGTGCCGCCCGCGACTCGTACAACGAGTTCGCCCAGCTGACCAGCCGCTTCCCCAACAGCCGTTACTCGCCGGACGCCAAGCAGCGCATGATCTACCTGCGCAACCTGCTGGCCGCCTACGAGATCCACGTGGCCAACTACTACCTGAGCCGCGAAGCCTATGTCGCCGCCGCCAACCGTGGCCGCTACGTGGTGGAGAACTTCCAGGAAACCCCATCGGTGGGTGACGGCCTGGCGGTGATGGTCGAGTCGTACCAGCGCATGCACCTGGACGAACTGGCCGCCACCAGCCTCGAGACCCTGCAACTCAACTACCCGGACCATCCGAGCCTGGTCGACGGCCAGTTCGTCACCAAGGTGGACGAAAACGGCAACCGTTCGTGGCTGTCCAAGGCCACCCTGGGCCTGATCGAAACCAAGACTCCGCTGCCGCCAGGCGAGACCCGCGCCAACCAGGACGTGGTCAAGCAGTTCCAGGATGCCCGTTCGGAGATCCCGCAAGAGCTGCTGCCCAAGGACGAGAACGGCGACGTGATCCTGCCGGAGGGTCCTAAGGAAGCCGAGAAGGACCGCAGCTGGTTCAGCTACATGACCTTCGGTCTGTTCGACTGAGCCACGCGCAAGCGAAAGAAAGGGAGGCCCGAGGCCTCCCTTTTTTATTGGCCGCGCCCTAGACTGTCGGCTTCTTCATTCGACAAGCTGGACACCATGGTTCGCCTACTTTTCTGGATCGCCCTGATCGCTGCCGCGTTCTGGCTGTGGCGCAAGTTCAAGAGCAGTCAGCAGTCGCCTGCCGAGCCCCGGCTGCAAGACCCGCTGAAGATGGTGCGCTGCGCCCATTGTGGCGTGCACCTGCCCAACGACCGGGCGTTGCAGCAGGGCAAGGAGTGGTATTGCAGCCAGCAGCATTTGCAGCAAGGGCCAGGCCAGCAGCGCTAAACAATCCGACCAAAGGGCGCCAAGGTTAGCCTTACCGCAACCTGTAGGAAGCAGCCTTGCTGGCGAACACCGGCAAGGCCGGTGCCATACACCGCGTTGCCAGGTTCGCCGGCAAGCCGGCTCCTACAACAAGCAGCGCTTCACCCGCTCAAAGCAACCGCCCCTCTGGCGCATAGGGTGCCGGGTCGATGATCGGCTCACGCCCCAGCAACAGGTCACTGAACAACTGGCACGACGCCGGCGCCAGCACCAGGCCATTGCGGTAATGGCCACAGTTCAACCACAGCCCTTCATGCCCCGGCACCGCGCCAATGTACGGAATACCTTCTGGCGACCCCGGACGCAAACCCGCCCAGTGCCCAACGACTTCGGCATCGGCCAATGCCGGCAACAGCTCGATGGCCGACGCCTTCAGGCTCTCCAGCGCATCCTCGGTCGGGGTCTTGTCGTAGCCAGCATGCTCCAGGGTGCTGCCCACCAGGATATGCCCGTCACGGCGAGGGATTGCATAGCGCCCCTTGGCCAGCACCATGCTGGGGAGGAAGTCCTCGGCGCACTTGAACAGGATCATCTGGCCCTTCACCGGCTCCACCGGCAGGTCCAACCCCAGCGTCTTCAGCAGATCGCCGCTCCAGGCTCCGGCACTGAGCACTACGTCATCGGCGGCCAGCACGCCATCGTCGGCCCGCACGCCCGTGACACGACCGCCCTCCTGTTCGAAGCCGGTGATCTGGCAGTGCTCGCGCAGGGTGACGTTGGGTAGCGCCTGCAGCGCGGCCTTGAGCGACTTGACCAAGCGCGGGTTACGCACATTGGCCACCCCCGCCATGTAGATCGCGTGCCGGTAGCCCGGCCCAAGCACTGGTACCGCATCGTAGGCCGCCGAAATATCCACCGCACTCAACGGCCGCTGTTCCCGCACAGCCCAGGCCAATGCCTCGGCCTCATCGTCCAGGTCGAGCCAGTAGAGCCCGGTGGTATGGACCTCGGGGTCGACGCCGGTGCTGGCGAACAGGCGCTCGCCCAGCTGTGGATAAAAATCCTGCGACCAGTGCGCCAGCGCGGTCACCGCTGGGCTGTAGCGCCACGGGTACAGCGGCGAGACGATGCCGCCTCCGGCCCAGGACGACTCACGGCCAACCTCCCCCTGGTCGCACACCACCACCCGGTCGACTTCTGCCGCCAGGTTGAACGCTGTCAGCAGGCCAATCACCCCGCCACCGACAATCACTACTTGCTTGCTCATGGTTCGATCCAACACCTGAAGAAATTCCACGGTGCCCAGGCACCCAATGCGCTTCAGCTTCCCCAGCAGGTTTCAGCACCCTCGCTGCCGCCTGGATTGTCACGCACGCCGGCCTGATCGAGGCGAAAATCGCCACAGGGGTCGTGCGCCATGAACGCACCCGCCACACGCCGGGCAAGCAGCGTGAAAGCCTCTGCGTCACGTTGGGCTAGCAAACGGTAGTAACGGCTGCCCGACGGCAGCACCGTCTGCAACTGCTCGCTGTCGGCATAGCCACCGCTGCGCGCGCGGTGCTGTTCCAGGCGCAACGCGGCGTCGTGCAGCAGGCCGACCACCTCGCTGCGCGCGGCACGCCGCAGCTGGTCGCTGTAACTGGGGTAGGCAATGGCTGCCAGCATGCCGATCAGCGCCACGACAATCAATAATTCGATCAGGCCAAGGCCTCGCTGCATGTCAGCCCTCCTCCAGGCGTTGCCGCCAGCTGACCCGTCGCACCCGCGCCTGCTCGTCCACCGCATACACCGCCTCCAGGTACTGCCGGCCGCGTGCCTCGCGGCCGAGCGCCGTTACCCGCACCAGGCTCACCTGCTCGCCAATGGGCAGGCCGGCGGCGCGGCTGGTGGTCCCCAGTGCCTGCAACAGCACGAAGCCGCTCTCGGTGGCTTGCCAAGGCGCACCAGGCCTGGCAATGGGCAGATCCGGCGGCAGGCAAGGCCCGCACTCGCTCGCAAGCCCGGCATCGAGCAATGCCGCGCCCTCCACCAGGCTCGCTTCGGCCAGCTCGAATGCCTGGGCACGCCGCACTTGCTCGCCCACCTGCCGCGCCTGCTGCAACGCATCGCGCATGCCCAGCGCCGCCAACAGACCGAGCAGCAGGCTGAGGTTCAACGCCAGCAGCAGCACCACGCCACCCTGGCGGCTCACGCGCCATCACCGGGGTTGCGCAGGGCCACGCTCAGCGCGTGACGCTGTTGCAGTTGATGATCACGGTCGTGCATGAGCAGTTCGATATCCACACGGTCCTCGACCCGCCGCACCTGCATGGCCCGCACATTGTCGATCAGGGCGGCATGCTGGGCGTTACTGGTGAACAGCAGGCTGCCGTTGCGCACGCGATAGGTCACCCGGCGCACCGGCAAGGCCAGCATGCTGTCGCCCGGTACATGCTGGCCCCGCTGGACCCGCGCCCAACTGCGACAGTCGCTGAGCACGGTCCAGTCCGGCGCGCCGAGCAGGCCAGGCAGCTCGGCGCCCACCAGCGTCAGGCTGTCGCCAGTGACCTCGATGGGCCTGGCGAACGCCTGTACGGCTGCGGGGTCGTCGAAGTCCGCCGGCGCCAGCCGCAGGCAGCCGAACATCCCGGCCATGCGGATATCCTCGGCCATGCGTTGCAGGGCCAGGCGCGCGTCGTCCTGCAAACGTGCCGCCGCGCCTTGCAGGCGCCAAGCCTGGTAGGCCTGGACGAACACCTGGCCCGCCGCCGCCAGCAGCAAAGCGCCAAGCGCCACGGCCAACAACACCTCGATCAGGCCGAAGGCGCTTTGCCCACGCTTCATGGCAACACCCGGCCCTGTAGCTGCAACGCTGGCCGCCGATCCGCCATGCTTGGCCAGTGCACCTCTAGCGCCAGCATGCCGGGCGCGCGCCGCACCCGCCCCTGCGCCGAAGCGCCCAAGGCCTGCGTGACCCGTGCCCGCCATGCGCCCTCCTCGCCTGCATCGAGCGCGCCGCGTGCCCTCACCCGCTCGAGCATGCCCTGGGCCAGTTGCAAGGCCAGGCCATCGCGCCTGGCGCTGTCGGCAGCCTGCATGCCGCGTACCTGCAAGGCCGCCGCGGCGAATACACCCAGCGCCAGCACGGTCATGGCCAGCAGCACCTCCAGCAATGTCATCCCGCCTTCCTTCGCCCGCATCCTCACCCTCCTGGGACCTTTCCTCGCGCCCTGCCCGAAGCGGCTGACTGGCGCCCTGCGCGGCCAAGCCGGAAGCTATAGCGAAGCACTTCCAGGGAGGAATGCACGGTGAAGCAACAAGGCGTAACACTGCTACAAATGATGTGCGCGCTGGCCATTGGCAGCCTGCTGACACACCTTGGTATCACGGCCTACAACCGACTCGGCGAAACCCTGCAACTAACCGCCGTGGCCCGGGACCTGGCGCAAACGCTGCGCGCCGCGCGCAACCAGGCCGCGCTGCAGCAACAGGCGCTGACGGTGCATCCACTGGAGGGTGACTGGGGCAAAGGCTGGCGGGTAGCGCAAGAGCGCGACGGCCAATTGGTGCGCGAGCATCGCCTGGGCAAGCCGGCGAAAGTGCTGGCGAGCTCTACCCGCGAGGTGCGTTTCAGTCGGCGGGGGGCGCCCGTGGGCATCGGCTTCGTCGGCATCACGCTGGACATCTGCCAGCGCAGCGGGCCGGGGAGCCAGCACCAGGTGGTGCTGAGCCCCAGTGGCCGGGTCAGCCTGCGCAGCGACGAGGGCCGCCGCTGTGCAGGAGACTGAGTCAGATCAGCGAGCGTACCCGCAGTTCCTTGGGCATGGAGAAGGTGATGTTCTCCTCGCGGCCGTCGAGCTCTTCGGCGCCGCTGGCACCCCAGGCCTTGAGTTGATCGATCACGCCACGCACCAGCACCTCGGGGGCCGAGGCACCGGCGGTGATGCCGATCCGCTGCACGCCGTCGAACCAGCTGCGTTGCAGGTCCTCGGCACCGTCGATCAGGTAGGCCGGCGTGCTCATGCGCTCGGCCAGCTCGCGCAGGCGGTTGGAGTTGGAGCTGTTGGGGCTGCCCACCACCAGCACCACGTCACACTCGTCGGCCAGTTGCTTGACGGCGTCCTGGCGGTTTTGCGTGGCGTAGCAGATGTCGTCCTTGCGCGGGCCGCCGATGTTCGGGAAGCGCGCGCGCAGGGCGTCGATCACCCGGCTGGTATCGTCCATCGACAACGTGGTCTGGGTGACGAAGGCCAGGTGGTCGGGGTCGTTCACCTGCAACTTGGCAACATCGTCCTCGTCCTCGACCAGGTAGATGGCGCCGCCGTTGCTGGCGTCGTATTGGCCCATGGTGCCTTCGACTTCCGGGTGCCCTTCGTGGCCGATGAGAATGGTCTCGCGGCCGTCGCGGCTGTACTTGGCCACTTCGATATGCACCTTGGTGACCAGCGGGCAGGTCGCGTCGAACACCTTCAGGCCGCGCCCGGCGGCTTCCTGGCGCACGGCCTGGGATACACCATGGGCGCTGAAGATGACGATGACGTCGTCCGGCACCTGGTCCAGCTCTTCGACGAACACCGCGCCACGGTTGCGCAGGTCCTCGACCACGAACTTGTTGTGCACCACTTCATGGCGCACATAGATCGGCGGGCCGAAGACCTCCAGGGCGCGGTTGACGATCTCGATCGCCCGGTCGACCCCCGCGCAGAAACCGCGCGGGTTGGCGAGTTTGATTTGCATGCTCGGCTCCCGGCTCACAAGGCCTTGACGTCGAGGATCTGCACCTCGAAGTTCAACGTCTTGCCTGCCAGTGGATGGTTGAAGTCGATGGTCACCTGGTGGTCGTCGAACGCTTTCACCACACCGGGCAGTTCGGTGTTGGCGGCGTCGTTGAAGATCACCAGCAACCCTTCGGACAGCTCCATGCCGTCGAACTGCGAACGTGGCATCACCTGCACGTTCTGCGGGTTGTGCTGGCCGAAGGCGTTCTCCGGGGCGATGCTCAGCTTGCGCTGGTCACCGGCCTTGAAGCCGAACAGGGCGTTCTCGAAGCCCGGCAGCAGGTTGCCGTCGCCGACCTTGAACACGGCCGGGGCCTTGTCGAAGGTGCTGTCGACGGTGTCGCCGTTTTCCAGGTGCAGCGCGAAGTGCAGGGTGACTTCGGTGTTCTGGCCGATACGGGTCTCAGTCATGGACGGCTTCCTCGGACTTCTTGCTCTTGAACATATCCAGCGCCAGCATCACCGCGCCAACGGTGATGGCGCTGTCGGCCAGGTTGAAGGCCGGGAAGTAGTGGCGGTTCTGCCAGTGCACCAGGATGAAGTCGACCACATGGCCCAACACCACGCGGTCGTACAGGTTGCCCAATGCACCGCCCAGCACCAGGGCCAGGGCCACGGCCAGCCAGGTCTCGTTGCGCCCCAGGCGCTTGAGCCAGACCACCAGCACGGCGCTGACCACCACGGCGATCACGGCGAACAGCCAACGCTGCCAGCCGGAACTGTCGGCCAGGAAGCTGAACGCCGCGCCGGTGTTGTAGGCCAGGGTCCAGCTGAAGTAGTCGGGAATGACCACGATCTGCTGGTACAGGCTCAGCGCGCCCTCGAAGTAGACCTTGGTGGCCTGGTCGAGGACCAGCACCACCAGGCTCAGCCAGAGCCAGGCAAGGCGCCCGAAGCGCCCTGCGGACGCATTAGGCATAGTGGCGCACCTCACCGGAGCCGCTCAGGTTGTCGACGCAACGGCCACAGATTTCCGGGTGCTCCGGGTGGCTGCCGACGTCGGCGCGGAAGTGCCAGCAACGGCCGCACTTGGCATGGCCAGACTTGACCACCTTCAGCTTGAGGCCTTCGACCTCGGTTGTCACCGCATCGGCCGGTGCCTGGACGAACGGCACCACGCTGGCCGCCGAGGTGATCAGCACGAAGCGCAGCTCGTCGCCGAGCTTGTTCAGGTCGGCGGTCAGGCCCTCTTCGGCGAACAGGGTGACCTCGGCCTGCAGGTTGCCGCCGATGACCTTGGCGGTACGCTGGTTCTCCAGCTCCTTGTTGACCGCGGCCTTGACCGCCATTACGCGGTCCCAGTAGGCGCGGTCCAGCTCGGCGTCGGCCGGCAGTTCCGTCAGGCCCTGGTACCAGGTGTTGAGCATCACCGACTCGTTGCGCTCGCCCGGCAGGTACTGCCAGATCTCGTCGGCGGTGAACGCCAGGATCGGCGCGATCCAGCGCACCAGCGCCTCGCTGATGTGGTACAGCGCGGTCTGGCAGGAGCGGCGGGCGACACTGTTGGCGCCGGTGGTGTACTGGCGGTCCTTGATGATGTCGAGGTAGAAGCCGCCCAGCTCCTGCACGCAGAAGTTGTGGATCTTCGAGTAGACGTTCCAGAACCGGTACTCGCCGTAGTGCTCTTCCAGCTCGCGCTGCAGCAGCAGGGTACGGTCGACCGCCCAACGGTCCAGGGCCAGCATGTCCTCGGCCGGCAGCAGGTCGCGGGCCGGGTCGAAGCCGGACAGGTTGGAGAGCAGGAAGCGCGCGGTGTTGCGGATGCGGCGGTAGGCGTCGGCGCTACGCTGCAGGATCTGCTCGGAAACGGCCATCTCACCGGAGTAGTCGGTGGCGGACACCCACAGGCGCAGGATGTCGGCACCCAGGGTGTTGTTGACCTTTTCCGGCTCGATGGTGTTGCCCAGCGACTTGGACATCTTGCGGCCGTTCTCGTCCACGGTGAAGCCGTGGGTCAGCAGCTCGCGGTACGGCGCGTGGCCGTCGATGGCGCAGCCAGTCAGCAAGGAAGAGTGGAACCAGCCGCGGTGCTGGTCGGAGCCTTCCAGGTACAGGTCGGCGCGCGGGCCGGTGGCGTGGCCGATATCGTGGGAGCCACGCAGCACGTGCCAGTGGGTGGTGCCGGAGTCGAACCAGACGTCGAGGGTGTCGGAAATCTTGTCGTACTGCCCGGCTTCATCGCCCAGCAGTTCGGCGGCATCCAGCTTGAACCAGGCCTCGATGCCTTGCTGTTCGACGCGCTTGGCCACTTCCTCCATCAGCTCGACGGTGCGCGGGTGCAGCTCACCGGTCTGCTTGTCGAGGAAGAACGGGATCGGCACGCCCCAGTTGCGCTGACGCGAGATGCACCAGTCTGGACGGTTGGCGATCATCGAGTGCAGGCGCGCCTGGCCCCAGGCCGGAACGAACTTGGTCTCTTCGATGGCCTTGAGCGAGCGCTCGCGCAGGTTGTCGCCGCTGGTGGGCTGCTTGTCCATGCCGACGAACCACTGCGCGGTGGCGCGGTAGATCAGCGGGGTCTTGTGGCGCCAGCAGTGCATGTAGCTGTGGCTGATGGTCTCGGTGTGCATCAGCGCGCCGACTTCGCTGAGCTTGTCGACGATGGCCGGGTTGGCCTTCCAGATGAACTGGCCGCCGAAGAACGGCAGCGACTCGACATACACGCCGTTGCTCTGCACCGGGGTGAGGATGTCGTCGTTGACCATGCCGTAGCGCTTGCAGGTGACGAAGTCGTCTTCGCCGTAGGCTGGCGAGGAGTGCACCACGCCGGTACCGGCGCCCAGCTCGACGTATTCGGCCAGGTAGATCGGCGACAGGCGATCGTAGAACGGGTGACGGAAGTTGATCAGTTCCAGCGCCGAACCCGGGGCGGTGGCGATGACCGAACCTTCCAGGGCATAGCGCTTCAGGCACGCCTCGACCAGCTCCTCGGCCAGCACCAGCAGGCGCTCGCCGGTATCGACCAGGGCGTAGGTGAAGTCCGGGTGGATGTTCAGCGCCTGGTTGGCCGGGATGGTCCACGGGGTGGTGGTCCAGATCACGATGGCGGCGGGCTTGGCCAGCGCGGCCAGGCCGAAGGCAGCGGCCAGCTTGGCCTCGTCGGCGACCGGGAAGGCCACGTCGATGGTCTGGGATTTCTTGTCGGCATACTCGACCTCGGCTTCGGCCAGGGCCGAACCGCAATCGAAGCACCAGTTCACCGGCTTCAGGCCCTTGAACACGAAGCCTTGCTTGACCATCTCGGCCAGGGCGCGGATCTCGCCGGCCTCGTTGGCGAAGTTCATGGTCTTGTACGGGTTGTCCCAGTCACCCAGCACGCCCAGGCGGATGAACTCGGTCTTCTGCCCTTCGATCTGCTCGGCGGCGTACTCGCGGCACAGCTCGCGGGTGCGGTCGGCGGTCAGGTGCTTGCCGTGGGTGACCTCGACCTTGTGCTCGATCGGCAGGCCGTGGCAGTCCCAGCCCGGTACGTACGGGGCGTCGAAGCCCGACAGGGTTTTCGAGCGGACAATCATGTCCTTGAGAATCTTGTTCAGCGCATGACCGATATGAATCTTGCCGTTGGCATAGGGCGGGCCGTCGTGCAGGACGAACTTCGGACGATCCTTGCCAATCTCGCGCAGCTTCTGGTACAGGCCAATGCTGTCCCAGCGCTGCAGGATCTGCGGTTCGCGGTGAGGCAGGCCGGCCTTCATGGGGAAGGCGGTGTCCGGAAGGTTAAGCGTGGCTTTGTAGTCGGTCATTTCAGGCTCTTCGTTAGCGGTTGAGCGTGCCAGTGGGCACGTGCGGCGGCGATGTCCGCGTCGATCGCCGACTTCAGCGCCTCCAGGGAGGCGAAACGCTGCTCTTCACGCAGCTTGTGGTGGAATTCCACCGTCAGGCGCCGGCCATAGAGGTCGCCGGCGTAATCCAGGAGATGAATCTCCAGGTGGGGACGGCCATCACCGCTGACGGTGGGTCGTACCCCGATGTTGCCAACACCCGGCCAGTGCTTGCCGTCGATCTCGATGCTGGCCAGGTAGACCCCGGACAGCGGCACGCGACGGCGCTTGAGCTGGATGTTGGCGGTAGGTGTGCCGAGCTGGCGGGCCAGCTTCTGGCCATGCAGCACGCGGCCGGTGATGCGGTATGGCCGGCCCAGCAGGTGCTCGGCGAGCTCGAAGTTGCCATCGGCCAAGGCCTTGCGCACTTCGGTGCTGCTGACCCGCAGGCCGTCCTGCAGCACGGTGTTGGCCGCCTCGAGCGAGAAACCATGCTGCTTGCCAGCCTCGACCAGGAAAGCGAAGTCGCCGGCGCGGTCGCAACCGAAGCGGAAGTCATCGCCCACTTCGAGGTGGCGCACGCCCAGGCCCTCGACCAGCACGGCCTTGACGAACTGCTCGGCGCTGAGCTGGCTCAGGCGCTGGTTGAACGACAGGCACAGCACCCGGTCGATGCCTTCGGCGGCCAGCAGCTCGACCTTGTCGCGCAAGCGCGCCAGGCGGGCCGGCGCGCTGTCCGGGGCGAAGTATTCGCGGGGCTGTGGCTCGAAGATCACCACGCAGGTCGGCAGGCCGAGTGCCTGGCCACGTTCGCGCAGGCGCGCGAGAATCGCCTGGTGGCCGCGGTGGACCCCGTCGAAGTTGCCAATGGTGGCGACACAGCCCCGGTGCTCGGGGCGCAGGTTGTGAAGACCTCGAACCAGCTGCATAACGCGCTTCTTGCTCATAAAGTGGCCGATTATAACCACACCCGGGCGCTGGCGACAGGCAGCAGCGCCACCGGTGGGCATGGAATGCGAAAAACCGACGCCTGACCCTGCTGGCGCCTCAATGCAACGCCTTGCGGGCGAAATGCCGCGGGCGGAAACCGCACAGGAACAAGCAACCGAAATAGGTCACCACGCCCGCCGCGATCAGGCCGCCCAGGCGCACGAAACGCGCGAGCATGTCGCCCTGCTCCCAGGCCGGCAGGTAGTGCATGCCCAGCAGCAACACCACCGACATCAAGGTCACCGCCAGTACCAGTTTCAGCAGGAACATCGTCCACCCCGGCTGGGGCTGGAACAGTTGCTGGCTGCGCAGCTTCCAGTACAACAGGCCGGCGTTGAGGCAGGCTCCCAGGCTGATGGCAAGGGCCAGCCCGGCGTGGGCCAGCGGGCCGATCAGGGCCAGGTTGAGCAGTTGCGTGCAGAGCAGGGTGAAGATCGCGATCTTCACCGGCGTGCGGATATTCTGCTGCGCATAGAAGCCAGGTGCCAGTACCTTGACCAGGATGATCGCCAGCAGGCCCACCGAATAGGCGATCAGCGCGCGCTGGGTCATGGCCGCGTCGAAGGCGGTGAACTTGCCGTACTGGAACAGCGCCACGGTCAGCGGCTCGGCGAGAATCGCCAGGGCCAGAGTGCACGGCAGCACCAGCAGGAAGCACAGGCGCAAGCCCCAATCGAGGATTCGCGAATATTCCTCGCGGTCCTTGTTGGCATAGGTCTTGGCCAGGGTCGGCAGCAGGATGGTGCCCAGGGCCACGCCGAGCACGCCCGACGGCAGTTCCATCAGGCGATCGGCGTAATACATCCACGACACCGACCCGGCCACCAGGAACGAGGCGAAGATGGTGTTGATGATCAGCGAGATCTGGCTTACCGATACCCCGAGGATCGCCGGCAGCATCTGCTTGAGCACGCGCCATACCCCGGTGTCGCGCAGGTTAAGGCGCGGCAGCACGAGCATGCCGATCTTCTTCAGCGCCGGCAGCTGGTACAGCAGCTGCGCCAGGCCGCCGGCCAGCACGCCCCAGCCCAGGGCCATGATCGGTGGGTCGAAGTATGGGGTCAGCAGCACCGCGAAGGCGATCATCGCCACGTTGAGCAAGGTCGGGGTGAAGGCCGGCACACTGAAGCGGTTCCAGGTGTTGAGGATGGCCCCCACCAACGACGACAGCGAGATCAGCAATATATAAGGAAAGGTCACCCGCAGCAGGCTGGTGGTCAGTTGGTACTTTTCGGCGCTGTCGACAAAACCTGGCGCGGTGGCCCACACCACCCAAGGTGCGGCGAGGATGCCAACCACGGTGACCAGCGCCAGGACCAGGGTCAGCAGGCCACTGATATAGGCGATGAAGGTGCGGGTGGCTTCCTCGCCCTGCTGGCTCTTGTACTCGGCCAGGATCGGCACGAAGGCCTGGGAGAATGCCCCTTCGGCGAAAATCCGGCGCAGCAGGTTGGGCAGTTTGAAGGCGATGAAGAAGGCGTCGGTGGCGATGCCGGCGCCAAAGACCCGCGCCAGGATGGTGTCGCGAACGAAACCGAGCACCCGGGAAATCATGGTGATGGAGCTGACTGCGGCCAGGGATTTGAGCAGATTCATCGAAAATTTTCACGCCAGGGGCAGAGGACGCTGCAGAGAGCGTTCGAATGTGCGATACTCCCGCGCCTTCGCAGGGGGAGCCAAAATTCCCGAGTTTACAGGTCGTGCGGCAGAAGGGAATATTTCCCGCTCATCGACCCACCGCTCGGCGGAACCCTGCAGGTGGCCTTGACATCCGTTCGACTCGTCGGCATGATTCGCGGCCTATTTTGTTTGCTATTTACCTAAAGTCTTTCGAGGAGCTCGACGGTGGCCAACACACCTTCCGCCAAGAAACGTGCAAAACAGGCTGAGAAGCGTCGCAGCCACAACGCCAGCCTGCGTTCCATGGTCCGCACCTACATCAAGAATGTAGTCAAAGCCATCGACGCAAAAGACGCCGAAAAAGCGCAAGCCGCTTACGTTCTGGCTGTACCTGTAATCGACCGTATGGCCGACAAAGGTATCATCCACAAGAACAAAGCTGCTCGCCACAAAGGCCGTCTGAATGGCCACATCAAGGCACTGAAAGAAGCTGCAGCTGCCTAAGCGACGTTCTTGTCGAAAAAACCGACCCTAGGGTCGGTTTTTTTATGCCTGTGATTTGCCGGGCCACACTGGCAGATCACTTATCCTGCGGGAACAATTGTCTTTGTAGGAGCGGCCTTGTGTCGCGAAAGGGCTGCGCAGCAGCCCCAGCAATCCATGTGGTAACGCTGAGGCCGCTTTGCGGCCCTTTCGCGACACAAGGCCGCTCCTACAGGGGCAGGGCCGCATGACGGCCCCGCCCTTCATCACTTGCCGATCTGGATCTTCGGCGCCCACTGCAGCCAGGCATCCTCCGGCTTGTCGAACAGCGCGAAGGTCTGCTGCGGCCGCGCCGGGTTGCCCATCTGCTCGCCATCCGGGGTGGCGAAGGCGATGCCGCCATCGATCAGGGTTTCCAACGACTCGGTGCGCACCGTGGCGCCCTTGAACAAGCCCCAGTCGAAACCGAAGCCGCTGCTGTTCCAGAAACGGCTACCGCCGCGCACCAGACCGGCATAGCGCGGCTCGATCAGAATGTGGATCAGCACGCGGTCGGCGCTCTGGCCCAGCTCGAAGCCGGTGACCTTGCCCACCGTGACCTCCCGGTAGGTGACCGGCACCCCAGGCTTGATCGAGCCGCGCCGCGGCGCGCTCAGCGTCAGCGGCAAACCGACCTCCTCGCCCTTGACTTCAGGCACATCGCTCAAGGCGATGAAGTCACGCTGCGGGCCTTTGTCCTTGAGCGCCGGCAGCACCTCCAGGTACTGGCCACCCACCAGGGTGTCGAGGTTCTCGGTGCGCACCAGGCCAAACGCCGGCTTGACCACCCAGAACTGCGTGCCGGTACGGGCGATACGCTCGGAGGCTTGGGTAATTCGCGCACGCAGCAACACCGCTTGCAGATCGGCCGTCAGGTCGACGCTTTCGACGCTGCCCACATCCAGACCGCGGAAGCGAATCGGTGTACCCGGCTTGAGGCCATCGGCGCGGTCCACGCGAATGGTGATCAAGGTACCGGCACGGTTGGCCGCATCCTGGCTCTCGTGCAGACGGAAGCGTGGAATACGCCGCTTGAGCGGCACATCCGGCTTGGGCGTGTCGAAGGAAATACCACCGGCCATCAAGGTCTGCAGCGACTCGCTCTTGACCTGGATACCCGACAGACCGCCCGTCAGGGTGATGCCGCTGGCATTCCAGAAGCGCGTCGAGCCGTTGACCAGGTTGGCGTATTCCTTCTCGATGTGCACGCCGATGAGAATACGCTTGCTGTTACGGGCGAACTGGTAGCTCTGCACGCTGCCCACGCGTACCTGGCGGTACATGACCGGGCTGCCCACCTCCAGCGAACCCAGGGTATCGGCGAACAGCACCATGTGCAGCCCCGGCGCCTTCAGGTCCAGCGGCGGCGCCTTGGGGCGCGCCTCGAACTCGCGCTGCGGCTTGGCCCCCGGCTCACCCGGGCGAACGGCAATGTAGTTACCCTTGACCAATGCCTCCAGGCCGGTGATGCCAGCCAGCGAGATCGATGGCTTTACCACCCAGAACTGCGTGCCCTCGACCAGGTAGTCCTCGGCCAGCGGATCCAGGGTCAGCTCGGCCGTGGCGCTGGCCAGGTCGCTTTCGACCTTGAGGTCCTTGAGCGAGCCCACCTGGATACCCTTGTACAACACAGGCGTGCGGCCCTTCTGCAGGCCTTCGAAGTCGCTGAGCTTGACCTTGACCCGGATACCGGCCTGGGCCGCGTCGAAGTCCTCGTACAAGCGGAACGGCAGGCTAGGGTCGGTGGGCGGGCTGTCCTTGCGGTTTTCTGGAGTGGCGAAGGCGATACCGCCGGCGACGATGCTCGACAGCGATTCGGTGCGCACCTTGACCCCCGAGAAATCGGCATCGATGCTGACCCCGCTGGCGTTCCAGAAGCGCGTGTGCTTGCGCACCAGGGCCGCGTACGGCGGGGCGATGAACACCTTGATCTCGACCGTGCCCTGGTCTTCGGACAGCTTGTAGCTCTTCACCCGACCGACCTGGATCTGCTTGTAGAACACCGGGCTGTCACGGTTGAGCGAGCCCAGGCGCTCAGCCTTGAGGGTCAGGTGCAGGCCGGGCTCGCTGTCGGACAGCGGCGGCGCCTCCTTCAACGCAGTGAATCGCTTGGTCGGTTCGCCCTCCCCTGGATCCACGGCAATATAGTTACCGGATACCAGTGTCTCCAGGCCGGTGATCCCCGCCAGGCTGACGCTTGGCTTCACCAGCCAGAACCGTGTGCCTTTGGTGAGATGGGGGCCTGCTTCCTTCTTCATTTCGACGGTGGCGATAACGCCGCGGTTGTCCCCCTTGTCATCCAGCACCAGGGCAACGACCTTGCCTACCGACATGCCTTTGTAGATGACCTCGGTCTTGTTGGCGACGATACCCTCGCCACTTTCGAAGCGTACCTGGATCTCGATACCGGCGTCGCGGTAGGCCTGCCAGGCCAGCCAGCCACCGATCGCCAGGGCAATCAGCGGCAGGATCCAGATGGCCGACCAATTTGAAGCGGGGCGGGTTTTAGCCGTAGGCAAGTCACTCATGGTCGTCATCCGACTCCGTGTTATCCCAGATCAGTCGGGGATCGAAAGTTAAAGCGGCAAGCATCGTCAGGATCACCACGGTGGCGAAGGCGACGGCGCCCAGGTTGGCTTCGACACTGGCGATGCGGCCGAAATTCACCACCGCCACCAAAATGGCAATGACGAAGATGTCCAACATCGACCAGCGCCCGATGAACTCGATGAAGCGGTACATCAGGATGCGCTGGCGGGCCGAAAGCGGCTGGTGCCGCTGCACTGAATACAGCAGCAGGGCGATGCCCACCAGCTTGAAAGTCGGTACCAGGATACTGGCGATGAACACCACCGCGGCGATGGGCAGCATGCCGTGCTTCATCAAGGTGATCACCCCGGACATGATGGTGTCGGGGCTACCCTGGCCGAGGGCGCTGACGGTCATGATCGGCAGCACGTTGGCCGGGATGTAGAGGATCATTGCCGTGATCAGCAACGCCCAGGTGCGCACGATGCTGTTCGGCCGCCGCGCATGCACGGTTGCGCCACAGCGAGTACAGGTCTGCGACGTGCTGTCGGCCACCTGGCGGTTCAGCTCATGGCATTCATTGCAAACCAGGATGCCTGCATCAATCGCCCGCATGGACATCCTCCCCCGACAGTGCCACCCAGATCTGGTGTGGCGACATCACCACCTCGAGCCATACCTGCACCAGCAACAGACTAATGAAGCAGAACAGCCCCAGGCCGATGCTCAACTCGGCCAGGTCGACCAGCTTGACGATGGCCACCAGCACGCCCATGAAGTAGACCTCGAGCATGCCCCACTCGCGCAGGTGGTGGTAAATACGATAGATCAGCAAGCCATAGCTGCGGCCGATGTCCAGGCGGATGCTCAGCAGCACCGCCAGTTGGCACAGCAGCTTGAGCAAAGGGATGGCCATGCTGCACAGGAACACCACCACGGCGATGCCGCGCATTTCGGAGTTGTATAGCCCGAGCACACCGCTCCAGACCGTGTCGTCGGAAGTCTGGCCGAGCAGGTGCAGCTGCATGATCGGCAGGAAGTTGGCCGGCACGTAGAGCAACAGGGCCGTGAGCACCAGGGCCAGGCTGCGATTGACCAGGTTGTGTCGATGGGCATAGAGCTCGTAGCCGCACCGCGGGCACTGAGCCTTCTCATCGTGCTGCAGCAGCGGCTTGCGCAGTAGCAGGTCGCACTCGTGGCAGGCCACGAGGTCTTCCAGCGGCAACTGCGCGAGCGCTTGGGGGTCAACAGGGTTGGGCATAGGGAAGTTCTGAATGGATGCGTCGGCTCTATTCTAGTGTTCCGGGTCGAATTGTGGGAGAGGACTATTGAGCAACGACACGGTTTCGGGCTAGCGAGCCAGGCGCCGCAGTTTGCCTGGCCCGGGCCCTGTAGGAGCGCACAGTATTTTTGCGCCACAAAGACAAAACCCCTACCTGCTCGCGCAGA
>NZ_JBMDJI010000070.1:0-8631 GCF_057809115.1 Pseudomonas sp. FG47
CCCCCCCACCCCCCTGGACAGGATCCACACCACACGCCTGCTGCAAGAAGCCCCCGCCGCCTACCGCACCCAGGTCAACGACCTGTTGCTGACGGCCCTGGCGCGGGTGGTCTGTCGCTGGACCGGCGACGCCGACCTGTTGCTGCAGATGGAGGGCCATGGTCGCGAGGCGTTGTTCGACGATATCGACCTGACCCGCACCGTGGGCTGGTTCACCAGCCTGTACCCGGTGCGCCTGACGCCTGCCGCGGACCTGGGCGCATCGATCAAGGGCATCAAGGAACAATTGCGCGCGCTGCCGCACAAGGGCATCGGCTATGGCCTGCTGCGCTACCTGGGGAGCGCCGAGACGCGCGCGGCCATGGCGCAACTGCCGGTACCGCGCATCACCTTCAACTACCTGGGGCAGTTCGACGGCAGCTTCAGCGCCGAGGATGCGCTGTTCATCCCGGCGGCCGAGGCGGCCGGGAGCAATCAGCATATCGACGCGCCGCTGGGCAACTGGCTGACGCTCAATGGCCAGGTCTATGACGGCGTGCTCAGCCTGACTTGGTCGTTCAGCGAGCGGATGTTCGCCCCAGCGACCATTGAGGCGCTGGCCGCCGGCTACCGCGAGGAACTGGAGCAACTGGTGGGCCACTGCGCAGGCCACCATGGCGTCACGCCTTCGGACTTCCCATTGGCGCGGGTGAGCCAGCAACAGCTCGACGCACTGCCACTGAGCGTCGACAACCTGGCCGACCTGTATCCGTTGTCGGCCATGCAGCAAGGCATGCTGTTCCATACGCTGTATGACCAGGCGTCGCCGCAGTACATCAACCAGATGCAGCTGGATGTCGAAGGGCTCGACCCCCAGCGCTTCCGTCAGGCCTGGCAGGCGGCACTGGATGCTCATGACATTCTGCGCAGTGGTTTCCACTGGGGCGCCGACCTCGAGCAACCGCTGCAATGGGTGGCGCGTCAGGTCGAGCTGCCTTGCCAGTTGCACGACTGGCGCGCTCGCCCTGATCTGCCCCGGGCCTTGCAAGCCTTGGCCGATGCCGAGCGGGCCAAGGGCTTCGACCTTGGCCAGGCGCCACTGCTGCGCCTGCAGTTGGTGCGTACCGGTGACAACGCCTGGCACCTGGTCTACACCTCGCACCACATCCTCATGGACGGCTGGAGCAACTCGCAGCTGCTGGGCGAGGTACTGCAGCGCTACAACGGTGTGGAGCCCGCTCGCGAAGGTGGCCGCTACCGCGACTACATCGCCTGGCTGCAAGGGCAGGATGCCGAGCGTACCGAGGTGTTCTGGCGCGAGCAGCTACAGGCGCTGCACAGCCCGACGCGGCTGGCCAGTGTCTACCCCCACGTGGCCGCGACCGGCCATGCAGATCACTACCTGCGCCTGGATCAGGCGCAGAGCGAGCGCTTGAGCAGTTTTGCCCGGCAGCATAAGGTCACCCTCAACACCGTGGTCCAGGCCGCCTGGCTGCTGTTGCTGCAACGCTATACCGGCCATGCCACGGTGGCCTTCGGCGCCACGGTGGCGGGTCGTCCGGCCCAGCTGCGCGGCATCGAGCAGCAGATCGGCCTGTTCATCAACACCTTGCCGGTCATCGCCAGCCCGCGTGGCGAGCAGAGCGTGGCCAGCTGGTTGCAGCAAGTGCAGGCGCATGGCCTGGCCCTGCGCGAGTTCGAGCACACGCCGCTGGCCGATGTCCAGCGCTGGGCCGGGCAGGGGGGCGAGGCTCTGTTCGACAGCCTGCTGGTATTCGAGAACTACCCGGTGGCCGACACCCTCAAGCAGCAGTCCCCCGAGGGGCTGAGCTTTGGCGATGTGCACAGCCGTGAGCAGACCAGCTATCCACTGACCGTGCTGGTGGCCGCCGGCGCCCAGCTTGGCGTGCAGTTCAGCTACGACCGCGCGCACTTCGGCACGGCCGTGATCGCGCAGTTCGCCGGGCACCTGAAGGAGCTGCTGCAAGCGTTCATCGAGCAGGCCGGCGGGGCGCTGGGCGACTTGCCTTGGCTGGATAAAGCCGAGCAGGCGCAACTGATGGGCTGGAACAGCAACGCTGTGGACTACCCGCGCCACAGCAGCATCGGTGAATTGTTCCAGGCCCAGGTGGCGCGCACCCCGCAGGCCTTGGCTGTGACCTGGGGCGAGCAACAGCTGAGCTACGCCGAACTCGAAGCCCGGGCCAACCGCCTGGCACACAAGCTGCGCGAGCAGGGTATCGGCCCGGAGAGCCGGGTGGGCATCGCCTGCGAGCGCAACCTGGAGCTGGTGGTCGGCCTGCTGGCGATCCTCAAGGCGGGCGCCGCGTATGTGCCGCTGGATCCTGACTACCCGGCCGAGCGCGTCGGCTACATGCTGCAGGACAGTGGCGCCCAGCTGCTGCTGACCCAGCGCCGGCTTGCGGCCATGTGGCCGAGCGGCCTGGCCACCCTGTGCCTCGACGAGCTGGCGCTGGACGGCTACCCAGAGCAGCCGCCGCAACTGAACCTGCTGGCCGACAACCTGGCCTACGTGATCTACACCTCCGGCTCCACCGGCCAGCCCAAGGGCGTGGCCATCAGCCACCGCAACGTGGCGGCGCTGGTGCGCTGGAGCGAGGAGGTGTACAGCCACGACGACCTGCAAGGGGTACTGGCCTCGACCTCGGTGTGCTTCGACCTGTCGGTGTGGGAGCTGTTCGTCACCCTGGCCCGTGGCGGCTCGCTGATCCTCGCGCGCAACGCCCTGGAGCTGCCGCAATTGCCGGCCCGCGAACAGGTGCGGCTGATCAACAGTGTGCCTTCGGCGGTCAATGCCCTGCTGCGCAGCGATGGCATCCCGGCGAGCGTGCGCATCATCAACCTGGCCGGCGAGCCGTTGAAACAGACCTTGGTCGACAGCCTCTACGCGCTGCCGGCGCTCGAGCATGTCTACGACCTCTACGGCCCCTCGGAAGACACCACCTATTCGACCTGGACCCGCCGCGTGGCTGGCGGTCGGCCAAGCATTGGCAAGCCGCTGCACAACAGCGCCGCGCACCTGCTCGATGCTGATCTGCAGGCCGTGCCGGTGGGCGTTGCCGCCGAGTTGTACCTCAGTGGCGCCGGGGTGACCCGCGGTTACCTGGGGCGCGCGGCACTGACCGCCGAGAAGTTCGTGCCCAACCCCCACGCCACCAATGGCGAGCGCATGTACCGCAGCGGCGACCTGATCCGCCGCCGTGGCGACGGCGATCTGGAATACATCGGCCGTATCGATCACCAGGTGAAGATTCGCGGTTTCCGCATCGAACTGGGTGAGATCGAGGCGCGCCTGCTGGCCCTGGCGCAGGTTCGCGAAGCCGCCGTGCTGGCCCATGACGGCCCGGCTGGCGCGCAACTGGTGGCCTACCTGGCGACCGGCGAGGTGCCGCCAGCCGAGCAGCAACCTGCGCTACGCGAGCGTATTCGCGGCGCCTTGGCCGAGCACCTGCCCGGCTACATGCTGCCCAGCCAGGTACTGTTCCTCGCCGCACTGCCGCAGACGCCGAACGGCAAGCTCGACCGCAAGGCATTGCCGCCCGTGCAGATCGAGCAACAACAACGCACCTATGTCGCGCCGCAGGGTGCGCTGGAAAGCGACCTGGCGACCCTCTGGGCGCAAGTGCTGGGCGTGGCCCGCATCGGCCGCGACGACAATTTCTTCGAACTGGGTGGGCACTCCTTGCTGGTAGTGAACCTGGTGTCCCGTATCCATCTTGAGCTTGGCATGACATTGACTCCCCAACTGCTGTTCCAGTACCCGACGCTGGCGACCTTCGCCGCACAACTGAATGCGCAAGGGGCGGCCGTGCAGGCTTCGACCCTGGACAAGCTTGAGTTCCTGCTCGACGAAATGGAGGAAATCTGATGGACCATAACGTCGCCGCGCGGATCGCCAAGCGCTTCATCCTGCTACCGTTGGACAAACGCCAGGCCTACCTGGAAAAGATGCTCGCCGAAGGCGTGTCGCCAGCCAACCTGCCGATTCCCCAGGTCCGCGATGAGCTGGCCGTGCTGCCGCTGTCGTTCGCCCAGGAGCGGCAGTGGTTCCTCTGGCAGCTCGATCCGCAGAGCACCGCCTACCACATGTCGGTCAACCTGCGCCTGCGTGGCGCGCTGGATGCCCAGGCCCTGCAGGACAGCCTCGATGTGCTGGTGGCTCGGCACGACAGCCTGCGCACACGCATCCTCGCCGACCAGGAACAACCGGTCCAGGTGATCGATGCGCAGGGTCGCGTACTGCTCGAACGCGCGACGCTGACCCTGGCCGAGGACGACCAGGAGGCCCAGCTGCGGGCCTGTGCCGAGGCCGAGAGCGCGCGCCTGTTCGACCTGCAAACCGGCCCGCTGCTGCGGGTGCGGCTGGTGACGCTGGGCGAGCAGGATCACCTGCTGCTGCTCACCCAGCACCATATCGTCTCCGATGGCCGCTCGATGCAGGTTCTGGTGCGCGAGCTGATGCATTGCTACGAGGCGTTCAGCCAGGGCGAGCAACCGGTGCTGGCTGAGCTGCCGATCCAGTACGCCGACTATGCGGTGTGGCAGCGACACTGGATGGAAGCCGGCGAACGCCAGCGCCAGCTTGGCTACTGGACCGCGCAATTGGCGGGCGACCAGGCCTTGCTGGAACTGCCGCTGGACCGCCCGCGCAGCCTTGCGCGCAGCGGTGCCGGTGGTCGCGTGCAGCTCGAGCTGCCGGGCGCGTTGGCCCAGGCGCTGCGGCAACTGGCGCAGCGCAGCGCCAGCACCAGCTTCATGGTCCTGTTGGCTTCGTTCCAGGCCTTGCTGCATCGCTACTCGGGGCAGGCCGACATCCGTGTCGGGGTGGCCAACGCCAACCGTAACCGGGTCGAAACCGAAGGTCTGATCGGCTTCTTCGTCAACACCCAGGTCATGAAAGCCGAGTTCGACGGCAGCAGCCGCTTCAGCGACGTGTTGCAGCAGGTGCGCCAGGCCGCGCTGGATGCCCAGGCCCACCAGGACCTGCCGTTCGAGCAACTGGTCGAGGCCCTGCAGCCCGAGCGCAGCCTCAGCCATACCCCGTTGTTCCAGGTGATGTTCAACCACCAGAGCGGCGGCCGCGCCCAGCAGGCGCAAGAGACCGGGCGCACCGGGCTGGCGGTGGAACTGCTGGACTGGGACAGCCAGACCGCCAAGTTCGACCTGACCCTGGACACCTTCGAGCACGAGGACGGGCTCACGGCGCGCCTGAGCTATGCCAGCGACCTGTTCGACCAGGACACGGTCGAGCGCCTTGGCCGGCACTGGTGCAACCTGCTGCAAGCCATCGTCGCCGACCCGGAGCGGCAGGTGGCGCAGTTGCCGTTGTACGATGCCGCCGAGCAGCAGGCTCTGGTGGCACAGATGAACCCGGCGCCGCGCGAGTTCCCGGTGGCCACCACGCTGCATGGGCTGATCGAGGCCCAGGCCGCGCGCAACCCGCAGGCCATCGCGCTGAGCTTTGCAGGGCAGACCTTGAGCTATGCCGCGCTCAACCAGCGGGCCAATACCCTGGCCCATGGCCTGATTGCCCGAGGCGTCGGCCCGGACGTACTGGTGGGCTTGGCCATGGAGCGCGGCCTCGACCTGCTGGTCGGCCTGCTGGCGATCCTCAAGGCCGGTGGCGCCTACGTGCCGCTGGACCCGAGCTACCCGCAGGACCGCCTGGCCTACATGATCGAGAACAGCGGCTTGGCGCTGCTGCTGACCGACTCGGCGCTGCTGGCGCAGTTGCCGGTGCCGACGCATGTCGAGGCGCTGCTGCTCGACCAGCTGAAGCTGGCTGACAACCCCCAAGATCCGCAGGTGGCGATGTCGCCGGACAACCTGGCCTATGTGATCTACACCTCCGGTTCCACCGGCAAGCCCAAGGGCACCTTGCTGGCCCACCGCAACGTGCTGCGCCTGTTCGAGGCCACCGAGCACTGGTTCGGTTTCGATGCCTCGGACGTCTGGACCCTGTTCCACTCGTTCGCCTTCGACTTCTCGGTCTGGGAGATCTTCGGCGCGCTGCTGTACGGCGGCAAGCTGGTGGTGGTGCCGCACTACACCAGCCGCTCGCCGGAAGACTTCCATGCCTTGCTGTGCGAGGAAGGGGTGACGGTGCTCAACCAGACCCCGTCGGCATTCAAGTCGCTGATGCAGGTGGCGCTGGCCAGCGAGCGCCGCGCCCAAGCCTTGCGCCATGTGGTGTTCGGTGGCGAGGCACTGGATGTGAAGAGCCTGCGCCCGTGGTTCGAGCGTTTCGGCGACCAGGCGCCGCGGCTGATCAACATGTACGGGATCACCGAGACCACCGTGCATGTGACCTACCGGCCTTTGACCTTGGCCGACCTCGAGCAGGTGGCCAGCAGCCCGATCGGCGAGCCGATTCCGGACCTGAGCTGGTATTTGCTGGACCCGGCGTTGAACCCGGTGCCCAAGGGGTGCGTGGGTGAACTCTACATTGGCCGCGCCGGCCTTGCCCGCGGCTACCTCAAGCGCGGCGACCTGAGCGCCACGCGCTTCGTGCCGGACCCGTTCGGCGAGGCGGGCGAGCGCCTGTACCGCACCGGCGACCTGGCACGGCTGCGTGCCGATGGCGTGGTCGAGTACGTCGGACGTATCGACCACCAGGTGAAGATCCGTGGTTTCCGCATCGAGCTAGGCGAGATCGAAGCCCAGTTGCTGGCGCGCCCGCAAGTGAACATGGCGGTGGTTTTGCCCCATGGCAGCGGCGCCGCCCAGCAACTGGTGGCCTATGTGGTGCCCGCCGAGGCGACGGCTCCGGCGCACGCCGCGGCGTTGCGCGAGCTGCTCAAGGCCAGCCTGCGCGAGCACCTGCCGGACTACATGGTGCCGGCCCATATACTGTTCCTCGACAGCCTGCCCCTGACCGGCAACGGCAAGCTCGATCGCCGCGCCTTGCCGGCGCCGGACCTGAGTCACAACCAGCAGGACTATGTCGCGCCGCGCAGCGCGCTGGAGCAGGGTGTCGCGCAGATCTGGCAGGAGGTGCTCAAGGTCGAGCGGGTGGGCCTGGACGACAATTTCTTTGGCCTTGGCGGCCATTCGCTGCTGGCCACCCAGGTGGTCTCGCGGGTGCGCCAGGGGCTGCAGCGCGAAGTGAACCTGCGCAGCCTGTTCGAACACGCCACCCTGGCCGCGTTCTGCCAGGCCCTGGGCGAGGACCTGACACGCCGCGAGCCTGCGCTGCTGGCGCAGCCGCGCGAGCAGCGCCTGCCGTTGTCCTATGCCCAGGAGCGGCAATGGTTCCTCTGGCAATTGCAGCCCCATGGCAGCGCCTATCACATTCCTTTGGCCCTGCGCCTGCGTGGCGCGCTCGACGAGCAGGCCTTGCAGCGCAGTTTCGATGCCCTGGTGGCGCGCCACGAGCCGCTGCGCACTCGCTTCGTCGAAGTCCAGGGGCAGGCGCAGCAAGTGATCGACGCGCCAGCGCCGCTGCCGATCGCGCGTGAGCGGTTGCGGCTGGAGGGCGATGCCCAGGCCCAGGCCGAGCAGATCGAGGCGTGCGTCGCCGCCGAGGTGCTGCAGCCGTTCGACCTGCAGCAAGGTCCGTTGCTGCGGGTGCGCCTGGTGCGCCTGGGGGCCGATGATCATCTGTTGCTGCTGACCCAGCACCACATCGTCTCGGACGGCTGGTCGATGCAGGTGATGGTGGGCGAACTGACCCGCCTGTATGCGGCGTTCAGCGATGGCGGTGCCGCGCAGTTGCCGGCGTTGCCGATCCAGTATGCCGACTATGCGCTGTGGCAGCGGCAATGGATGGAGGCCGGCGAGCGCGAGCGCCAACTGGGCTACTGGCGGGCCCAGCTGGGCGCCGAGCAGCCGGTGCTGGAGCTGCCGATGGACCATTCGCGCCCGGCCCAGCAAAGCTACCGGGGCGCCCGGGTCGCCCTGCCGGTGCCGGGTGCCTTGCTCGAACAGCTCAAGACGCAGGCGCGTGAGCAGGGCGCGACCCTGTTCATGTTGCTGCTGGCCTCGTTCCAGGGGCTGTTGCACCGCTACAGTGGCCAGGCCGATATCCGTGTCGGCGTGCCGATCGCCAACCGCAATCGCCTGGAGACCGAAGGGCTGATCGGCTTCTTCGTCAATACCCAGGTGCTCAAGGCCGAGTTCAACCCAGGGCAGGGCTTCAGTGACCTGCTGCAACAGGTGCGACGGGTGTCGCTGGAGGCCCAGGCGCACCAGGACCTGCCGTTCGAGCAACTGGTCGATGCCCTGCGCCCGGAGCGCAGCCTGAGCTACAACCCGTTGTTCCAGGTGATGTTCAACCACCAGGCGACGGCACCTGCGGTGCCGGTGGCACTGGCCAGCCAGGTGGCGCTGGAAGTGCTCGAAGTGGGCGGGCTGAGCGCCCAGGTCGACCTCAAGCTCGATACGCTGGAGACCCCGGACGGGCTGCTGGCGCAGTTCAGCTATGCCACGGACCTGTTCGAGGCCGCCAGTATCGAGCGCCTGGCCCAGCATTGGTTGCGGTTGCTGGAGCAGGTCGTCGCCGACCCGGCGCTGCCGATCGAGCAGTTGGCATTGCTGGATGAAACGGAGCACGAACAGATCGTCGAGCAGTGGAATGCCACCGCCGTCGACTACCCGCTGGAGCGCTCGATCCAGCAACTGATCGAAGCCCAG
>NZ_JBMDJI010000071.1:0-8126 GCF_057809115.1 Pseudomonas sp. FG47
CCTACGGGACGCGTAGGAGCCGGCTTGCCGGCGAACGGCTGGGTTACTTCTGCACGGCGGCAAACGCCTCGGCCACCTGGCGCAGGTTGGCCGGACGCAGGCCGGACATGCACACCCGGCCGCTGTCGATCAGGTACACCCCGAACTCGTCACGCAGGCGACGCACCTGCTCGACGCTGAAGCCGGTGTAGCTGAACATGCCGCGCTGGCGCAGGAAGAACTGGAAGTCCTGGCCCGGCAGCAGCTCGCCAAGCAGGTCGACCAGGCCCTGGCGCATGGCCAGGATACGCGTGCGCATCACTTCGACTTCCGCCACCCACTGGGCGTTGAGGCCGGCATCGCCGAGCACGCCGGCCACCAGTTGCGCGCCGAAGAACGGCGGGCTGGAGTAATTGCGGCGCACGGTGGCCTTGAGCTGGCCGAGCACGCTGGCGGCGCTGTCGGCGTCGTCGCAGACCACCGACAAGCCCCCTACCCGCTCGCCGTACAGCGAGAAGATCTTCGAGAACGAGTTGCTCACCAGGCACGGCACGCCGGCACGGGCCATCTCGCGGATGGCGTAGGCGTCGGCCTCCAGCGATTCGCTGAAGCCCTGGTAGGCGATGTCGAGGAACGGGATCAACTGGCGCGCCTTGACCACTTCGATCACCTGCTGCCACTGCTGCTGGTCGAGGTCGGCACCGGTGGGGTTGTGGCAGCACGGGTGCAGCAGCACGATGCTGTTGGCCGGCAGGGTCTGCAGGGTGTCGAGCATGCCGGCGAAATTGACGCCACGGCTGGCCTGGTCGAAGTACGGGTAGCTGTGCACCTTGAAACCGGCGCCTTCGAAGATCGCCCGGTGGTTATCCCAGGTTGGGTCGCTGACCCAGACCTCGGAACCGGCGAAGTAGCGCTTGAGGAAATCGGCGCCGACCTTCAGCGCGCCAGAGCCGCCGACGGTCTGCACGGTGGCCACGCGGCCAGCGCTGACCGCGGGGTGCTCGGCGCCGAACAGCAGGGCCTGGATCGCCTGGCGGTAGCTGGCCAGGCCTTCCATGGGCAGGTACAGCGAGGCTTCGTGGGGTTGCCCGGCCAGGCGCTTTTCCACCTCGGCCACCGCCGCCAGCTGCGGTACCACGCCCGCTTCGTCGTAGTACAGGCCGATGCTCAGGTTGACCTTGTCGGCGCGGGGATCGGCCTTGAAGGTTTCCATCAACGAGAGAATCGGGTCGCCGGCATAGGCATCGACATGTTTGAACACAGCGTGCAGCTCCTTGGTACGGATGGGTCGCGAATAGAAGATGACATCGAGAATACCGCCTGCCAGCGCGGGTTACATCCCCTGGCCGGCAATCGTCTATGGCAGCGTTGCAATGAGCGGCTGTCAACTCGCGTTCAGGGGGGGGTTGCTCGACCAGCACCTCTGGGCCCCGCCCCAAACTCACCCCACCAGCGCCTGCAACCCCGCCCACTCCTGCTCGCTCAATGCCACCCCCTCCCGCCCAGCGACCTCGCGCTCGCGATAGCGACGTTCCCCCGGCATCCGGCTCAGCCCCACCGCCTGCATCTGCCGCACCAGTTCGCGGCTGCGCAGGGCAAAGCGTTCGCCTTCAGCCTTGGACGGATCGATGACGATGAGCAACTGCCCAGTCCAGGGCGTCTTCGCCCCCGGGTGCCCGGACCAGTCGAATTCCCAGGAGAAATGCCCGCCGGTCAGCGCCGCCGCCAGCAGCTCGACCATCATCGACAGCGCCGAACCCTTGTGCCCGCCAAACGGCAACAAGGCGCCACCCTCAAGGATGGCCTTGGGATCGCTGGTCGGCTGTCCGCCGGCATCCACGCCCATGCCCTCAGGCAATGACTGCCCCGCCCGCGCGGCGATCTGCACATCGCCATGGGCCATGGCACTGGTGGCCATGTCGAACACGATCGGATCATGCCCGGCGCAAGGCGCGGCGAAGGCAATGGGGTTGGTGCCGAACAGTGGCTTGCGCGCGCCATGGGGCACCACGCAGGTCATGCTGTTGACCACGCTCAAGGCCACCAGCCCCTGTTCGGCGAACGGCTCGACATCCGGCCACAAGGCAGCGAAATGGTGGGAATTATGGATGGCCAGCACGGCGATGCCGGCGTTGCGCGCCTTGTCCACCAGCAAGCTGCGGGCCGCGGCCAAGGCCGGCTGGGCAAAACCGCCCCGGGCGTCCACCCGCACATACCCCGCCGCCACATCGCTCACCACCGGCTGGGCCTTGCCATCGACCCAGCCACTGGCCAGCGTCGAGACATAACCGGGTATGCGGAACACCCCATGGCTATGGGCGCCATCGCGCTGGGCACTGGCGCAGTTGTGGGCAAGCACGGCGGCCACGGCCTCGCTGCAACCGTGGTGCTGCAAGATCGATTGCAACAGCGCCTGCAGTTCGGCAAACGGCACGCGCACGACTGCGCCGGTGGTAGGTGCGGACATCTGGAGCTCCTTTATTGGAATTGGATTCGCTACAGCGCAACGCCCCCGACTCTCCCGCGAATGACAGCTATCTGTCAAATATTGACTTGATGACAGAAAACAGCCATTTTCTTCTCCACGCCAGAAATCAGCCGGAGCCGCCCATGAGCGCATCGATCAGGCAACGCCTGGAAAGCAGCCTGCACAGCAGTGCAGCCTCCGGCCGCAAGATCGCCAGCTACATGCTCGCCAACCTGCATGAACTGCCGTTCCAGACCTCCGCCAGTATCGCCGCCAAGCTCGATGTCAGCGAGTCCAGTGTCGGGCGCTTCTGCCGCGCACTCGGCTATGCCCACCTCAAGGCGCTCAAGCAGGACTTGCAGAGCGACCTGGGCCAAGGCCCCTGGCTGGTAGGCGATCGCCTGCAGGAATACCGCCAGGCCACCGCCCCATCCGACCACGACGGCTGCCTGGAAAAGGAAATCGCCGCGCTGGTGCGCGTGCACGAATACAGCCGCACCGAGGCCTGGCACCAGGTCGCCCGACGCCTGGCCGATTCGCCACGGGTATTCATCGCCGGCTTTCAGACCGAGCGCGGCGTGGCCATGTGCATGGTCCACCTGCTGCAATACCTGCGCGACGGCGTGCAACGGGTCGATGGCAGCGCCGGGCATTTCGGCGAAGTGCTGCTCGGCCAACCGCGGGCCAGCGCCCTGGTGGTGTTCGAGGCGCGTCGTTATTCACGCCATGCCCTGCAACTGTGCCAGCAGGCGCGCGCGCGGGGCATCCCGGTGACCCTGGTCACCGATACCTTCTGCGATTGGGCCGACGACAACGCCGACGAGGTGTTCCGTATCCCCACCGAATTCAATCTGTTCTGGGAGTCCACCGCGACGATGCTGTCGTGGGTGCACCTGATGGTCAACGAGGTCTGCAAGAAGCTCGGACCGGATGTTGAAACACGCTTGGAAGCAACTGCCGCTCTACATAACGAGTTCGTCGGCTACACCTCGTGGCCGGTGGGCAAACAACAATAGCAAGAGTGCTGGTACAGAGGTGCAACATGAAAAGAACCATGGCTATGGTGGGCGCGTGCGCCCTGCTGCTGGCAAGCCACGCCAGTGCCGAAACCCTGCGCTTCGCCACGGAAGGCGCGTACCCCCCGTTCAACTACGTCGATGCCGACAACAAGCTGCACGGCTTCGATGTCGACATCACCCATGCCCTGTGCGAACAGATGAAGGTCGAATGCACCCTGGTGGCCCAGGATTGGGAAGGCATCATCCCGGCGTTGATGGCGCGCAAGTATGATGCGGTGGTGGCTTCGATGATCGATACCCAGGAGCGACGCAAGAAGATCGCCTTCACCGACCACTACTACCGCACCCCACTGACCGTGGCGGTGGCCAAGGACAGCCAGATCAAAGACGCGCAGACCGACTTCAAGGGCTACACGGTCGGCGCCCAGTCCGCCTCGACCCAGGCGATCTACGCCGAGGACGTGTACGGCAAGGCCGGCGCGGACGTGAAGCTGTACCCGACCCTCGACGAAGCCAACGCCGACCTTGCCGCCGGGCGCCTGGACGGGGTGATCGCCGACAAGTTCCCGCTGCATGAGTGGCTGAACAAGAACGGCCAGGACTGCTGCAAGCTCCTCGGGGACGTCGACGGCACCAAGGCTGACGCGGCGATCGCCGTGCGCAAGGACGACCAGGCCCTGCGCACGCGGCTGAACGAGGCGTTGGCGGCAATCGTCGCCAACGGCACCTACCAGAAGATCGCGAGCAAGTACTTTGCCTTCGATATCTACAACTGACGCGCTGGCCTGACAGATTCCTGGGGCTGCTACGCAGCCCTTTCGCGGCGCGAGGCCGCTCCTACAAGCGACCGCGCGCCTCTGTAGGGGCGGCCTGGTGTCGCGAAGGGCGCAAGCGCGCTCGGATTCGCCGACCTCGAGGGCTCAATCCATGCTCGATCAACTCTCCCTGCTGTCCTTCGCCAGTGGCGGCTGGGGCCAGGCGCTGCTGGCCGGCGCCCTGGTCACCGTATCGCTGGCCCTGGCCTGCCTGCCCATCGGCCTGCCCCTCGGGCTGCTGGTGGCCCTGGCGGCGCGCTCGCGCAAACGCCTGCCAAGGGCCTGGGCCACCACCTTTTCCACGGTGTTCCGCGGCCTGCCCGAACTGCTTACGCTGCTGATCATCTACTACGGCTGCCAGATCGCCGCGCAGAAGATCCTCGCCGCCATGGGCTATGAAGGCGAGGTGCTGATCAACACCTTCCTCGCCGCCATGGCCGCCTTCAGCCTGGTGTTCGCCGCCTTCTCCAGCGAGATCTGGCTGATGGCCTTCAAGACCCTGCCCAAGGGGCAACTCGAGGCCTGCTCGGCCCTGGGCCTAAGCCGGCGCACGGCGTTTTTCAAAGTGCAACTGCCGCAACTGGCGCGTATCGCCCTGCCAGGCTTGTCGAACAACTGGCTGAGCCTGCTCAAGGACACCTCGCTGGTCTCGACCATCTCGCTGATCGACCTGATGCGCCAGACCAACCTGGCGGTCAGCGTGACCAAGCAGCCGATGCTGTTCTATGGCGTGGCCTGCCTGGTCTACCTGCTGTTCTCGGCGCTATCGGGGCAGGTCTTCGCCCTGCTGGAGCGGCGCAGCAACCGTCACCTGCTAGGAGTCCGGCCATGACCTTCGAGCAATTGCTGGCCTATGTGCTCGACCCCGACCTGCTGGAACGTTACGGCGGGCGCTTCATCGACGGGCTGCTGGTGACCGCCAAGCTGGTGGCGATCTCGTTCACCCTCGGTGCGCTGCTGGGCATGCTGCTGGCCTTGGCGCGGATGTCGCGCAGCGTCGCCCTGCGCCGTCTGGCCGCCGGCTATGTGTATTTCTTCCGTGGCTCGCCGCTGCTGGCCCAGCTGTTCTTGCTGTACTACGGGCTGGGCTCGCTCAAGGGTTTCTGGCAAGACCTCGGGCTGTGGTGGTTCTTCCGCGAAGCCTGGTACTGCGCGCTGCTCGCCTTCACCCTCAACACCGCCGCCTACCAGGCCGAGATCTTCCGCGCCAGCCTGATGGCCGTCGCCCCCGGCCAGTACGAAGCGGCCCGGGCCCTGAACCTCAAGCGCTCGACCACCTTCTTCAAGGTGGTGTTGCCGCAGTCGCTGCTGGTGGCCATCGGCCCACTGGGCAACGAGCTGATCATGATGATCAAGGCCAGCGCCATCGCCTCGCTGGTGACCATTTACGACCTGATGGGGGTGACCAAGCTGGCCTTCTCGCGCAGCTTCGACTTCCAGATCTACCTGTGGGCGGCGGTGCTCTACCTGCTGATCGTGGAGATCGTCAGGCGCGCCCTGAAACACCTGGAGGCCCGCCTGGGCCGCCACCTGAACTGATTGAAGGAAGGGTTCCATGTATTGCCAGACCATCGTCCTGGGCGCCGGCATCGTCGGTGTCTGTACCGCCCTGCACCTGCAAGCCCGCGGGCGCCAGGTGATCCTCATCGACCGCGACGAGCCCGGCAGTGGCACCAGCCATGGCAACGCCGGGCTGATCGAACGCTCCAGCGTGATTCCCTACGCCTTCCCGCGCCAATTCAGCGCCTTGCTGCGCTACGGCCTGAACCGCCAGCCCGACGTGCGCTACAGCCTGGCCCACCTGCCCCAGGCGGCGCCCTGGCTGCTGCGCTATTGGCAGCAGTCGGCGCCGGGGCGCCTGGCCAAGGCCGCGGCAGACATGCTGCCGCTGGTGCAACGCAGCGTCGAGGAACACGACGCGCTGATCGAGGCCGCCGGCCTGCAAGCCCTGGTCCAGGCCAAGGGCTGGATCGAGGTGTACCGCGACGACGCCTTGTTCGCCAAGGCCAAGCAGGAACTGCCGGGCCTGGCCCGTTATGGCCTGCGCTACGAGATCCTCGATCGCGCGGCGCTGCAGGCCCGCGAGCAGCAGCTCGACGGCGACGTCAAGGGGGGTATCCACTGGCTCGACCCGAAGACCGTGAGCAACCCCGGTGGCCTCACCCGCGGCTATGCGGCGCTGTTCGTCCAGCGCGGCGGACAGTTCCTTCACGGCGATGCCCGCAGCCTGCGCCAGGTCGAGGCTGGCTGGCAGCTGGACAGCCGCCGTGGCACGGTCAGCGCCGACGAGGTGGTGGCCTGCCTGGGCCCGCAGTCGGCCGAGCTGTACGAACGCCTGGGCTACCACTTCCCGCTGGGCATCAAGCGCGGCTACCACATGCACTACAGCACCCGCGGCGGCGCCGAACTCAGCCATTCGGTGTGCGACACCCAGGGCGGCTACGTGCTGGCGCCAATGGCCCGGGGCGTGCGTCTGACCACTGGCATCGAGTTTGCCGCCAGCGACGCCGCCGTCAATGAAATCCAGCTGCGCCGCTGCGAGGCCCTGGCGCGCAAGTTGTTCCCGGCCTTGGGCGAGCGCCTGGACGACAAACCCTGGCTGGGCCGTCGCCCATGCCTGCCGGACATGCGCCCGGTGATCGGCCCGGCGCCCCGGCACCGCAACCTGTGGTTCAACTTCGGCCACGCCCATCATGGCCTGACCCTGGGTCCGGTGAGTGGCCGCCTGCTGGCGGAGCTGCTGACCGGCGCGCCTCCCTTCACCGACCCGGCGCCCTACAGCGCCGCGCGTTTCGACTGACGCCCCTGCGGGAGAACAACAACATGACCGCCCCTTTGAGCCTTGCCAGCCTGTCCCCTGCCCCCGACCCGCGCCCGGAGCTGATCCGCATCGAGGGCCTGAACAAGCATTACGGTGCTTTCCATGTACTGCACGATATCGACCTGTCGGTGCGCGAGGGTGAGCGTATCGTGCTCTGTGGCCCTTCTGGCTCGGGCAAGTCGACGCTGATTCGCTGCATCAATCGCCTGGAGGTCGCCGAGCAGGGCAGCATCCAGGTGGCCGGTATCGACCTGGCGGGCAACAGCCGCCAGGCCAGCCAGGTACGCAGCGAGATCGGCATGGTGTTCCAGCACTTCAACCTGTTCCCGCACATGAGCGTGCTCGACAACTGCCTGCTGGCGCCGATGAGCGTGCGTGGCTTGTCGCGCCGGGAGGCCGAGGAGCGCGCGCGGCTGTACCTGAGCAAGGTGGGTATCGAGAACCAGGCGCACAAGTATCCCAGCCAGCTTTCCGGTGGGCAGCAACAACGGGTGGCGATTGCCCGGGCGCTGTGCATGAAGCCGCGGATCATGCTGTTCGACGAGCCGACCTCGGCGCTGGACCCAGAGATGGTCGCCGAGGTGCTGGAGGTGTTGGTGCAGTTGGCGGACACCGGGATGACCATGCTCTGCGTGACCCACGAGATGGGGTTTGCCCGGCAAGTGGCGCAGCGGGTGCTGTTTCTTGAGGGCGGGCAGATCATCGAGGACAGTAGCCCGGAGGTGTTCTTCGGACAGCCCCGGACGGCGCGGGCGCAGGCGTTCTTGAAGCAGATCCTGCATTAACGATTAACGGCCTTTCAGGCGAGTGCCAACGCTTTCCGTTGCCGTTGCCGTTGCCGTTGCCGTTGCCGTTGCCGTTGCCGTTGCCGATCAAGAGGCTAGCGCCAACCCCAACGAGCGACAGCTGCGCCAGTGCAGGCGCCGCCCGTAACTTCGCGACTTCAGGAGGCCGAACGCAGGCCTTGCGCAGGGAGGTGACGGGCATGGATGCCCGTCAAGCGCTGGGGCCCAGGATGGGCCCTA
>NZ_JBMDJI010000072.1:0-6370 GCF_057809115.1 Pseudomonas sp. FG47
TTGCTTGCTTGCTTGCTTGCTTGCTTGCTTGCTTGCTTGCTTGCTTGCTTGCTTGAGCGTAACTTTGTCTGAGTTTTGCATAGCGCATGCTCGATAAATAAAGCCTCGAATCTACGTGCAGATCTTCTGCTGGTTAATCAGACGATTCTGATAGCTTCTCATGCGCGACGGCGTTGGAGCGCAACGTTCCAGCAGTCATCATCTACTTTGGTTGGTTGGCGGTCCTTTCTGGCAATTGTTAGAATCCATCAGTTCTTATGGATCAATTGCAAATGCAAATTTTTCGTACTCTTATTTGCTCGGCCATGCTCACATCCCTTGCAGGCTGCGCAACACCTGGCGAGCCGACCGGTAGCAAGCTTACTCGCAAGACTCCAGAGGCATATGCCGCCTGTGTGCTGCCCAAGTGGCAAGCGTTGGCGCCGCAGACCACGCAGAAATCGATTTCCAATGGTTATCGAATCACTGCGTCCAGCTCGGTGACCTCCGATGATGTGTTGGAAGTCGTCAAATCCCACGATGGCAGCCGTGCCACGTTCTACAAAGGCAGCTTCCTGTCCACCAATCGCCTGCGCCAGGCCGCTAAAGCCTGTCTGGATTGAAGGCACTCACAGCGGTGTGACGATGAGGCTTGGGCATGGGCGCGCACCCGGGCAGGTGCAAGTGGCGGGGTGAGGCGGCAGGCCATGCGCGATGGCCTGCCGGGGGCTGTCAACGCTTGCCCGAAGCGTCCTGCTCGACCACCAGGTCCAGGACATAGACCTGCGACGGTGCGTCGGCCGGGGCGTTCTTCCACGCGTACTGCTTCACCCGCAATACGTTGCGTACACCGTCCTGATGCTCATAGCCCTCGATGGACTGGTACAGCGGGTGCCAGGCATCCTGGGTCGGCAGTTGCAGGCCGGCGTCGTCATAGCGCCGCTCGCGCACTTGCAGGCACTGGTAGTTCGGGATCAGCGGGTGGCTGCACTTGACGGTCTTGGCGGCCACTTCCAGGAACTTGATCTCGCCCTTGCTGCCGTAGCGGGTCTCTGGGGTGGCCTCGCCCTGGAACTTGAGGACCGAGCCGTCCTGGGTGGTCAGCTGCAGCAGTGGCTCCGGGGTCTGGCCGCTGATGGTGGTCCGCAGGTCACCCTTGAGCAGTTGGCCGACCTGGGCGTCCAGGTCCATCAGGCTTTTTTCGCAAGCCATCAGGGTCGAGGCGAGGGACTGCACCTTGAGCACGCCGCCCTGGTAGCTGTAGCCACCGAACTGACCGTTGCAGCCGCCGCTGATGTTCAGGTTCCGTTCGCCGAAGGTCAGTCGCAGCTTGCGCTCGACACCCTTGGCCAGGACGGCGATGGGTTTGCCCGAGGCGTCGGTGGCCGAGACCAGGTTCCAATAGTAGGCCGGCAGTGCCGGTTGGGCGGCGACAGTGGCGCTGGTGACAGGCATCGAGGGCGATCCTTCGTGTGGGGTGGAAGCCGAAGTGCAGGCCTGGAGGAGGGTGGCACACACGGCCACGAGGAGAAGATTCTGTTTCATGATTCGCTCTTTTCAGCCTTGAAAAATAAAGGGCGGCATTGGCTGCAAGCAGCCAGCACGCGCCGGTAACCCAGGGGTCGAGGCCGTCCGGGCTGGCCCGTTGCAACGACCTCTGTCGTTACCGATGGCAATGGGACAGCATTGGTTCCGTTCGGTTTCGTGGTGGCAGGCAGCGAGGATGTTGCCAAATATTGCATGAGCGGCGTTGAGTAATGAGGGACGGGTGTGAAACGGGTTGTTTCGTGGGCCTTCCTCTGGGTAAAGTCGCGGCGATCACTTCAGGCCGCGTCGTCTGCTTCGCCGGCAAGGCCGGCTCCTACAGGGATTTGCCATGCTGGCCGGTTTCAATCACCTGACCCTGGCGGTCGCTCAATTGCCGCGCAGTGTCGATTTCTACCACCAGGTGCTGGGCTTCAGGCTCGAGGCCCGCTGGGCCCGGGGCGCCTACCTGAGCCTGGGCGATCTGTGGCTGTGCCTGGCGCTCGACCAGGTCCAGGCCCAAGACCTGCGGCGCAACTATACCCACTATGCGTTCTCGATAACGCAGCAGCACTTCAGCGCTTTCGCGCAACGCTTGCGCGAGGCCGGTGTGGCGCTGTGGAAGCAGGACAAGAGCGAGGGTGAGTCGCTGTACTTTCTCGACCCTGACGGCCACCAGCTCGAAGCCCATGTCGGTGACCTGCGCTCACGGCTGGCGGCTTGCCGGGCCAAGCCCTACGAGGGCATGCAGTTCTTCGATTGAGGCGCCACAGGGCGGCGCAACCGCGCCATGTACAGGGCATCGACCAGCTGGCCGTCGCGCACCGCATAGTCGCGCAGACGGCCCTCGGCCTCGAAGCCGAACTTGCGGTACAGCGCCTGGGCGGCTTCATTGTCGGCATAGACGGTCAGTTCCAGGCGCGCCAGGTTCATCCAGTTGTCGGCAACCTCCAGTGCGCCAGCCAACAGCCGTGAGCCGATGCCCTGGCCCTGCCAGGTCGTGGCGACGCCCATGCCCAGCACGCCGGCATGCATGCGCCGCACCCGGCTCACTTGCTCGAGGCCGATATTGCCGATGACCTGGCCCTGGTGCAGGGCCACCAATTGCAAGTGCCGTTCGCTGTCCCCGGTCAGGCGCCTGCGCCAGGCATCGGCCGACTGAAAAGGCATCTGCAGGACCTGGCGGCATACCGCCGGTTCGTTGTACAGCGCGGTGACGCCTGGCACATGGGCTTCGGCAAAGCGTTCGAGGGTAATGTCCGGGTTGAGCGAGGGCACTGTATTTTCATCCTTGGCAAGACAAGTGGCAGGCTAGTGTGGTGCTTTGCAAAACACCACGCCAGTGTAAGGCGCGGCCAAGGATCGCTACCAGAGCAAGAAACCGGGTGCGCATCCACCCCGGCCTGGGTACAGTGCCTCGATCAGCCACTGCCCGGAGCCTGCCCATGTCTTGCGCCTTCACCTTGCTGCAATCGCCGGTCGGCACCCTCACCCTGGTCGCGCGCGGCGAATGCCTGGCCGCCGTGTTGTGGGAGCAGGAGCGAGAGAACCGGGTGCGCCTGGGCGCGCTGCATCGCGACGACCAGCACCCGACCTTGCGGGAAACGGCCCGGCAGTTGGGCGAGTACTTCGCCGGGCAGCGCCAACGCTTCGACCTCAAGCTGGATTTCACCGGCACGGTATTTCAACGTCAGGTATGGGCGGCGCTGCTGAGCATCCCCTTTGGCCAGACCCGCAGCTACCGCGATATCGCCCAGCAGATCGGCCACCCCAGCGCGGTGCGGGCGGTGGGTGCGGCCAACGGGCGCAACCCGATCTCGATCATCGCCCCGTGCCATCGGGTGATCGGCGCTTCGGGCAGCCTCACCGGATTTGCCGGCGGCCTGCCGGCCAAGCAGTACCTGCTGGGGCTCGAGGGGCGGCAAAGCCTGGCATTGGCGTTCTGAACCAGGTGTTCAGCCGAGCCAGGCCGCCAGGCTCACCAGCAGCAAGGTCGAAGCCGTGCCGACAAACAGGCTGTAGTGCCGATGGGCACGCCGCGCATGTTCCTCGACTTCCCGCAGGAACTGCCCAGTTGGCGGCGCGTCAGGGCGATGGCGCAGGCCTTCGGCCAGATCGGCCAGGCGCCCGCGGATCAACCCACCCACTAGGTAGTAGCTGCCGGCATAGCTGGCCAGGGTCAACAACAGGTATTTCATGTCGCCGCTTCCTTGGCGTTGAGACAGGCCCAGAGGATACTATCGCCTCAGTCGCCTTCACCAGGCGCCAGGCTTGGATTTCATGGAAGAACAGCGATGACCCATACCGCCACCATCCCCGCCGACTCGCTTATCGCCGCGCATGCGGCCCAGGCCAGTTTTCGTCATTGTCGGGCTATCATCCTCGCCGATGAGCAGCAGCCGGCCATGGCCCTGTTCTTGCGGCTGATGGCCGACATGCCGGGCTGGATCGACCACCTCATGGCGCTGCGCAACCGTGTGGTCGCGCCAATGGGCCTCAAGGACCTCGGGCGTCTGACCGCCATCGATCCCGCCCGTGGCGCCGCCAGCTACCAGCCGGGTGAGCGGGTGGGAGTCTTCACCTTGCTCGCCAACCAGGCGGACGAGGTGCTGCTCGCCGACTGCGACCGTCACCTGGACGTGCATATCGCTCTACTACGCCGCCCGCTCGGCGCAGGCCAGTGCGAAGTACGGGTCAGCACGGTGGTGCGCACCCACAACTGGCTGGGGCGGCTGTACATGCTGGCGGTGGCGCCATTTCACCGTTTGATCGCGCCGATCGCCCTGCGTCGGTTGCGCACCTGACGGTCGGGACGCCGGCGGGCGAAACACACCTCGAGCTGCGTGATCGGGGTGCTCTGTGCCATGCTGTCGCATGCCTGGCCGGCAGGCTCCTGAGCCAGGGCGATTTGCCTTATGCCCCTCTGGTGTCGCGCCCGTAGTAGAGGATCGATGCAATGAACGCTTTTCGGCGGCTAGCTGCCAATACCCGCGGGCGCGATCTGGCCGTGGGGGACATCCATGGGCATTTCGGGCGTTTGCAGGCCTGCCTGGACGCAGTGGGGTTCGATCCTGCGCTCGATCGCCTGTTCAGCGTGGGGGATCTGGTCGACCGTGGCCCGGACAGCCCGCAGGTTTTGGCGTGGCTGGCCAAGCCCTGGTTCCATGCGGTGCAGGGTAACCACGAGACGCTGGCGATCAATCACCTGTGCGGCGGTCGCGTCGACCTGGCAACCTACCGCGCTGTCGGTGGCGCCTGGTTCCTCGATCTACCTGCGCAGGCGCAGCGGCTTTTTGTCGAGGCGTTCCAGCAACTGCCCGTCGCGCTGCAGGTCGAAACCGCTGACGGCCCGGTTGGCTTGCTGCACGCCGACAGCCCTTTCAGCGACTGGGCACAGGTGCGTGAGGGGCTGGACGATGCAGCGGTTCGCGAGGTGTGCCAGTGGTCGCGGCGGCGCCTGCAGGTTGGCGACAGCACACCCGTGCAAGGGCTACGCGCCTTGCTGGTCGGCCATACGCCGGTGCCTGCGGTCAAGGTGCTGGGCAATGTCTGGCACCTGGACACCCGGGGCTGGAGCAGTGGCTCTTTCAGCCTGCTGGACCTTGCCAGCCTGACCTTGGTCAGCCCCACAGCAGATGCATGAGCACGCCAACGGCGAGCAGCATCAGTACTACCCCCGAAGCCCGTTCCAGCCAGGGCAGGGCCAGGCCGAAGCGGCGTAGCACCCGGCGGTTGCCGATGGCCATGGCCACCAGCAGGTCCCAGAGCAGCACGGCGCTGAACATCCAGCTGCCGTAAGCCAGCTTCACCAGGGCGGCGCTGCCGGCGAGCATGCTCGCCAGGCTGGCGTAGAACAGGGCGTTCTTGGGGTTGAGGATGCCCGAGGCAAAGCCCAGGCCCAGGTTGCCCAGCCACCCCGTGGCCGTTGCAGGGCCTTGGCCTGGCTCCAGGCGGCTGTGCCCGGCATGACGCAAGAACAGTTGCCCGATGTACAGCAGGTAGGCGCAGCCGGCCAGTTGCAAGGCGATGAACAGGGCGCTGCCGGCCTGCAGGAGCGACATCCCGGCAAAGGCCGCGACAATGAACACGCCGTTGGCCAGCGCCACCCCCAGGCATGCGCCACTGGCCACGCGCCACCCCGCGCTGGCGGCGGCGCGGGCGATCAGGAAGAAGTCCGGGCCAGGGGAGAGCAGGGCGAGGAAGTGGGCGGCGGCGATGACCAGGAACTGTTGCATGGGGCGGTTTCCTTGCAGGCAAAACCGCAGTCTGGCGCTGCTCGAACGCGGGGTATTGAAGATTATTGCAAGGTAACCGAAACGGCGCTAAGCCCGCGCCATGATTGGCCGATACAAGGGCTCACCCCTTGCAATGGAATGGATTCATGAGCAGTTCCGCCACCCCGCCCACCTATCAGAAACCCAAGAACCTTGCGGGCTTGGGCCGACGCTGGGGCGGGCAGATGATCGATGTGCTGGTTACCTACGCGATTTTCTTCGTGACCTTCAGGGTCGTCGAGCTCTTGCCACTGCCCGAGCAGGTGGCCACGTTGCTGGCGCTAGGGGTGCCGCTAGCGTACTACCTGTTCTCCGATGCCTTGCCCAATGGCCAGAGCGTGGGCAAGAAACTGCTGGGGATCTGTGTGGTGGACGAGCGCAGTTACCTCAATTGCAGCCTTGGGCAGTCGTTCGTGCGCAACATCACGACGCCGTTCCTGAGCATCTTCGACTGGATCTTCATCTTCTTCGGCTCGCGCAAGCGGCTGGGCGACATGCTGGCCAACACCATCGTGATCAAGGCCTGAGGCCACCGCGTGGCCTGCTTCGCCAGCAAGCTGGCTCCTACGGGCCGGTGTCGGTCACTCAACTGT
>NZ_JBMDJI010000073.1:0-5586 GCF_057809115.1 Pseudomonas sp. FG47
CAAAGTCAAAGTCAAAGTCAAAGTCAAAGTCAAAGGCGGTCTGCGTCTGTTTTAAAATTTGTAAGCGCATTCATTAGCTATATCGACGCGCAGTCACCTTTTGTCAAACGCGACAAAAAGTAACCAAAAAACGCTGCGTTCCATTCATCCGGCCCTACGCTTCGCTCCGGGTTCCCGGCCTCCTGAAGTCGCGAAGTTACGGGTGGCGCCTGCACTGACGCAGCTAGTCGCTAGCTGTATGAGTGGGAGCTCTGGACAGGATCGGAGTTAGGAAATAGGAAATAGGAAATAGCTTGCCTCGAGACATCAATGCAGCGCCGCTTCCGGATAATTAAAATCACCCCCGCCGCACATGCTTGACCAACACCTTCTCCAGCAACTCCCACATCGACACCTCGGTACTGAACGCCACGTTGAACCGCATCCACCCGGTGGCCTGGGCATCGACCATGAACAACTGCCCAGGCCCGAGCATGATGCCTTGCTCCAAGGCATCGTCGAGCAACGCCGCGCTGTCCGGAATCGCCGGGTGGCGGGTCCAGATGTACATGCCTTCGTCCGACTCGATGAACAGCTCGAAGCCCAGCCGATGCAGGTGCCGGCCCACCTCCTGGTGCGCCTCGGCCAGGTGCTGGCGCAGGCGCTTGAGGTGCTTGCGCCAGCGACCATCGATGATCGCCGCGTACACCACCCGTTCCATCACCTGCGAGGTGGTCAGCCCCGAGCGCATCTTCAGGTGCAGCAACTGCTGCGTCAGTTCAGGGTTGGCCAGCAGGTAGCCGACCCGCACGTTGGGCGAGATGCTTTTCGAGTAGCTACCGACGTACACCACCTGTTGCAGGTGGTCGAGGCTGGCCAGGCAGGGCTGGGGCTCGGCGATCATGTCGGCGTAGAGGTTGTTTTCCACCAGGCGGAAACCGTGCTGGCTGGCCAGTTGCAGCAGGCGGTGCAACTGCGCCAGCGGCGTGCGCGAGCAGGTCGGGCTGTGCAGGTGCGGCTGGGTGAAGAACGCGGTAGGGCGGTGGTGCGCCAGCAGGCGCTCGAGCTGGTCGAGGTCGTAGCCGGCCGGGGTGCGCGGCACGCCTACCAGGGTGGCGCCCTGGGTGCGCAGGATGCTCATCAGATTGGGGTAGCCAGGGTCGTCCACCAGCACCACGTCGCCGGGGCGCACCAGGGTGCGCACGGCCAGGTCGAGGGCCTGGCTGGCGCCATGGGTGAGCATCAGTTGCGCTGGATTGGCGACGATCGACAGCTCCTGTTGCAGGTTCTGCGCGGTCAACGCACGTAATTCGGGCAGGCCCATGGGGTCGCCGTAGCCAGACAGCTCCAGCGGGCTGCCGGCCACCTGACGCAAGCCGCGGCGCAGGCCTTCCTCGTACATCCACTCGTTGGGCAGCCAGCCGCAACCGGGTTTGTACGCAAGCTGACGGATTTCGAAGATCTGTTGCAGGTACCACTCGGAGTTGAAGGTCGGGCGGGTGGTATCGGTCTCGAGGCTGTGATTGTCCAGTAGCTCGTTGGCCGCTCGATTGACGAAGAACCCCGCATTGCCCTTGCTTACCAGCAGGCCTTGGGCCACCAGGCGGTCGTAGGCCTCGACCACGGTGAAGGTGCTCACCGAATAGGTGGCGGCGAAGGCGCGGATCGACGGTACCTTTGCCCCGGGCTTGAGGGTCTGGGCATCGATCAGCGCGCGCAGCCCGTCGATGATCTGGTTGACCAGCGGGGTGGCGGAGTCCGGATGTAGCTGGAGCATTCAGGGGCCTTCAGGTGTGTCAGACGGCAAGCGTCTGCTGGGCATCGCAGGTGTATTGCATGGGCGACCTGTACAGTGCAGTGCGTAAATCATGTCGCTGTGCATGGCTCAAAGTGTTCGACATTTTTACATTACGTGTCAGAAATCGCCAACACTGCACACGACAGCGCCATGAATAATCACAATATCGCTGCACCTCAGTCGAGCCTCGTCTCGCACCCTCTTTTCCCGAGGCCGGGCGCCCAGCGCCCGTCCCCAGCATGGTTCAGTTCGACCAGGGTTATGACCCTGGCCGCGTAAGCAGGCCGCCACGGATGGCCTGCGTGTGCATCGCACACCTCCCTGCCCGCACTGATGTACAGGTGAGTCCGATAGCCATCGGGGTTTCACAGTTTTTCCTTGGATAAAAAGAAGCACGGGGTAATTGACTGATGGAAGCTACATCCACATCCACCACCGCGAAGGACGGGCACGAGAGCAAGCTCAGCGCCTCGTTGAAGTCGCGCCACCTGACGATGATGTCCATCGCCGGGGTGATCGGCGGCGCCTTGTTCGTCGGCTCGGGCAGCGTGATCCACAGCGCCGGCCCGGCAGCCGTGCTGGCGTACCTGGCCGGCGGCATCCTGGTGGTGCTGATCATGCGCATGCTCGGCGAGATGGCCACCTCATCGCCCGACACTGGCTCGTTCTCCACCTACGCCGACCGAGCCATCGGCCGCTGGGCCGGCTTCACCATCGGCTGGCTGTACTGGTGGTACTGGGTGATCCTGATGGCCTGGGAAGCCTATGTGGCGGGCAAGATCCTGCACGGCTTCTTCCCCGATGTAAGCGTCAACGTGTTCGTGCTGGCCACGACCTTGCTGCTGATCACCGTCAACTTCTTCAACGTCAAGCACTACGGCGAGTTCGAGTTCTGGTTCGCGCTGATCAAGGTGGTGGCGATCGTCTGTTTCCTGGTGGTGTGCACCGCGGCGGTGATGAATGTCTGGCAGTTCGGCGAGGTACGCGGTATCAGCCACCTGACCGCCGAAGGCTTCATGCCCAACGGCATCACCACGGTGATTGGCGCGTTGCTGGGGGTGATGTTCGCCTTCCTCGGTGCCGAGATCGTCACCATTGCCGCCTCCGAAGCCAAGGACCCGGCCACCCAGATCGTCAAGGCCACCAACTCGGTGGTGTGGCGGGTGTGCCTGTTCTATGTCGGCTCGATCTTCCTGATCGTCTGCCTGGTACCTTGGAACGACCCGCAACTGGGCGTTTCCGGCTATGGCGCCTACCGCCGTACCCTCGAGCTGCTGGGCGTGCCTTATGCCGAGCTGCTGATGAACTTCGTGGTGCTGACCTCGGTGAGCAGTTGCCTGATTTCCGGCCACTACACCGCTTCGCGCATGCTGTTCTCGCTGGCTCAGCGTGGCGATGCGCCGCGTCTGTTCAAGTTCACCCGCACCGGTACCGGGGTGCCGGTGAACGCGATCATCGGCTCGTGCCTGGTGGCGGTGTTCTGTGCGCTGATCAACTTCAGCGATACCCTGCGACCGAAGGATGTGTTGGAAACGCTGATGAACACCACCGGCATGATTGCCTTGCTGGTGTACCTGGTGATCGCTTTCTCGCAGCTGCGCATGCGCCGCAAGCTGATTGCCGAGGGCAAGGAAGTACGCCTGAAGATGTGGTTGTTCCCGTGGCTGACCTACCTGGTGATTGCGTTCATCATCGCCGCGCTGGTGACCATGGCGTTCATGCCGGACTACCAGATCCTGGTGATCTCCACCGGTATCGCCGCGGCGATCGTGGTGGCCATGGGCGTGGTGCACCAGATGCGTGGCGCCAAGACGCATTAAGCGGTATTGAGCTATAGCGCGGCCGGGCCCTGCAGGGGGGCCGGCCGTTTTCGTTCATGGCGTGCGCGGCCCGGCGCGGTCGAAATGCACCGTTTGCCCGGCATGCAGCTGCAGGTGTTGGCCAGCGCTGTCGAGTTCGGCGCTGCCGGCTCTCAGGTCGGCGCTGGTCTGTGCGCCTTGGCGGCTCAGTGACAGCTGGGCGTCGTGGGTGGCCAGGGTGCCGTGCTCGGTGACCAGCAGGAACGGGCGCGGGTCGTCATCGGCGACGTCCACCGCGAGCTGGCCTTCGAGCAGGGTGACGCGCCGTTGTTGGCCGTCGTACTCCACGTCGACGGCGCTGTTGGCCTGTAGCACCAGCAGCGTGCCATCGTCCAGGTGGCGCGACAGCTGCTGGCTGGCCGTGGTGCGCAGGTCGGCCAGGTCGAAGCGCTGGCTCATCCAGGGTGAACCGAGCAGGGCGGAGGCGGCGACCAGGGCGAGGAGGATGACAGCCAGGGTGGTTTTCATCAGGACCTTCGGCGTGCGGGATGGAGCTTGAGCATACGGGGTCGGTTGCCGAGCTGTCGCGCAGTGAGGCCTGGCGATGGCGTATGCTAGGCACACCGCCACCGAAGGAGCGTTGTCCATGGCTTGGTCCGCCACCCAGTATTCGCTGTTCGAAGATGAACGTACTCGCGCCGTGCGCGACCTGCTCGCCGCCGTGCCGCCGCGTCCGGTACGCCATGCCACCGACCTGGGCTGCGGCCCGGGCAACTCCACCGAGGTGCTGTTGCAACGCCATGCCGATGCCCAGGTCACGGCGCTGGACAGCGATGCCGACATGATCGACAAGGCCCGGCAACGCCCGCGCCTGAGCATTCCCCGGGTACGTTGCGAAATCGCCGATATTGCCAGCTGGACGGCCCAGGAACCGCAGGACTTGATCCTCGCCAATGCCTCGCTGCAATGGGTGCCGGAGCACGGCAGCCTGTACCCGCACCTGGTGCGGCAACTGAGCGAGGGTGGCAGCCTGGCGGTACAGACGCCAGACAACCTCGATGAGCCGGCCCACCGGCAACTGCGCGAGATTGCCAGCCGCGGGCCTTGGGCTGCCAAGTTCGCTGATTTCAGCTTGCCGCCGCGGCATAACGCGGCGTTCTACTACGACCTGTTGAGCCCGCTGTGCGCGCGGGTGGATGTGTGGCGCACGACCTATCACCATCCGTTGGCCGGCGGTGCCGAGGCGGTGGTGGAGTGGTTCAAGGGCTCGGCATTGCGGCCGTACCTGGCGCGGCTGGATGAGCAGGAGCAGGGGGATTTCCTGCAGCTGTATCTGCAGGCCATGCAGCGCGATTATCCGCCGGCCAGCGATGGCAAGGTGCTGTTGCCGTTCCCGCGCTTATTCGTGGTGGCGACGCGCTAGGCGCCTTAATACGTAGGCGTAGATGCCGAGGTTGATGGCCAGCGCCGCGGCGCCGAGCCAGAGTTGGATCTGTGGGGTCAGGCCGGCGGGGTAGATCAGTGGCCAGATGTAGTGTTCGATGAAGCCGCTGGGGTAGCCGGCGTCGCCGGCGGCGCGGCGCAGGTGGTTTTCCCAGTCGGTGAGGGGGCATTGCAGGTGCAGGCCTTCCACGGCCAGGCCCCAGGCGAGGGCGGGAAGGTGAATGAACAGGGCGCGGTGGCGCCAAAGCACCATCAGGCCGCCGAACAGGACCAGCAGGATGAAGCAGAGATGAAGCAGGACCAGGGTATCGGCGGCCAGGCGATAGAGCATGGTGTTGGGGCCTCGTTGTGGGCGGTGGGGGATAGCGATTTTTCGTGATTGGGTTCTTGAGGTTGTGGGATGGTTTTCTTTTAAGCGTTGTATGCGCATTCATTGGCGATGTCGACGGTTGGTCGTTTTGACGGCGACAGGATGCTCTTGCTCTTGCTCTTGCTCTTGCTCTTGCTCTGGTTTTTGATTTTGCTTCTAAGCGCGCGATAGTTCAGGCAACACAAATTGCGACTTCA
>NZ_JBMDJI010000074.1:0-4777 GCF_057809115.1 Pseudomonas sp. FG47
GGCTGGCACCGGCGATGCCGGTGTTCGCCGGCAAGCCGGCTCCTACGGGGTTTGCTGGCCGTCTCGGTCCTGTAGGAGCCAGCTTGCTGGCGAACCAGGCGCCGCGGAGGCTGGCACCGGCGATGCCGGTGTTCGCCGGCAAGCCGGCTCCTACGGGGTTTGCTGGCCGTCTCGGTCCTGTAGGCGCCTGGCTTGCTGGCGATGGACCGCGCAGCGGTCCGCTTTCACATCATTTTTCAGCGACGCTGGACTTCCCCTGGCGCGTCTCGATCTCATCGATCAGGCGCTTGGCCAGTGCCGGGTAGTTCTCGTCGAAGTGGTGGCCACCGGGCAGCTTCATGCGCTCGCCCACCGCCGTCTTGTCGGTGCAGCCGCTTTCGTCGGTCTCTTCCACGCCATAGATGCACACCACCTTGGCCGCTGGCAGCTTGGCCATCTCCGGCCCGGTCGGGGCCTCCTGGCCTTCCTTGCCCAGCCAGCCTTCGACCTCGATCTCGAAGCTGCCGCTGCGGGCGAAGGCCAGCAGTATCACCGCGTCGATACGCTTCTGGTCCTCGGCGGACAGGCGATTGTAGATGGCCGGCAGCACATCGGCGCCGAACGAATAGCCGGTCAGCACGAACCGCTTGGTGCCCCATTTCTGCCGGTAGTGCAGCATCAGTTCGGACAGGTCGGCGGCGCTCTGCTCCGGGGTCTTGTGCTGCCAGTAGTAACGCAGGGTGTCGATACCCACCACCGGGAAGCCGAGTTTGGCCATTTCACCGGCCACATCGCGGTCCAGGTCACGCCAGCCGCCGTCGCCGGAAAGGAACAGGGTGACGGTGTCGGTGCTCTGTCCGGCGGGCACCTCGACCACCGGGATGGCCAGGGCATTGCCGTCCTGGCCGACCAGGGCCTGGGTCAGTTGGGCCTTGAGCACCTGCGGCAGGTGGATGTCGTAGTCGGCGATGCTGGTCTCGGCGTTGGCCTGGTCGCGCACGAACGCGGCGCTAGCGTCGTCGGGGTTGTCGTTCCAGGCCACGTTCCAGTGGCCGTGGGGCGCGGCCTTGGGCAGCGCGGCCGGGCAGCCGGGTTGCTCGAGGGTGAAGTCCACCGAGATGGCCCGCGCCTTGTCGTCGGTCTGGGTGGCCAGCCAACGCCAGGCCTGGGCAGCGCCCGGGCCAATGCCGGCGACCAGGGTTGGCTTGTCGGCCAGTTGGGTCAGGGCCTGGTCCATCGCCGCTTGTTGTTTGGCGCAGTCGGCAGGTGGCAGGATCACCTGCACCAGCTGGGCTTCGCCGGCCTGGCTGAGGTCGAGCAGTTGTTTATCGCTCAGGGCTTGCTCCTGGGGCACGCCGATGGCCACCCGGGCTTTGGCGTGCACACCCGGGGTGGCGCGGATCAGGTGGCTGCCATCGTTCAGCGTCAGGTGCTCCAGGCGCGCCTGGGGTGCCGGTCGGGTCCACAGCCAGAAGGCCGTGGCCCCGGCCATGGCGGCCAGCAGCAGGGGAATCAGTACATACAGCCAATAGCGTCGGATCATCAACGTTTCACCAATCCAGTCAGGCCGCCAGCGATCAGGGCGGCGGTATCGGCCAATGCCACCAGCGGGTCGAGCCCGGCTGGCACGGCCATGTAGCGAGGTTCCCAGTCCGGCTGGAACTTGTCCTTGAAGCGCCGCAGGCCCTGGAAGTTGTAGAGCTGTTCGCCGCGCTGGAACACCATCGAGCCCAGGCGCTGGGTCAAGGGCGCGCCACGGCGCGGCTGCAAGCCGGAAAGGGGCACCATGCCCAGGCTGAAGCGGCCATAGTCGTGGCTCTTGTAGTGCAGGATCAGGCCAACCATCATGAATTCCATGGTCAGCTTCGGTGCTTCGGGGTGGGCGCGCATCAGGTCGAGGCTGGCCAGTTCGTTGCTGTGGGTTTCCAGCAGGTTGGCGAAGGCCACCGGGCGGCCCTGGAAGCGAATCAGGGCGATGCGAAAGTGCTGCAGGTATTGCGCACTGAAGCGGCCCAGGGAAAAGCCTTTCTCACGGACGTTCTTGCCGCTCAACCAGGCGTCGGAAATTTCCTTGAGTTCGGCCAGCGGTGCATGGCCAGGCTCGTGGATCTCCAGGGTTAGGCCGTCGCGGCCACCACGGTTCCAGGTGTAGCGCAGGTCTTTCATCTCCTTGCCCTTGGCGTCGATGTCGAAGCGGCGCAGGTCGACCCGCGCTTCCTCGCCAAGCTTGATCGCGGTCAGGCCGATGTCCATGTAGAACGGCAGGTTCTCGGCGCGCACCTGATAGAACACCGGGCGGGCATGGTGCAGGTCGCACAGGTCGCGGAACTGCCAGATCATCTCGGCGCGCTCCTGGGCCGGGCCGATCGGGTCGTACAGCGCCACCAGGCTGCGGCCACGGCGGGCGTACATGAGGAAGGCGTTGTCGCTGGGGTGGAATAGCAGGGCCTTGTCGCCGGTCAGGGCCAGGCCGCCGTCAGGCTGGTCGGAGGCCAGCAGGATGCGGTTGGCGCGTTGCAGTTCCTCGTCACTCGGCAGGTGGATCACCGGGCGCGCGGTGCGCAGCAGCCAGGTCAGCGCGACGACTACCAGCAGCACCGCGCTGCCAAGCGCTGCGCGCAAAGCTCGTGGCGCATCGGCATCGAGGGTGAACTGCCACCACAGCTTGTGGGTGTAGGGGACGTCCTGGTAAGCGAACAGCAACAGCCACACCGAGGCGCCAACCACGCAGGCACTGGCCACCAGGTACACCGGCGAGAACGGCAGTTCCAGCAGGCGGCTGGGGCGATAGAACGAGCGGCGGAACAGGGCCAGCAGGGCGGCGGTGAAGCTCAGCAGGCTGGCCTCTTCCCAGTCGAAGCCCTTGAGCAGCGACAGCAGCGCGCCGACCAGCAGCAGCACGGTGGTCAGCAACCAGGCGGCCGACAGGCGCCGGCGCAGGCCTTGGGCCAGCAGCAGGCAGAGCACGCCGACCAGGCTGGCGCCGAAGTGCGAGGCATCGATCAACCGGTGCGGAATCAGGAAACCCATGTGCTCCAGGCGGCTGTCGATCTCAGGGGTGGCCCCGGAGAACAGCAGCACCACGCCAGAGAGGAACACCAGGATCGCCAGCACCGGCGCGGCCAGCCCCGAGGCCGCACGGATCGCCTGTTGGGTGACCATCAAGCGGCGAGCTTCGTTGGCCAGCAGCAGAACGCAAGCCACCAGCAGCGGCAGGACCACGTAGATCAGCCGGTACAGCAGCAGCGCGGCCGCCAATGGCGCGGCGCCCAGCTGGTTGGCGAACGCCGCCAGCAGGATCGCCTCGAACACCCCGACGCCGCCGGGCACATGGCTGAGCACCCCGGCGGCCAGGGCCAGCAGGTATACCAGCACGAATGCGCCGAAGGGCGGCGCCTCCGGCAGCAGCAGGTAGAGCACGGTGGCGGCGGCGGCGACGTCCAGCGCGGTAATCAGCAATTGCAGGGCGCTCAGGCGGGCGCCCGGCAAGCGCAGGGTGCGGCGGCCGAACTGCACCAGCAGGCTGTCGGCCAGTGGCTGCTCGGGCAGGCGGCGGCGATACAGGCCAATCACCAGTGCCACGGTCACCAGCAGCACGGCGGCGGCGATGCCGCCCAGCAGAATGGGTGGCAGGCGCAATGCGCTGGCGGCGGCCGACAGGTCGCTGAGGGTGGCCAGCGCCGCCAGCGGTGGCAGGGCGCAGCCCAGCGACAGGCTGGCGAACACCGTCATGCGCGCCACTTCCGAGGCGCCCAGGCCCTGGCGGGCATACAGGCGATAGCGCACCGAGCCGCCAGAGAGTATCGACAGGCCGATCGCGTTGCCGATGGCGAACGCGCTGAATCCCCCGAGCAGCAGGGTGCGCGGCGGCAATCGCACGGCGGCATAGCGGCTGGCCGACCATTCATAGCCGAGCAGGATCACGAAGCCGAGTAGCGTGGCGAGGAAGGCACCGAGCAGCGACTGGCTCGGCACGCTGAGCATGGCATCGTGCAGGGCATAGATGTCCAGCTCGCTCAGCAGGTGGCGACAGGCGACCAGGCCCAGGGCGAACAACAGCAGGGTCAGGGCCAGCCCCAGCGGTTGACGGTACTTGCTCAGGCGTTCCAGCCAGGGCAGGCGTTGCGCGGCCGCAGGCAAGGCCGCGGTCAGCGGAGCCTGGGTGTCGGGTGTGGGAGCGGTCATGAAATGCCTCGTGCGGTGGGCGCGAGGCGCGGGCGAGGTACGGCCAAGTGAAAGTCCCTTTGGAAAAACGTATCCGAATATTACTCCGGGCCGGCGGCTTAATCTGTTTCAGGATAGTTAAAGATAGTTCATGCAGCCACGCGGCCAGGGCGCGGTAGCCAAGGGCTGCGGTGGGGGGCGAGGGGAGATTTTGCGGGGGCTAAATGCAACAAACCCCGCGTTATCTTTCGATAAGCGGGGTTTGTTCTGACGAATATGGTTGCGGGAGCCGGATTTGAACCGACGACCTTCGGGTTATGAGCCCGACGAGCTACCAGGCTGCTCCATCCCGCGTCAGTGGTGTGCATTCTACGGATCTATGCTCGGGTGTCAAGCGTTAATCTTTGATTTTCCGTAATTTTTTCGGTGTCGCGGTACTGGGAGCGGTCTTGCCTGCGAACAGCGGCATAGTGGCTGCCATGCACGGCGCTGTTTGCTGCGCCAGCAAGCTTGGCGTCTACGGGTAAACACCAGGCAATAAAAAAGGCCACTGTCGAAACAGTGGCCTTTTCTTGAATCTGGTTGCGGGAGCCGGATTTGAACCGACGACCTTCGGGTTATGAGCCCGACGAGC
>NZ_JBMDJI010000075.1:0-4648 GCF_057809115.1 Pseudomonas sp. FG47
CCCCCCCCCACGATGACGTCAGACGCCCCAGCGCGGAATGTGATGGCTACCCATGGATATACACACGTTCTTGATCTCGGCGAAGACCTCGAAGCTGTATTGCCCGCCTTCGCGGCCAGTGCCCGAGCCCTTGACCCCGCCGAACGGCTGGCGCAGGTCGCGCACGTTCTGGCTGTTGATGAACACCATCCCCGCCTCGATGCCACGGGCCAGGCGGTGGGCCTTGCCGATGTCCTGGGTCCAGATGTAAGAGGCCAGGCCGTACTCGGTGTCGTTGGCCAGTCGCAGCGCCTCGGCTTCGTCCTTGAACGGGATCAGGCACACCACCGGGCCGAAGATTTCCTCCTGGGCGATGCGCATCTGGTTGTTCACATCGGCGAACACGGTCGGCTGGATGAACTGCCCCTTGGCCAGGTGCGCCGGCAAGCCTGCCGGGCGCTCCAGGCCACCGGCCAGCAGGCGCGCGCCTTCTTCCAGGCCAATGCGGATGTAGCCGGTGACCTTGTCGTAATGCTGCTGGGTGATCATCGAGCCGACCTGGGTCTTCGGGTCGGTCGGGTCGCCGACGATCAGGCGCTTGGCGCGGGCGGCGAATTCGGCGACGAACTGCGGGTAGACGCTCTCCTGGATGAAGATCCGGCTGCCGGCGGTGCAGCGCTCGCCGTTGAGCGAAAAGATGGTGAACAGCGCGGCATCCAGGGCGCGTTCGAGGTCGGCGTCTTCGAAGACCAGGACCGGCGACTTGCCGCCGAGCTCCATGGAGTACTTTTTCAGGCCTGCGCTGTGCATGATCTTGCGGCCGGTGGCGGTGCCACCAGTGAAGGAAATGGCCCGCACGTCCGGGTGACGCACCAGGGCATCGCCGGCCGTCGCGCCATAGCCCTGGATCACATTGAGCACGCCATTGGGAATGCCGGCCTCGACCGCCAGGCGGCCCAGCTCGTTGGCGGTCAGCGGCGACAGCTCGCTCATCTTCAATACCGCGGTATTACCCAGGGCCAGGCACGGCGCGGTCTTCCAGGTGGCGGTCATGAACGGCACGTTCCACGGCGACACCAAGGCACACACGCCTACCGGCTGGTACAGGGTGTAGTTGAGCATCTGGTCGTCCACCGGGTAGCTGTGGCCGTCCATGCGCGTGCACACCTCGGCGAAGAAGTCGAAGTTGTGCGAAGCGCGGGGGATCAAAACGTTGCGGGTCTGGTGGATCGGCAGGCCGGTGTCCAGGGTTTCCAGTTCGGCCAGCTGTGGCACGTTCTGCTCGATCAGCTCGCCCAGGCGCCGCATCAGGCGAGCGCGCTCCTTGGCCGGGGTATTGGCCCATTTCGGGAAGGCTGCCTTGGCCGCGGCCACGGCCTGGGCGACTTCCTCGGCGCCGCCGCTGGCGACTTCGCCAATGGCCTCGCCGGTGGCGGGGTTGTAGTTGACGAAGGTGTCGCGGCTTGCGACTTCGCGGCCATCGATCCAGTGCTTGATCATGCTGTTGCCTCTTGTGCTTTACGGGCGAAGAACTCGGCTTCGCTGACGATACGGTTGACCAGGCGGCCGACGCCTTGCACTTCGACCACCACCTCGTCGCCCGGCACCACGTCGGCCAGGCCCTCCGGGGTGCCGGTGGCGATCATGTCGCCGGGCTGCAGGGTCATGAAGCTGGAGAAATATTCGATCAGGTAGGGGATGTCGAAGATCATGTCGGCGGTGGTCCCTTGTTGTTTCAGCTCGCCGTTGATCCAGGTGCGCAATGTGAGGTTCGACGGGTCTGGCACATCGGCGGCATCGACGATCCACGGGCCGACCGGAGTGCTGGCATCGCGGTTTTTCACCCGCAGGTTGGGCCGGTAGTAGTTTTCCAGGTAGTCGCGGATGGCGTAGTCGTTGCACACCGTGTAGCCAGCCAGGTAGGCGAGGGCGTCCTCACGCTTGACGTTCCGCGCCGGCTTGCCGATCACCGCCACCAGTTCGCACTCGTAGTGCATGTACTTGATGTTGTCCGGGCGCCAGGTGATCTGGTTGTGGCCGGTGTAGGTGCCGGGCGACTTGATGAACGCCAGCGGCTCGGTGGGCGGGGTGAAGGCCAGCTCGGCGGCGTGGTCGGCGTAGTTCAGGCCCAGGGCGAACATGCTGCCGGTGGCAGGTGGCAGCCAGGTCACCTGGTCTTGGTGGACCAGGCGGCCATCGGCCAGGCGCAGGTGGTCGTTTTCGACCGTGACGGCGTGGACCTGACCGTCGAACTGGATACGGGCATGCTTCATCGGGCGAGTCCTCGTTCGGCGACTATAGGGGTGCTGAGCTGGCCAAGGCCGTCGATCTCGACCGTCACCTGATCGCCTGGCAACACATCGACGCGGCCTTCCGGGGTGCCAGTGATCAGCACGTCGCCGGCATGCAAGGTCATGAACTCGCTGATCTCGGCGATCAACTGGGCGACGCCGCGCACGCAGTTGGCGGTGTTGTTGTGCTGGCGCAACACGCCGTTGACCCACAGGCGAATACCCAGCGCATCAGGATTGGCGACCTGCGCCGCCGGTACCAGTGCTGGCCCCAGCGGGCAGAAGCCATCGCGGCACTTGGCCTTGACCGCCGGGCGGTAGTAGCTGTCCTCGGGCAGGCTGAACTCGTTGACCAGGGTGTAGCCGGCCACATGTTCCAGGGCCTTGGCCACGCTCACGCGGCTGGCGTCCTTGCCGATCACCACGCCCAGGGCGGGGCCGGGTTGCAGGCGTTCGACTCCCGAGGGGTAGGTCAAGGCCTGGCCATGCCCGTTACGGGTGTTGGGGGTCTTGATGAACAGCACCGGCTTGACCGGCGGTTGCCGGTAGGGCGCTTCATGGAAGGACGCCAGGTGCTGCTGCAGCAGGCCCTGGTAGTTCAGGGCGACGCCGAACAGGCTGCCGCTGGCGACCTCGTGCAAGGCACGGCTCATGCTTTTCTCCTGCGCTCTGCGAAGCATGGGGGTATGCTTCATGGTGTTTTTGTTAATGTGTTAACGTTATATTTAATATGTTAACGATCGTCAAGGCATCGACACTGCCAAGGCGGCGATCGCGGGCAGTCCAACCGGCGAGAGAACAATAATGAAAGCGCGACAGCCGATCCCCAACATCAATATCGGGCAGGTCTACGACCAGCGTTACAGCGACAGCGAGGTGCACTACGACCGGCTCGGCAACCTGGCCGGGTTCTTCGGCCGCAACATGCCGGTGCATCGCCATGACCGGTGCTTCCAGGTGCACTACGTCAAGAGCGGCAGCGTGCGGGTGTTGCTCGACGACCAGCGGTTCCACGAGGCCGGGCCGATGTTCTTCCTGACCCCGCCGACCATCCCACATGCCTTCGTCACCGAGGCGGACGCCGACGGCCATGTGCTGACCGTGAGCCAGCAACTGGTCTGGCAGTTGTTGCAGGCTGAGCCAGGGCTAGGCAGCAACCCGCAACTGGCCCCGGCCTGTGTCGCCCTGGGGCAGTTGCAGGGCCAGGCAGGCGAGCAGGCGCAGCGCCTGGAGCAGTTGTTCGACCTGTTGGGCAGCGAGGTCGGCCAGGGCCAGGTGGGGCAGGGCACGGCACTGCAGGACTTGGCGCGGCTGGTGATGATCAGCCTGTTGCGCCTGAGCGCCAATGCGTTGCCGGCCAACCCGGCGCGGCACGAGGACTTGCAGGTGTTCCGCCGCTTCAACGAGCTGATCGAGCGCCACTACCTGGACCACTGGACGCTACCGGCGTACGCGGCGGCGCTGGGGGTGACCGAGGCGCGTCTGAACGATGTGTGCCGGCGTATCGCCGACTTGCCGTCCAAGCGCCTGGTGTTCGAGCGGTTGATGCAGGAGGCGCGGCGGCTGCTGCTGTATTCCGGTGGGTCGGCCAATGCGATTTGCTACCAGCTTGGGTTCAAGGACCCGGCGTACTTCAGCCGGTTCTTCCAGCGGCATGCCGGTACCACGCCGGGGGAGTACCGCCTGCGCCAGGCGGGGTTGCGCTGAACCGTTCAGGCGGGCGCCGGGTTGCGACGGGGCTGGACAGGGTGGGGGCAAATGGTTTTCACTTTATTAATATCTTAATAAAACCAGTCCTTTATCCTGATGACTCAACCTAGACCCTCACTGACCTTGACCTTGTTGCAGGCCCGCGAAGCGACCATGGCGTTCTTCCGGCCGGCCCTCAATGCCCACGACCTGACCGAACAGCAATGGCGGGTGATTCGCATCCTGCGCCAGCAGGGCGAGCTGGAGAGCCACCAGTTGGCGGACCTGGCGTGCATTCTCAAACCGAGCATGAGCGGGGTGCTCAAGCGCCTGGAGCGCGATGGCCTGGTGGGGCGGCGCAAGTCGCCGGAGGACCAGCGGCGGATCTTCATCAGCCTGACCGTGCGTGGGCAGCAGGCGTTTCTGGCGATGAGCGAGGAGATGGAGCGCAATTACCAGGAGATCCAGCGGCAGTTTGGCAGCGACAAGTTGGAGCAGTTGATGGGGTTGTTGAACGAACTGAAGAAGGTCAGGCCCTGAAACTTTGAACCGTGGCATCAGGGGCATGCATCCGCGCGGCAACTGATTCGCTTTTGTTGCTGTTGCTGTTGTGCCCTTGCTCTTGCTTCTAAGTGCGCGATAGTTCAGGCAACACAAATTGCGACTTCAGGAGGCCGAGTGGAGTTCTT
>NZ_JBMDJI010000076.1:0-2979 GCF_057809115.1 Pseudomonas sp. FG47
AGTCGATCTTGTCGAACTCAACGACGGCCGAACCGAAAACTTCGGAGCAGACGCGAGTCAGCGCTGCAGTCAGAGTGGTCTTACCGTGGTCAACGTGGCCGATAGTGCCGACGTTAACGTGAGGTAGGGAACGATCAAACTTTTCCTTAGCCATCGATACATCCTCCGCAGAAGAAATAGACTTACCGCTGATAAAACAAAGGCAGATATTCTCATATCTGCCTTTGTCTATATGGAGCTCTTGAGCGGACTTGAACCGCTGACCTCACCCTTACCAAGGGTGTGCTCTACCAACTGAGCTACAAGAGCGAAACACTTTGTGCAAAACCCTGCAAACTTGGAGCGGGTAGCGGGAATCGAACCCGCATCATCAGCTTGGAAGGCTGAGGTTCTACCACTAAACTATACCCGCGGAGCTTGCGGCTCTCGCTAAAACTGGTGGAGGGAGAAGGATTCGAACCTTCGAAGCTCTCGCAACGGATTTACAGTCCGTCCCCTTTGACCGCTCGGGAATCCCTCCAGATGTGGCCGGCATTCTATTTGTCTGCCGTCCTAGTGTCAAGCGTTTTTTCAAATTTTTTCAATCAAATCTGAAACTTAGCTGCTTTGACACCGCCTCCAGCTCTACCACCGCAGTGGTGTTCCCTGTGAAGCGGGCGCCATTCTATCAAGCTATTCAGCAGTTGCAATACCTTCGCAGAAAATAATTTTGTGTTTTAAGTCTTTGAAATCCTTGGAAAGAGTCGAGAGCACTGCCGGGTCCAGCAAACGCTCGCTTTCAGGGGCTACCTTGAGCCAGAAACCATCGGCCCCCGGCAGCTGCCCCGCGACCGCCACCGCAGCGATATCAAGGCTCAACAGGCGCTGACGCAGTGCCTCGAGCTGTTCACGTTGCGCCAGGCCACCGACAACCAGGCATTCATCGCGGCGTCTGGCCGGCGCCGCGACTCCGGTTTCGCGCAGCAGGCGAATTTCCTGCTGACTGCCCTTGTACAGCGAAAGCGGCGCGACTTCCTTCACCTTGAGGGGCGCTTCCTGCTGGTGCCAGACATAATAGAAGACGTTCAGCACGACCAATAGAAGAAACAACCAGCGCATAGGCACCTCAGTTCAATGGGCAGGCCATGGCCAGGCCAACGAATACCAGGTCCGGGACGATACGCGCCTGGGGAGCGGCCTTGTGCACCAGGGGCGCATCACCGCCAGTGAGGAACACCGTGAAGTCATCGCCCCATAGTGCCCTGGCCTGCTCGATCTGCGCGCGAGCAAAACTTTGCAGCATCAGCACGCAACCCCGCTCGACCGCCTCAACGGTAGAGCGCCCCGGGGCAAGGCTGTTCAGCGCCCGCTCGGCGGAAGCGTCGTCATAACGAATGCGCCGGGTATGGGTGCGTAACTGGCTGCGCATCAACGGCATGCCTGGACATATATAGCCGCCCAGGTGCTCGCCATCGGCCGCAACGAAGTCCGCCTTGGCCGCTGTGCCAAAATCGATGACCAGGCAGGCCCCCTTGGCCAGGTGAAAAGCGCCCAGCGCCCCCAACCAACGGTCCATGCCCAGGCGCTGGTAGTCGTCATAACCATTGCGAACGCCGGCCATTTCCTGGACCGGCTGGGCAACGCTCACGGCGACCGCAAAGCGATCCTTGATCAATGCACATAATGCCGAGGTCTCTTCCTCGCTGCGTACACTGACCATTCGGCTACCGACCAGAGGCACGTCACCGAGCCCTGCAACCGCAGCCAGCAGCGCCTGGTCCGAGTCGACAATACCGCCACCGGTGATGGCGGCATCGGCACTGTGAATCACACGCCACTTTATAAAGCTGTTCCCACAATCGAGCTCAAGAATCATCACGCAACCTCAGGCTGAGCTCGCCACCGCTGAAGCTCTTTTCCACACCGTCGACCTCAAGACGCAAACCGCCCTGGCCATCCACGCCCCGCGCCACCCCATCGATGCGGGTAGTCCCGGCGACCAACGACACCTTGCGCCCTTGCCAGAGATGGGCTTGCTCCCATTCCTCCTGGAACGCGGCAAACCCGTAACGCCGGTGACGGGCCAGTTCACGCTGCAACTGCTGGCTGAGCAAGGCGACCAAGCGGTTACGGTCGACGGTCTGGCCCGACTCGGCGCGCATCGAGGTCCATTGTTGATCAATGCCTTCACTGGCCTGCATATTCACATTGACACCGATCCCCAACACCACATGGCAGACATCGGCAGGGTCGCCGACCAATTCCAGCAGGATTCCGGTGATCTTCCGGCCTTTGACCAGGACGTCGTTTGGCCATTTCAGGCCGACATCCTTGAGACCGAACGCCTGCAGCGTGCGCATCACCGCCAACCCCACCACCAGGCTCAGCCCTTCAAGTTGACGCATACCGCCATCAACGCGCAGGACCAGGCTGTAATAGAGGTTTTCAGCGAACGGACTGACCCAGTGCCGCCCACGCCGACCACGACCGGCGCTTTGTCGCTCGGCCAACACCAGGAACGGAGCAACTTGCCCAGCTGCGGCAAGTCTCAGTCCTTCGGCATTAGTGGAGTCGATGGTCTCGTGGATGAATAGCGGCCACTGCTCACCCTCGGCGAAGCCAGCGATCGCCTGCGACTCGAGCAGGTTCAACGGCGCCGCCAATTGATAGCCACGGCCGCGGACCTTGTGGATGGTCAGGTTCAGTTCACTCTCGAGGTGCTGCAGCTGCTTCCAAACGGCGCTGCGGCTCACCCCAAGGGCGGCCCCCAGGGCTTCTCCGGAATGGAACCGACCATCCTTGAGGAGATTCAACAACTTCAGCATGCCAGTCTCGACTTTGAATAAGGCTGGCATGATAGCTATGGGCTGTTGGCTTGCATAGGAAAAGGGCCCAGCAACAGCGGCGAGCGCCCCCCTGTAGGAGCGCACAGTATTTTTGCGCCACAAAGACAAAACCCCTACCTGCTCACGCAGATAGGGGTTTTGCGAAATGAATCTT
>NZ_JBMDJI010000077.1:0-2775 GCF_057809115.1 Pseudomonas sp. FG47
CCCCCCCCCCCCCCCGCGACAAGGGCGGGGAAGGGAGTGCCAAGTGCCTGGACGAAAAGCTCTGGGCGCGCCTGGCCAAGCGCCTGGACTATCAGACCGGCGACTTCCTCGACCCCGAGACTTACCAGGCCCTGGCTCGGCGCATCGCTAAAACCGGCCATGGCAATGCCATCTTCTACCTGGCCACCTCGCCACGCTTCTTCCCCGAGGTGGCCCAGCGCCTGGGTGACGCCGGCCTGCTCGACGAGTCGGGCGGCGGCTTTCGCCGGGTGGTGGTGGAGAAACCCTTCGGCACTGACCTTGCCAGCGCCGAAGCGCTCAACGCTTGCCTGCTCAAGGTGATGAACGAACGGCAGATCTACCGCATCGACCATTACCTGGGCAAGGAAACCGTGCAGAACATCCTGGTCAGCCGTTTCTCCAACGGCCTGTTCGAATCGTTCTGGAACAATCATTACATCGACCACGTGCAGATCACCGCCGCCGAAACCGTCGGCGTCGAGACGCGCGGGGCGTTCTACGACAACACCGGCGCCCTGCGCGACATGGTGCCCAACCACCTGTTCCAACTGCTGGCGATGGTCGCCATGGAGCCGCCGGCGGCCTTCGGCGCCGATGCGGTGCGCGGTGAAAAGGCCAAGGTGATCGGCGCCATTCGCCCCTGGTCGCAGAAGATGGCCCTGCGCAATTCCGTGCGTGGCCAGTACGGCGCCGGCAAGCAGGGCCGCAAGAAACTGCCCGGCTACCGCGAGGAGGCCAATGTCGCCCCGCACAGCCAGACCGAGACCTATGTCGCGCTCAAGGTGATGATCGACAACTGGCGCTGGGCGGGGGTGCCGTTCTACCTGCGCACCGGCAAGCGCATGAGCGTGCGCGACACCGAGATCGCCATCTGCTTCAAGCCAGCGCCCTATGCGCAGTTTCGTGAAAGCGAGCTGGAGCGGCCCAAGCCCAACTACCTGAAGATCCAGATCCAGCCCAACGAAGGCATGTGGTTCGACCTGCAGGCCAAGCGCCCGGGGCCGGAGCTGGTGATGGAGAATGTCGAGCTGGGCTTTGCCTACAAGGACTTCTTCAAGATGACCCCGGCGACCGGCTACGAGACGTTGATCTACGACTGCCTTACCGGCGACCAGACCCTGTTCCAGCGCGCCGACAATATCGAGAACGGTTGGCGTGCCGTGCAGCCGTTCCTCGATGCCTGGGCGGCCGAGGGTGGCGAGGTGCATGAGTATGCGGCGGGAGAGGATGGCCCCGAGGCCGGTGACGAGCTGTTGGCGCGGGACAAGCGCGAGTGGCATACGCTGGGATGAGCTTGCGGCGACCTACCGCCGTTGGCGGTAGGTGCGCGGATGTGTCCTACAAGGTGAACGACAGGGCCGAGAACACCATCCCGCCGCTGCCTGCCCAACCCATGCAGAACTGACCTTGCTCGGCTTCGCCCCGGCTCATCGCATCAAAGATGCCGAAGGGAATCGACGCGGTAATGATGTTGCCGGTCTTGTGCCCGACGTGATGCAACTTGTGATCGACGCCGATCATCTGGCCAATATGTTCCCACATCTTTGGCGAGCCGGTATGGATGAACACTTTGTGCACATCGTCCGCCGAGAGTTTTTGCATGTTGAACACTTTTATCGCTTCGTTGCGACCATCTTCGTGCAGGGCGGCGGCATAGGAGTTGAATTGATACTGGCCACCGGTAGGTTCGATCTTGGCGATGTCCGCCTCGTTGCAGAACAGTTTCCAGTCCGGCAACGAGATTGTCGACAAGTCACTCAGGTCAGGTCGGTTGATGTACGAGAACTTGAAGTTGTCCGTTGCTTCGTTACTGAGGATGGTGACAACGGCGGCCTCTCCGATGGTAAAGCTCGGAAACTTGTAGGCCAGTTCGGCCGGCGATTGTAGCGAGAAGTTCTTGGGCATCACCGGCCCGCCCGCCGACATACCGAACTCCATGTTGACAATGGCGGCGTAGCGGATTTCACCCGCTTGCATCTTGCTGTTGATGACGTCCATGGCTGTCACCCAGCCGTTGCAGGCGTCGACCACGTCGAAGTTGCGGCAGTTCAGGCCCAGGGCCTTGGCGATGAAGGTGCTGTTGGCGGGCTCGATAAAACCGCGGGTGACGTTGGGATAGACCAGCAGGTCCAGGTCGGCCTTGCTGATATTGGCTTGAGCCAGGGCGGCGTCGAAGGCGGTTTCCATCAACTGCATGGGTTTCTCGTCGGCTGCCAGCCAATGGCGTGTGTCGCTGCCACTTTTTTCCAGTAACTTGCCGATGGTTTTCAACGTTTTCGGCAGGTCATCCTGGAAGGTGCGTCTGGAATGTTCCTCGACCAGGTTGATCACGTCCTGGTTGCTGACGCGGCGTGATGGCAGTATTCCGGAGAGTCCGATGATTTTCATATGACATCCTTGTCTTTGGATATTGATTAAATACGATTTTTACGTGCTGACAGTGGTTTTCTCATCCTTGTAAGTAGCCACTGGTCCAGTACTTCTAGCATAGGTAAGTGGTGAATCAAGGGCGTGAGACTGTCTGTTGATCTGCATCAAGGAACGTGACTGCGCTTAATCCAGGTTGAGGTGCCCGTGGCCGATTCGCTAAGTTGTCATTTGGATAGGGTTTGTTGGTTTAAGTATTAAATACGGTGACTTGTCGATGCACTTCTTGCTCTTGCTCTTGCTCCGCTTTTGATTTTGCTTCTAAGCGCGCGATAGTTCAGGCAACACAAATTGCGACTTCAGGAGGCCGAGCGGAGTTCTTGCGTA